>DATMVU010000067.1:0-6649 GCA_035562875.1 Actinoplanes sp. | reverse complement strand
GGGACAGGCGTGCCGTGGCCCGCGGTGAGAGCTGGCCCGGCGTGTTGTTGCCTACGGGGAGAGCTGGCCCGGCGTGTTGTTGCCTACGGGGAGAGCTGGCCCGGCGTGTTGTTGCCTACGGGGAGAGCTGGCCCGGCGGCTAGAGAGCTTCCGCGGTCAGGGTCTGCCCTTCCGCTGGGGATTCGCCCGCTGTGGTCGGTGGCAGGACGCTGGTCCGGCCGCACGACGCTGGTCCGGGCGCACGATGATTCATCGGGTTCCCCCGCCTGCGCCCTGGAGACTCTGCTTGATTGCTGCAGGTTGCACATGTCAGCCCTTGATCCGGTGTCCTGTCAACCTCGCTCTCGTGCCCGCTGGGCTCGCTTCTGTGTCCACTGGGCACGCTTCTGTACCCGCTGGGCTCGGATCTTGGTCGGTCGGTGGCCGACCCACCAAGATCCGGGGTGGTCGGGGGTGGGGCTGCTGATCTTGGTCGAGCGGCTACCGGGATCGGTGGTCGATCGACCAAGGTTCGGGGTGGTCGGGGGTGGGGCTGCCGATCTTGGTTGAGCGACCATCGAAATCGGTGGGTGATTGACCAAGATCTGGGTAAGGAGTGGCGGCGTTGGGCCGGTGGGCCGCCTCCTTGGCCAGGGCCTGGTAGCGGCCCAGAAACCGAGGATCCTCAGGGCGCCGGGGAGAGGGCACGCGCGCACACCCGATTGATGCCGGTTCATGACAGTGTGATGTGGACATTGCGGAGGGTGACCCGGACCGGCTGGTCGTTGACGGTGAGCGCGCCGAAGGTGACGGTGCCGCTGGTGTGCCGGGCTCCGGCGGGGTCGCCGAGGGACAGGTCGGCGGTCATGATCTCCCGGCCGTCGACGGACACCGTGACGTCGTCGCCGGTGACCTGCACGGTGATCGGGTGCGGGCCGTCGTCCTCGATCGCGAGCCGGGTCAGGGTGCCGTCGTCGACACTGCGGAGTTCGGTGTGCGCGATCTTGCCGTCGTTCTTTATCTGGACGGAGACGTATTCGGCGCACACCATCGCGGAGTAGCCGTTCTCGCCGTCGGCGCTCCACCGGAACCACAGGCTGGTGCAGGCGCCGGCACTCATCTCGGCGTCGACCCCGATGGTGATGTCGCCGGCGAGAGCTCGGTCCGGGCCGGAGTCGCATTCGATCGACGTGGCGGTTTGCAGGACCAGAGCGCCGTCGTACGAGCAGGTGCCGTCGTCGTTCTGATAGGGCTGCCACAGTGCCGGCGCGAGCAACGGGTCGAAGATCTCGGTCTCGGTGTCCCATGGGGCGCTCACCACTGACGAGCCGGTGGGATCAGGTGAGCCGGTGGCGCCGGATGAGCTGGACCGGCCGGACGCCCAGACACCAGCGGCGACCCCGGCCAGCACGACGGTGCTGACAGCCACGGCGATGGCGACACGACGCCGGCTGCGCGGACCCGGTGAAGGAGCCGGGGGAGCTGCGGCAGAAGAAGCGGCAGGAGCAGCAGTGGAAGAAGCGGCAGGAGCAGCAGTGGAGGAAACGAGGGGAACGGTATCGGGAGACGGCCCGGCGGTCAGTTCCCGGAGCAGTTCCTGGGCGGTGGGCCGCTGTCCGGGGTCCTTGGCGAGGGCCCGGCCCACGACGGGAGCGAGCGACGCCGGCAGCCCGGTGAGGTCGGGTGTCTCGGTGAGGATCCGGCCGACGGTCGAGACCGGGTTGTCGGTGGCGAACGGGCTGTGGCCGGTGGCGGCGTAGGCGACGACGGCACCCCAGGCGAAGATGTCGGCGGCGGGGGTGACGTCGCCGGAGTTGAAGCGTTCCGGCGACATGTACGACAGGGTGCCGACCATCTGCTGCGGCTGGGTGTGGTTGCTGGTGGCGTCGACTCCTTTGGCGATCCCGAAGTCGATGACCTTGGGGGAGCCGAGGGCGAACAGCACGTTGCCGGGTTTCAGGTCGCGGTGGACGATCCCGGCGCTGTGGATGCCGGCGAGTGCGGTGGCCACGCCGACGGCGACCCCGTGCAGGTTGCCGCCGCGCAACGGGCCCTGGTCGCGGATCACATCGGCGAGGCTGGGCCCGTCGATGTATTCGACGACCAGGTACGGCGGCTCGTGGTCGGGGTCGGCGTCGAGGACTTCGGCGGTGGAGAAGGCCGGCACTTCACGGGCCCGGTTGACCTCGCTGCGGAACCGGTCCCGGAAGTTCGGGTCGCGGGCGAACTCGGCCCGGATCACCTTGACCGCGACGAGTGTGCCGTCCGGGTCGCGACCCAGGTAGACGACTCCCATCCCGCCTTCGCCGAGCCGTTCGATCAGTGCGTAGCGGCCCAGCGTGCGCGGGTCTTCGGGCTGGAGCGCAGAGGTCACGCAAGCGACGATAGTCGTGGATCAGTGGTACGTCTCCTCATGGGCTTTCACATAGTCGTCGACCTCGGACAGCCGGTCCTCGGTGGGCAGCCGGGCCCAGGCCGGGTTGCCGAGCAGGATCCGCCCGGCGGCGACCAGGTCGTATTCGCCGGCGGCCAGGTTCAGTGCGGAGCCGGGGAAGGCCGGTTCCCAGAAGCGGCGCTGCGAGGCGTGGAAGACGCCGGCGTCGGCGAGCACGGTCCGGATCTGCTCCAGCTCGCCCGGATCGCCGGCGATGCGCGCGTCGGTCCGGTGGTTGGTCTCCGGCCACAGGAACTCGTCGAGCAGGCAACCGTGCGCGCCGGTGACCTGCCGCCAGCCGTCCTCGGCGGCGCCCGCGGTCATCCGTGGGACAGCCGTCTCGTGACCGGCGGTGGGATGCCCGGCGAGGGTGCCTTCGGTGACGATCAACCGAGCAGCCGCGGTACGGGTGGGCAACGGCACTACCCGGACGCCGCGATCGAACGGGTCGGCCTGATCAAGACGCTGCTCGCGGCGGGCCTGAACACGGTCACGATCAAGGACGTGCTGCCGTGTGTCTCCGACGAGAGTGCCCGCACGCCCTGGCTGGCCGCCCGCCTCGGTGCGGAGCTGACCCGGGTGGAGGCGCAGATGGAGGATCTGCGCCGCACCCGGGACATCCTCGCCGGCCTGGTCAGCGACTACCGAGTGGATCAGCGGTAGGGCGGGAACCGTCCGCTCATCATCTCGGGCGTGGGTGTGCCGGCCAGCTTCTCGAATCCGATCGGGTCGGTCACCACCCGCCAGGTGTGGAAGTCCTGCCGGCCCGTCGCGAACGCCGCCTTGTACCGGAACAGCGAGTCGTCCGAGCCGCCGAGCCCGCCGCCGATGTGGTGGACCAGGTTGCCCGCGGCCTGACCCCACTGCCGGACCTCGTGGTAGAGCAGTTTGTCGGCCCACCAGATCTGACCGTCCCGGGTGGACTGCAGGTGGGTCTGCATGATCCGGCGGTAGGCGAAGAACAGGTTCCCGCCCAGCACCTCACCCTCGTGGACGGCGGCGGCCAGGTGGACGTGCTCGCCCAGAGCCTTGCGGAGGCGTACGAAATGGGGGAGGTCGAAGAAGTAGAAACCGGTGGCGTGCACCCGCCGCATGGTGGCGTGATAGGTCTCCACCCAGGGTTCGAGCAGGTCCCAGTCGTCGAAGACGATCTGCACCCCGGCCCGTTTCGCTTTGTTGATCTGGTTGCGGTGGGTTCGGTGGGTGTCCTGCCACAGCCGGTCCGGGCTCAGCGTGAGATCCACCGACACCGTCTCCCCGTGATGCACCACGGTCCCGGTCTGCGACAGCGCGGCGGCCGACACCGGCAGCAGCGGATGCAGCCGGGCGAAGACGCTGATCACGTCGTGGGTGCGCAGCAGGGCGGCCAGGTGCCGGACGGCCCGGCCCCAGAATCCGGTGTCGGACGGCGGCACGTCACTGACCGGGCCGGGATACCCGTACGGGGAGATCGCGTCCCGTAACCCGGTGCCCTCCACCGGCCGTAACACCAGTGGTAGCAGGAACACCTGGCCCATCTCGTCGTAGCGGAACGCGACTGCGGTGCCCCCGGCGAGGCGGGCGTCGAGTTCCACGTACGACGGCAGGTGGTAGACGTCGTGGTGGACGCGCCGTAACGCGTCCGCCCACGCCGGGTCGCCGGGTTCCAGCAGGGCGCCTTCGGCCATCGGTCATCCCTTCGTTCATGCCGTATGGGGTATCGCCCGGCCCGCCGCCACGGACTCGGTCGTCTCCCGGCGCCTGGCCCGGCTGGACCGGCGCGCGCTCAGGGTCCACCGCAGCAGGGTGCGGGGTATCGCGTTCTGGCTCGCCATGTGCAGCAGGTACCGCCACGTCGGGTACTCGCCGCGCCGGTTGGACAGCGCGTAGGAGAACCGCCGGGCCGGCAGTCCGGCGTAGTCGGGCATCCGCTCGAACCAGGCGCTGCTGGCCCGCGCCGCCCGTTGCAGCGGGGCGAGCGCTGCCTTACGGCGGTGCTCGTAGCGTTCCAGGGCCACCGGTAGATCGTCCCCGGCGGCTATCGCGTCGGCCAGTGCCATCGCGTCCTGCAGGGCCAGTTTGGTGCCGGAGCCGATCGCGAAGTGGGTGGTGTGCGCCGAGTCGCCCATCAGCACCACGTTGCCGTGGTCCCAGCGCTGCGCGGTGATCCGCCGGAAGTTGAGCCAGCCGGTGCCACCGACCTCGGCCCGGTGGTCGACGAGCGGGGCACCGTCCAGGTGGGCGGCGAAGATGCTCTGCAGCCGGGCGCAGCCGGCCTGGGCGCCGAGCGTGTCGAATTCCAGCGCGGCCCAGGTGGCGGGGGTGCATTCGACGATGAACGTGCTGGTGGTGCCGTTGAACGGGTAGGCGTGGTACCACACCCAGCCGGCCTCGGTCTCCTCGAAACCGAAGGTGAACGTGTCGAACACCTTCGGGGTGCCCAGCCAGATGTACTTGTTCTTCGCGATCTCCACCTCGGCGCCGAAGTGCTCGGTGTGCTCCTCACGGATCCGGCTGCGGGCCCCGTCGCAGGCGACGATCAGATCGGCCGGCGGCAACTGATCCGGATCGGTCAGCTCGTCGCAGTAGCGGACGTCCACGCCGACTTCGGCGGCCCGCTCGCCGAGGATCTCCAGCAGCCGGTGCCGGCCCATGCTGAAGCCGTACCCGGGCAGGTGGGTGGTGGGTTTGCCGGTGGCGCGGACCTCGTACTCGTCCCATTTGCAAGCGGCGTCCCAGATCCGCTGCGCGCTCACCGGGTCGTACTTGAACAGGTCGTCGAGCAGGTCGTCCCAGAACACCACACCCCAGCCCCAGGTGACGCCGGACGGGTTGCGTTCCAGCACGGTGACCTCGTGGCCGGGGTTCGCGAGCTTGGCGAGGGTGGCGAAGTAGAGGCCGGCGGGACCGCCGCCGACGCAGGTGATCCGCATGGCGGGCTCCTAACGGTAGGCCGGGAAGGTGGTGGTCAGGTCGGCCGGATCGGCCTCCGGGCGGCGCTCGCGCACCAGCCGTTCATAGGCGGCCGGGTCGGCGATCAGGCGCCAGGTGTGGAACGGGTTGCGGCCGATCGAGAACCCGGCCTTGTACGAGAAGAGCGAGTCGTTCGCACCACCCTTGCCGCCTCCGAGATGGAACACCCGGTCGCCGCGCTGCTTGCACCAGCGCCGGACCGAGTCGTAGAGCAGCTCGTCGGCGTACCGTTTCGGGGCCCGCCGGGTGGACGACACGTAACCGGTGGCGATCCCGTCGTACGAGAAGAAGGTGTTGCCCCCGACCACCTCGCCGTCTTCGAGCGCCACCACCAGGTGCATCCGGTCGCCGACCGCGTCGTGCAGGGCTTCCAGGTGCTCACGGGTGAAGAAGTAGTACGAGGTGGCACCGACCCGGCGCATGTTGTCGTGGTAGACCTCGACCCAGTCGCCGAGCCTGCTCCAGTCGTCGAAGACGATCTCGGTGCCGGCGCGTTTCGCCCGGTTGATGTGGTTGCGGTGGTCGGCCCGGGTCTGTTTCCACATCTCGTCCTCGGAGACGGTCAGGTCCATCGAGACGGTTTCACCGTGGTACACCAGTCTCCCGTGCTCCCGGAGAACCGGGGCCGGCAGGAGCGGGTGCAGGCGGAGAAACGCCGAGATGACGCCCAGCTCGGACAAGGTTGCCGTGAAGGCCGCGCAGGCCTCGGACCAGAACGCCGGATCCGACGTCGAACTGACGGGACCCGGGTAGCCGTACGGCGAGATCGCGTCCTTGAGACCGGAATCCGGGATCTCCCGCAGGATGAGCGGGATCAGCAACCGCCGCCCCTCCCGCTCGTAATGGAACGCGGCAGGGGTGCCGCCGTAGAGCCGGGCGTCGAGGACGACATAGTCCGGCACGTGGTACATGTCGTGGCCGACGTGCTGGAGCGTCTCCTTCCACTCGCGGGCTGCCGGTTCCAGCAGCGTTGCCGTCATGGTGTGCTCCCTTCGCACTCAGGCCCGCAACAGCCGGGCGTTGAGCGCCATGTTCGCGGCGAACTGATCGTTCACCACCTGATGTCCCTCCAGCCGCAGTTGCACGGCCGGGTCGTAGCGGCCCAGCTTCACGAACCCGTCCGACCACCAGCCGTTGTCGGTGCCGGTCCCGTCCACATAGGCGTGATAGGTGTTCCCGCCGGGCCAGATGACCTTGGTGAGTAGGGTGCCGAAGGCCGCCACGTCCGCCGCCGACCAGCCCTGATCACGATCACGGGCCTCGGCGACGTACGTGATGACCGCG
>DATMVU010000066.1:0-12369 GCA_035562875.1 Actinoplanes sp. | reverse complement strand
CCGGCGGAACCCCGGGCCGACCCGCGACCGCCGGGCCGAATGCGATGGTCACCGAACCCCGAACCCCGAACCCCGTGATCGCCTGACCGAGTACGGCAGTCACCGAACCGGGCTCTCGTGGCTGCCGGGCCGGACGTGACGGTCACCGGACCCTGACGAATGCTTCGGTGAGATGGGAGGCGCCGAACACGCCGCCCCGGGCCAGCAGCGCCGCGCGGGTGGCCCGGGCGAGTTCCGGGTCGGCGTCGTGGTCGTAGCCGATCGCCGGGTTCACCAACTGCACCGCGTGCTGCAGCACATCCCCGGTCAGGACCAGGTCCGCATCGCGCGAAAGACCGGAACTGATCAGCACCGACTGGTGCCCCGGCGTGTGCCCCGGCGTGGGCAGCGCGGTCACCGGACCCCACAGCCCGGTCCGCCCGTCGAGCAGCCGCAGCCGATCCCGCTCCAGCAGCGGCCCGGTCAGCGTCTCCGGCAACCACGGATAGTGCTCCCGGACCGCGTCGAACTCGGCCCGCTGCAACAGATACTCCGCCGCCGGGAACATCGGCACACCGTCCACCACCGCCCAGCCGATGTGGTCGGTGTGCAGGTGCGTGAGCAGGACCGCGGTGACGTCCCCGGGGCTGACGCCCGCTTCCGCCAGCAGCTCCGGCAGCCGCCCCGGCTCCGGCGACCAGTCCGACGACGGCCCCAACCCGGTGTCGACGAGCATCACCCGGCCCCCGTCCCGGACCAGGAAGCACCGGAAGTCGAGGTGCCACGGCTCGTCTCCGGCACCCCGCCACTCCGCCTCGGTGGCACCCGGGAAGATCTCCCGCTGCGGCCGGTCGTAGACGCTCGTGGCGTCGTTCAAAGCCAGCACGGAGAGGTCACCGGCACGCCATTCGATGATCGTCACTGCGCCAGGCTAGGACACCCGGCGGAACAGGCTGCCGGCTCGGGGCGTCGCCGCTGTCGAGGGCCGGCTCGGCCTCGGCGAACAACGCCTGCCAGCCCGCCGGTGCGCAGCCCGAGACGGTGGCCAGGATGGCGGCGGTCCGGGGAGAACCGTCGGGACTCCCGGTGCGCAGACCCCACCCGTACGGGAGGAGCGGGTCGTAGGTGGTGTCCCCGGCGTTGACCGGGATCTGGCTGATCACTCGCGGCCACGACATCGACAGCTTGCCGGTGAACGGCACCCCGGCCGAGGAGCACGTCGGCGCCCCCCTCGCCCTCACTGCCCGGCAACCACGACGCGACCGGCGGGATCCTCAACGGGGTGACCGGCGCCGCCGCCCGCAAGCCGTTGATCATGTCGGCCCAGGCCGGCGGGGTGTTCGGGGCCGGCGCAGACCCGCCGCCGGACAGCACCGACCCCAGCCGCAGGCTGGGTGACCGGGGACGGTCCGACAGGAGCTGATTCTCCTGGTGTGTCTTCCTCAGGGCGGGTAATTGTCCGGTATTCGCCACGTGCGGGCGCCTGACTGGCGCATGCTGGGATAACGGACTTCCGACGGAGCTGACATGGCCGTATTGCTGATCGCCGAGGACGACGAGGACATCGCCCTGGTACTCGCCAGGGTTTTCAAGCGAAGCGGAATGGACGTACTTCGCGCATCGGACGGACGGGCAGCCCTGGACGCGATCCTGGAGCGACGTCCCGACATCGTGCTGACCGACCTGGGCATGCCGAACATGGACGGCTGGGAGCTGATCGACGCGATCCGGGCACACCCGGACGCCGACGTGCGTGAGGTGCCGATCGCGATCCTCAGCGGTCACCTGCAGCCGGGCGATCCGCGGGCCGGCCGGGCACAGGTGTGCGCGATCATGCTCAAACCGTGCCCCAACGACCAGCTGATCGCGACCATGACGGAACTGGTCACGGTCGGCCCGCACGGGCACGATGCGGACGACAACCACTGCCCGGCCGACCTGCCGCTGACGGTGTAGAGACTTCATGGTGGTGCTCCTCGACAACGGTGCCTTCCTCGGGGCGCTGCTGGAGAGCATGGACGCCGGGGTGATGGCGTGCGACCGGGACGGAACGGTGGTGTTCGCCAACCGGGCGATGCGGGAGATCGCCGGGTTCGGCCTGGACGGGCCGCTGCCGCCCGAGTTCGGTGACCACGCCCACCGCCTGTTCACCACCCCGGATCTGCGGCCGATGACCCGCTCCGAGACCCCGCTCACCCGGGCCTTGCAGGGCGAACTGGTCGACGGGGAGGACGTGCTGATCCGCCGGCCCGGCCAGCGGCTGCGGGTCTTCGACACCAGCGCCCAGCCGATCGACGGCCCGGACGGCGAACGCCTCGGCGCGGTCGCCGTCGCCCACGAGGTGACCGCCCTGCGCCGGGTGGAACGGTTCCGCAACTGCCACATCGCCGTCGAGCACGTCCTGAAGATGCACCGGTCCATCGGCGAGGCGACCCCCGAGGTGCTGCGTGCGGTCACCGCCACCCTCGGCTGGCCGTCCGCCGAACTGTTCGTCATCGACGACGCGACCGGGCTGCTGCAGGCGGCCGGGCACTGGGACTCGTCCGGCCTGGAGTCGGAGGGCTTCTTCGGGCACACCCCGGTCCGCGGCCAGGGCATCACCGGCCGGGTCTGGGAGAGCGGCCGCCCGATCTGGGTGCCCGACCTGGGGTTCAGCCCCGATCTGCGGACCAGCCACGAACGCGAGCGGGTGGAGATCTGCCTGCAACGCGGGGTGCGGACCGCGCTGGCCGTGCCGGTGCGGGACGGCGGCACCCTGCTGGGCGTGCTGACCTGCTACGCGGGTACCCAGGAGTACGAACCGGACCTGCTCACCGTGCTCCTGGACGGGGTGGCCGCCCAGATCGGCATCTTCGTCGCCCAGCGCCGCGCCGAAGGCCTGTCCCGTCAGCTGGCCCGCTCGCAGGCCGACTTCGTCAACCTGATCGGGCACGAGCTGCGCACCCCACTGACCTCGATCACCGCGAACGCCACACTGCTCGCCGAGGAGACCGGGCTGGACCCGGACGTGGACCAGATGGTGCAGGCCATCGCCCGGAACGCGGCAGCCCTGCAACGGATCGCGGACACCCTGCTCGACCTGGCCGGCCTCGACTCCGGCCACCTGGAACTGGACATCCACGAGGTGGACCTGGTCGCCCTGGTCTCCGACGCGGTGACCACCCTGCGGCACACCGGCGACCGGCTCACCCTGGTCAGTGAACTGCCCGCCGAACTGCACCTGCCCGCCGACGCCGGCCGGCTGCGCCAGGTGGTCGACGACCTGCTGTCCAACGCGGTCCGTTACAGCCCGCCCGGCTCCCCGGTACACGTCACGCTGCGTGCCGAGGACACCGTGGCCGACCTGTGCATCGCGGACAGCGGCATCGGCATGCCGGTCGGCGAGTACGCCCGCGTCTTCGACCGGTTCTTCCGGGGCAGCAACGTCCGCCACCACGGCACCACCGGCAGCGGCCTGGGCCTGAGCCTGGCCCGCGCCATCGTCCTGCTGCACGGCGGCACCATCAAACTCTCCGAGAACTCCCCGGCCGGCACCGTCGTCTGCGTCCGCCTGCCGCTCAGCGGCCCACCGGCGTGAACCGGCGGTCCAGGGCGTCGAGCAGGGCGGTGGCTTTGAGCCCGGCGTTGATGCCCAGCCAGCGGGCCGGTTCGGGTTCCCAGCGGCGGGAGCGGTGGTTCACCCACGGCAGAGTGGTCAGCGCGGTGTCCTTTTTCAAGATCAGATCGGTTAGGGTACGCCCGGCGAGGTTGGCCGCGGCGACGCCGTCACCGACGTAGCCCCCGGCCCACGCCATGCCGTCACGCAACCCCACCGAGGGCATCCAGTCGCGCGGGATGCCGAGCGGCCCGCCCCAGCGGTAGGCGATCGGCGGATCGATCCCGAACAGCTCGGTCAGTGTCGCCCGCAGCGCCTCGAACACTCCGGGCACCCGGTCGTACTCCGGCCGGATCCGCGAACCGTAGTGGTAGGGCGCCCCGCGGCCACCGAACGCGAGCCGGTCGTCGGCGGTCCGCTGACCGTAGATGACCATGCGCCGCTCGTCCGTGAACGTCTCCCGCCGGGCCAGGCCGGCTCGCGCCCAGAACTCCGGACCCAGCGGCTCGGTGACGATCATCAGGGAGTAGACCGGCGCCAGGTCGCGGCGATGCCCGGCCAGGTTCGGGGTGTAGCCCTCCAGCGCCCGGACCACGGTGCCGGCGGTGACCGTACCCAGCCGGGTCTGGATCTGCCCGGTCCTGATCTCCTCGACCCGGGTGCCCTCGTGGATCGTGACGCCGAGGCCCTCGACCGCCGACGCCAGGCCACGGACCAGTTTCGCCGGGTGCAGGGCGGCGCAGTGTTCGCTGTAGACACCGCCGAGCACGCCCGCGGCCCCGCAGATCTCCCGGGCCCGCTCCGCGCCGATGAATCCCGGCAGGTCACGGGCCCGGCGCAGTTGGCCGGGGGTGCGGACCAGGGAGAGAGTGCCGCCCTTGGCATAGTCGCAGTCGATGCCTTCGGCGGCGGCCGCCCGGCCCACCTCGTCGACCGTCTCGCCGAGTGCCCGGTGCATGGCGGCGGCCGGCCCGGCCCCGAACCGGCGGGCCAGTGCCGCTACGGAGACCGGGAACTCGCCGGACACCCAGCCGCCGTTGCGGCCGGACGCGCCGAACCCGCAGTACTCCTCCTCCAGGATCACGATCCGCTTCTCCGGCGCGGCCCGGGCCAGGTAGTACGCGGTCCAGAGCGCCGTGTAGCCGCCCCCGGCGATGGCCACGTCGGCGTCGAGGTCGCCGTCGAGTGGTGCCCGGCGCGGCAGCGGGCCGAGACTGCCGAGCCAGAAGGACGGACTGTTCACCGGCGTTACCGCGTTCCCCAGGCGTAGGTCTGCTTGGCGAGCCGCAGGTACATGAAGGTGTCGGCCTCGGTGACCCCTTCGACCGCCCGGACCTTCTCGTTGAGCAGGTCGAGCAGGTGCTCGTCGTCGGTGCAGACCAGCTCGACCAGCAGGTCGTAGCGCCCGGCGCAGATCACCACGTAGTCCACCTCGGGGATCTCGGCGATCCGGTCGGCGATGGCCCGCAGATCACCGGTGACCCGCAGCCCGACCATCGCCTGCCGGGCGAAGCCCAGGGTGAGCGGATCGGTGACCGCGACGATCTGCATCAGCCCGTTGTCGAGGAGCCGCTGCACGCGCTGGCGCACCGCGGCCTCGGACAGACCGATCGTCTTGGCGAGCGTGGCGTACGACATCCGCCCGTCCCGCTGCAGGTGTTCGATGATCAGCTTGTTCGTCTCGTCCAGAGTCACGTCCGTCACGGCGTGATTCTTCCCTGAGCCGTCCGGTGCGGCAAAGAGACCATCCGTCAGTTAGGCGACACGTTCTCGCGACGGATCGTGGTGGGTGTGGTCAGCACTCGGCCGGGTCCGGCCGGCCGGACCCGGCCGGTCAGCTCGACAGTCGCCGCGCACGGCAGGTCGGCGGCCGACGTCCCGGCCAGGACCCGCAGCTCGCCGGGCTCGACGATCCGGGTCAGGCCGAGGCCGGTGAAGGCTGCCCGGTCGGTGTGCACCCGGAACTCGACGTCCGCCGCGGCGCCCGGATCGAGGTCGACCCGCTGGAAACCGGTCAGCTGCAGCACCGGGCGGGTGACCTGGGCGACCGGGTCGGCCAGGTAGAGCTGCACCACCTCGGACCCGGCCCGGTCACCGGTGTTGGTCACCCGGACCGTCGCGGTGAACTCACCATCGGTCGGCACCGACGTGGCCGACAACCGCAGCTCACCGACGGTGAACGTGGTGTACGACCGGCCGTGTCCGAACGCGAACAACGGTGTCGGGTCCAGGCTGCTCGTGCCGATGTGGTCGGCGCCCAGCCGCGGCTGCAGGTAGGTGCCGGGCTGCCCGCCGGGATCCCGCGGGATCTGCACCGGCAGGCGGCCGGCCGGCTGGACCCGGCCGGACAGCACACCCGCGATGGCCGGGCCGCCCTCCTCACCGGGCATGAACGCCTGCACCAGGGCGGCGGCCCGCCCGGCGACCTCGCCCAGGGCGTACGGCCGGCCGGACACCACCACCACGACCACCGGCTTCCCGGTCGCCAGCAGCGCCTCCAGGAGTTCCGGCTGGACACCGGGCAGGCGCAGGTCGGGTGCGTCGCAGCCCTCCCCGGAGGTGCCCGCCCCGAACAGCCCGGCCAGGTCACCGACGAACGCCAGGACCACGTCGGCCGACTCGGCGGCGGCCACCGCGGCGGCGAGACCCGAACGGTCGTCGCCGTCCACGGCGCAGCCCCGCTCGTACCGGAGATCGGTCTGCGGAAGCTCCGCCCGCAGGGCCTCGACCGCCGTCGGGAGTTCGATCTCCGCCTTGACCCCGGGGTAGCGCGGCAGCACGTGGTTGGGGAACGCGTAGCAGCCCAGGAACGTGCTCGCGTCGTCGGCGCACGGGCCGACCACGGCGATCCGGCCACCCGGCGACAGCGGCAGCGCGGTGCCCGGATCGAGCAGCACGATCGACCGTTCGGCCAGCTCCCGGGCGAGTTCCCGGTTGCCGGGGGAGTCCAGATCGGTCCGGTCGGCGCCGGCCACCGACCGCTCCGGGGTCCAGTCCTCGTCGAGCAGGCCGAGCCGGGCCTTCTGCAGCAGCACCCGCCGGGCCGCCCGGTCGATCAGCTCCTCGGCGGCCACCCCGGGGCGGTACCCGATGGTGTCCGGCAGCTCCACGTCGATGCCGGCGGTCAGGGCCAGCGCACCCGCCTCGGCGGGACCGGCCGCGACCCGGTGGTTCGAGGCCAGGAACGGGATGGCCCAGTAGTCGGAGACCACCGTGCCGGTGAAGCCCCACTCGTCGCGCAGCAGCTCGGTGAGCAGCCACCGGTCGGCGCCGGCGGGCACACCGTCCACGTCGGAGTAGGAGTTCATCACCGAGTCGGCGCCGGCCTCGCGGATCGCCGTCTCGAACGGTGGCAGGATCACGTCCAGCAGCTCCCGGCGGCCCATCGGCACCGGCCCGTGGTTGCGGGCCGCGCGGGACGCGGAATAGCCGGCGAAGTGCTTCAGGGTGGCGATCACCCCGGCGGACTGCAGACCACTGACGTACGCCGCACCGATGGTCGCCACCAGGTACGGGTCCTCGCCGATCGCCTCCTCGACCCGGCCCCACCGGTAGTCGCGCACCACGTCCAGCACCGGCGACAGACCCTGGTGCACGCCGAGGGCGGCCATGTCCCGGCCGATCGCGGCGGCCATCCGCCCGATCAGCTCCGGGTCGAAGGTGGCACCCCAGTTGATCGCGGCCGGGTAGACGGTGGCGCCGTGCGCGGTGAACCCGGTCAGGCACTCCTCGTGCACGATCGCCGGAATGCCCAGCCGCGACGAGGACATCACGATGCGCTGCTGGCGGATCACCTCGGCGGCGCCCTCGGCCACGGTCAGCGGATAACTCCCGTACACCCGGGTGAGATGACCGAGCCCGTGCCGGCTGGCGTCCTCCAGAGCCGGTCCGGTGGAGAAGTCGTTCTCCATCGGGGCGACCTGGTGGCCCTCCTCCGGATCCGGAGCGCCCTTGTCCCTGCCGAGCCAGCGGCTGCCGAGCTGAGCCACCTTCTCTTCCACCGTCATCGTGGCGAGCAGGGCCTCGACCCGGTCGGCGATCGGGAGCGCGGCGTCCCGCCAGGATTGTGCAATCAACGAAAACCTCCGAAAGTTTCGGTGCCCCCGGAACCGGGCCCGGCCGGCCGCGCCGGACGGTGGCGCGGCCGGGAGGCCTTGCCAACTCTCGCGCGTCAAGCACGGTTCCGGCAAGAGTCTTGACACTCGTAACGGCGAAACCCTACGTTAACGAAACCTCGCGTTAATTTGCAGCCGTCATTCGAAACTTTCGGCCCTTTTATGGAGACAGCGTGAAGCGCAGGAACTTCTTGACCCTTTCCGCGGGTGCCGCTGCCGGTGCCACGCTCGCCGCCTGCGGCAGTTCCGGTCCCGCCGACACCGGCACCGGTGGCAAGGCCGGCGGCGCCAGTTACTGGAGCCTCAGCGGCCCGCCCGGCGAGTCGGTCCGGCAGGGCGCGGTGGACCGGTTCAACAAGGCCAACCCGAACACCCAGATCAAAGTCAACCTGTTCCAGAACGACGTCTACAAGGACAAGCTGAAGACCGCGTTCGGCGCCGGCCAGCAGCCGACGGTGGTCTGGGGCTGGGGCGGCGGTGGCCTGAAGAGCTACGTCGACGCCGGCCAGGTCGACGACCTCACCGACTGGTTCGCGCAGAACGCCCCGGTCAAGGACCGGCTGTTCCCGTCCTCGTTCGGACCGGCCACCATCAACGGCAAGATCTACGCGATGCCGGCCGAGACCGTGCAGCCGATCGTCCTGTTCTACAACAAAGAGGTCTTCGACAACCTGAAGCTCACCCCGCCGCAGTCCTGGGGCGAGATCATGGACCTGGTCCCGAAGCTGAACGCCGCCAAGGTCGCGCCGTTCTCGCTCGGCGGCCAGTCCCGCTGGACCAACATGATGTGGCTGGAGTTCCTCTTCGACCGGATCGGCGGCCAGACCGTCTTCGGTGACATCTTCGAGGGCAAGGCCAACGCCTGGAGCAACCCGGCCGCCATCGACGCGCTCACCAGGATGCAGGACCTGATCAAGGCGAACGGCTTCATCAACGGTTTCAACTCGATCACCGCCGACTCCAACGCCGACCAGGCCCTGCTCTACCGGGGCAAGGCCGCGATGATGGTGCACGGCTCCTGGTCGTACGGCATCCAGCTGGCCGAGGGCGGCACCTTCGTCAAGGACGGCAAGCTCGGCTACATGAACTTCCCCGGCGTCGACGGCGGCAAGGGCGACCCCAACGACACCGTCGGCAACGCCGGGCAGTACCTGTCGATCTCCTCCAACGCCGCTCCGGAGGCCAAGGAGACCGCCAAGAAGTTCTTCACCAGCCTCCTCGACGACACCGAGCAGGCCGACTGGATCAAGACCGGTGGGGTGCCGATCATCAAGGGTGCCGACGCCAAACTCGCCGCCTCGCCGGACGCCGACTTCCTCAAGTTCGTCTACGGTGTCGCCAGCAACGCCAAGGTGTTCGCCCAGTCCTGGGACCAGGCGCTCAGCCCGAACGCCGCGGCCACCCTGCTGGAGAACATCGGCAAGCTGTTCACCCAGTCGATCGGCCCGCAGCAGTTCGCCGACAACATGAACGCGGTCATCGGAAAATGACCATCGCTCCACCTGTCGCCACACCCGTGGCGAAGACCGCTCCCCCCGGCAGCAAGCTCGCCGGGGGGAGCGGGTCCGTCTCCTGGATGGCCTGGCCGGCCCTGATCGCCTTCACCCTGTTCGGCCTGGTCCCACTGGTCGGGGTGTTCCTGCTCAGCTTCACCGAGTGGAACATCTCCGGCGCCGTGAAACCGGCCGGGCTGGAGAGCTGGCGGGCCGTGCTCACCGATCCCGACCTGCTGCACTCGCTCTGGGTCACCTTCCTGATCATGGCGATCTCGTGGCTGGTGCAGACACCACTGTCCATCCTGATCGGTGTGTTCCTGGCCGCCCAGCACCGGTACCGGGCCGTGCTCGCAGTGCTCTACTTCATCCCGCTGCTGCTCAGCCAGGCCGCCATCTCGATCACCTACAAGGCGCTGCTCGACCCGAACTTCGGGCTCGGCGCCAGCCTCGGATGGGAGTTCCTGCAACAGGACTGGCTCGGTGACCCCGTACTGGCGCTGGGTGTGGTGATCTTCGTGGTGTCCTGGCAGTTCATCCCGTTCCACTCGCTGATCTACCAGGGCGGGGTCCGGCAGATCCCGGTCTCGATGTACGAGGCCGCCCAGATCGACGGGGCCGGACGGATCCGGCAGTTCTTCAGCATCACCCTGCCGCAGCTCAAGTACACGATCATCACCTCGTCGACGCTGATGGTGGTCGGCTCGCTGACCTTCTTCGACCTGATCTGGGTGCTCACCGCCGGTGGACCCGGCGACGCCACCAGCGCCCTGGCCGTCGACATGTACCAGCGCGGCTTCAAGAACAACCTGATGGGCCCGGCCAGCGCCATCGCGGTGATCCTGGTGCTGTGCGGCCTCGCCCTCGCGCTCGGGCTGCGCCGGCTCGGCGGCCGCAACCAGGCCGACAGCCAGCTGGAAGGAGTGTGACGGTGGCCACCACTACTCGGTCCCGCCCGTCGCAGTGGAACTACCTCGGAGGACTGGCCGGCTGGCTGTGGCTGGCCATCGTGATCGTGCCGATCTACTGGATCGTGATCACCAGCTTCAAGGTGTCCGGCGACTACTACTCCACCAACCCGCTCGTGCCGCCGACGTCACCGACGCTGGAGAACTACCGGTTCGTGCTGGAGAACGACTTCGCCCGGTACTTCATGAACAGCACGATCGTCACCGTCGGCGCGGTCGGGCCGGCGGTGCTGACCTCGTTCATGGCCGCCTTCGCGATCATCCGGGGCGGGGCCGGCAGCCGGTTCCTGCGCGGTGTCAACGGATTGTTCCTGATGGGCCTGGCGATCCCGCTGCAGGCGGTGATCATCCCGATCTATCTGATCATCATCAAGCTTCAGATGTACGACACCCTCGGCGCGATCATCCTGCCCTCGCTCGCGTTCGCCATCCCGCTGTCGGTGCTCGTGCTGTCCAACTTCATCCGCGACGTGCCGAAGGAACTCTTCGAATCGATGCGGATGGACGGGGCCACCGAGTGGGGCACGCTGTGGCGCCTCGCCTTCCCGCTGACCCGGCCCGCCCTCGTCACGGTCACCATCTACCAGGGACTGACCGTGTGGAACGGCTTCGTCCTGCCGCTGATCCTCACCCAGGAGCCCGAGCAGCGGACCCTGCCGCTGGCGCTCTGGGAGTTCCAGGGCCAGTACAGCGTCAACATCCCCGCCGTACTGGCCTCGGTGGTGCTGACCGCCCTGCCGATCCTCACCCTGTACGTGATCGGCCGCCGTCAGCTACTGAGCGGCCTGACCGCGGGTTTCGGCAAGTGAGGTAGTGCTCTCCCGCACCATCAGTTTGGTGACCAGCTCCACCCGGGGAGTCTCGATGCTCTCGCCGCGCGACAACCGCAACACGGTCCGCGCGGCGAGCGCCCCCATCTCGGTGAGCGGCTGCCGCACCGTGGTCAGCGGCGGCGACGCCCACCGCGACTCCGGCAGATCGTCGAACCCGACCACACTGAGCTGGTCGGGCACCCGGATCCCGCGCCGCCGGGCCGCCTCGCACACCCCGAGCGCCATCAGATCGCTGGACGCGAAGATCGCCGTCGGCGGCTCCGGCAGGTCCAGCAGCCGGTTGCCGGCCAGGAACCCGGTCTCGTGCCGGAAATCCCCGGTCGTGATCAGCTCCTCGTCGACCGGCGCCCCGGCGGCCTCCATCGCCGACCGGTACCCGTCCAGCCGGGCCCGGCTGCACAACAGCGCCCGCGGCCCGGCCACGAACCCGATCCGCCGGTGCCCCAGCTCCAGCAGGTGATCGGTGGCGGTGCGCCCGCCGGACCAGTTCGTCGCCCCGATCGTCGGCACGTCGGCGGCCACCCCACCGGCCGGATCGATGATCACCACCGGCACCTTGAGCCGGTGCAACTCGCTGTGCACCGGCTCGGCCACGTCAGCGGTCACGAAGATGACCCCGTCGGAGGCCCGGGCCCGCAGGTTCTGCAGCCACTGCCTGGTGGCGCTGCTGCGCCGGTGCACCTGCGACACCACGGTCCCGACCCCGGCGGCATGCGTCACGTCCTCGACGCCGCGCACCAGCTCCAGCGCCCACGGGCTGTCCAGGTCGTCGAAGACCAGGTCCACCAGCCGGGCGCGCCCGGATTGCCGAGAGTTGCGGGGCCGGTAATCGTGCTCTCGCAGCAGCCGCTCGATCAGCTCCCGGGTGCTCGGCGACACATCCGAGCGCCCGTTGAGCACTCGCGACACCGTCGGCACCGACACCCCGGCCGCTTCCGCGATGGCCGCGATGGTCACTCGCCCTCTGCCTGACGCCACGGACGAAGCTCCTCACCGCCGGCGAATCTCGGCTGCAACTTTCGGAAACCGGCACCGGAATTCTGCCATGCCGCGCCGAACCGAGAAATGCCTGGTCGCCTTGGTACCGCTCCCAGTTCTACCGGGGCTCACACTGCAGTGTTCCCGCCACTCGTTCCACAAGGGAGTTCGCCGACCATTCACCCCGGGGTCATCAGCCCCGGGGTGAACCGTCGTCAGAACCGGGGAATGACCTCTTCGGCGAACCGCTGCAACGGCTCGTGGTCGTAGGCGACCCGCGGGATGTAGACGATGAGGTAGTCGGCACCCGCCTCGACCAGGCGCTCCACCTTCTCGATCGTGGCGCTGGTGGAATCGGCCGGGTCGAAGGTGATGCTCGTCGACTTCTTGATCCGGTCGTAGTCGCGG
>DATMVU010000065.1:0-1500 GCA_035562875.1 Actinoplanes sp. | reverse complement strand
GGCCAGCCCGGCCTGCCCACCCAGGGGCAGCCGATCACCCCCGCGCCCGGCCAGCCGGGTTCACCTTGGCCGGGCCGACCGCCCGCATCACCGCCCACCGAGATGACCGCAGTCCCAGCCGAGACGGCGACCCCGTCTCCGGCCACGGCGGCGCCCGCGGTCTCCCCGCCCTTGACCACCTCGGCGAACCGGCCCACCCGGCGCCGGGGCCTGATCGCCGCAGGTGTGGGCACGGCGTTGCTGGTGGCCGGAGCGATCGCCTACCCGATGGTGACGAGGGCGGACCCGGCGATCCCACAGGCGCTGCCGTCCGCGTCGCAGCCGGGGGAGGCAGCCGGTGCCCCACTGCCCGGCCCGTCGTCGTCCGGTTCCGGCCGCCCCCGTCGCGGCGCGTCCGCAGATCCCGCAAGACCGGCGAAACCATCAGGCTCGGCTGATCCCGTGAACGCCGCAGCAGGTACCCCGGGCGTGAGTTCCCCGGCCGCCGCCGGTCAGAAGCCGTCCACCGGCGCCGCCCAGCCGGGGACGGCGACCACCACCGAGCCCGCGGTGACCGGCACCGTGTTCGAGAGCAAGGGCACGGGCACCTGCCTGTACGCCCCGGCGTCCGGTGGCCGGATCCAGTCGTACGCGTGCAGGAGCTCCGCCGCCGCCCAGCGTTTCACGGTCGGCCCGAACCGCACACTGCTGGTGCGCGGCAAGTGTGTCCAGGCGGACGGCACTTCGGACGGTTCGGGTCTGCGGCTGGCCGTGTGCGACGGCAGTGACGCCCAGCGCTGGCACTACAACTCGTCGTTCGACCTGGTCAGCCTCTGGGGCACCAAGTGTGTCGACATCCCGGAAGCGAGCACGGCCAATGGTGTGGCGGTCCAGGTCTGGGAGTGCACCGGCGCCTCCCACCAGAAGTGGAACCACAGCGAATGACCCTGGAAACCTCAGAACCCGATTGCGGGTACGGATCACCGGCGCCACGACAGCGCCTCGACGATGCTGCTCCCCGGCCCGGCACTCGCGATCACCGCCGAGAACGTGGACCAGTTCGACCACTGACATAAGCCGGAAGGCATACGAGGTCCGGGAACGTTCCCGGACCTCGTTATGCTGTCGCCACAAATCGGTGCAGAACGAGGAGTCGCCAGGTGCGCACGACTGTGCAGGACGTCGCGCGTGCGGCAGGGGTGTCGGTGTCGACGGTGTCCCGGGCCCTCACCGGCGGAGCGGTCAGCCCGACCACCCGGGAGGCCGTGGTGGCGGTGGCGAGCCGGCTCGGGTACCGGCCCAACCGGGCGGCTCGGGGACTGATCACCGGGCGTACCGGCAATCTGGGTCTGATCGTCCCCGACCTGCGTAATCCGTTCTTCGCCGACATCGCCAAGGGTGTCACCGCACGGGCCCGGGAGGTGGACTGCGGCGTCTTCATCAGCGACACCGACGAGGACCCGGTCGCCGAGTTGGAGGCGATCGCCACGCTGCGGCACAACACCGACGGCATCCTGCTCT
>DATMVU010000064.1:0-12475 GCA_035562875.1 Actinoplanes sp. | reverse complement strand
ACGGTCGACCCCCTCCGACAATTCCGGTCGGGCGAGGTGGGCGCGCAGGTGACGGCCGTCGCCGGTGAGCCGGCCCTTGGTGCGGGCGTACTCGACCATCGCGGCGAACCTCACCTGCCAGTCCTCGGGCGACGACGGGCCGGCAGCCTGCCGGAGCGCGGCGACGTCCAGGAGACCGCCGCCGGCTTCGAGGTGGCCGAGGCCGGCCGCGCGCAACACGATGCCGGCCTGCTCGGGCGTGACGCCGCGCAGTTCGATGTGCAGGCGGTTCAGGTCGTCCACTTGCTAGACCAGGGCGTTTGTCTCGGTGACGACGGCGATCATGCGATGACGACGGTACGACGGGACCGTGCTCCCGTCGTACCGGCGTCATGGTCTTGATCGCCAGGAGGGTCAGCGGCGGTAGGTCCGCTTCGGCAGGGTCTTCACGTTGCCCGCCTTGTCGTAGGCGCGGACCTGGACGGTGAACTTCTTACCGTATTTCTTCGGGTTCAGGGTGAAGGTGCTACCGGTGGCTGTCACCTTGCCGTTGACCAGGAACTGGACCCGTGCGATGCCGTTCTTGTCGCTCGCCGACGCCTTCAGGACCGTCGACTTGGCGAGTCTGGCGTTGTTCTTCGGGGCCTTGGTGAGTTTCAGGGCCGGGACGACGGTGTCGTTGACGACGGTGCGGCGGGCGGTGCTGGTGTTGCCGAGCTTGTCGGTGGCCGTCCAGGTGAACGTGAACGGGCCCTGTGCCTTCGGCGTGAGCGTCCACGCCCCGGCGCCCGCGGACCGCCCTCCGGTTACGCCCGACGACCGGATCCCGGCCGGGTCGGAGACCTTCGCGGTGGTCCGGACGGTGCCGCGGACCAGGGACCGCTCCCCCGGCGTGACCGCGGTGATCGACGGCCCGCTGTTGTCCAGGTGGTAGGTGCCCACGTCGATGGCGGCGTTGTCGGCCTTGTCGAAGACCCGCACGGACACGAAGCTGTCGCCGGTCTCGCCCCGGGTGTCCCAGGTCAGCGTCCACGGGGCGGCGGTGCTGTCGGCGACGACCCGGCCGTCCCAGTCGACGATCTCGATCCGGGTGGTGTCGGCGTCGACCCCGGTGGCCTGGAAGGTGGCCACCCCGGTGAGGCGGGCCCCGAACGCCGGAGTGATGGTCGCCGACGGCAGCCGCACGTCGGCCCGGACCCGGGTGCTGCGCTCGCTGCTGTTGCCGGCGGCGTCGAAGGCCCGGACGGTGACCTGCGCCTCCTGGCCGTCCACCGACCACGGAGTCTGGAAGGTGACCTCCCGCGGCAGGTCACCCTCGTAGGTCTGCACGACTGCGCCGTCGACCAGGATCTGCGCCTTGGTGACCGCCACGTCGTCCGACCAGGCCGGGGTGAAACGCGGGAACCAGCCGATCCACTGGCCCTCGGTCAGACCGGTGGCGGAGATGACGGGCGGGTTGGTGTCGGTGCCGCCGGGCACGGTCGGGGACGGGTTGAGCACCAGTTCGGCGACGTCGTTGGAGCGGTCGAGGTCGGCGTCGAAACGCTCGCAGTCACAGGCCGGGTTCACCTCGACCTTACCGGTGGCGTCGCGGCTCACCCGGTCGATGCGCAGGGTGAACGTGAAACCGTACGCGGTGCCGACCCGGAACAGGCGGGGCGCTTCACACTCGTACCGGCCGGTGGTGGTGGCCTTGCAGTTGCTGGGCACGGACACCACCGTCGATCCGGGCGGGATCGTCACGACCACCAGGCCCGGGGACGGTTTCTGCAGCACCCAGTCCAGGGTGGCCGGGCCGTTGTTACGGACCGTCGCCTTCATCGGGACCACGTCACCCACCGCACCGGACGCCTTGGCGCCGGTGACGGCCAGGTCGGCGCCCTGCCGGCCGGTGACGTCGACCTCGACGGTCTGCCAGGAGGTGACGTGCGGGGTGCCCGGTGCGGTGTCCTCCACCAGGCGCAGCACCTCACCCGTGCCGGACGGCCCGTTCTTGCCCACCACGAGGTCGTAGTCGCGGCCGGTCATCCAGTCGAACCGGATGGTCAGCGCGCCCGGCGCGAACTCGTCGGCGGGCACGATCAACGGCAGGTCCACCCGGTACGTCTTCCCCGGCTCCAGCACCTGGTCGAACCGGCAGGAGTGGAGTTCGCCGAGAAGACTGTAGACACAGTTGGCGTAGCGGGTCGGGGTGGCGTAGCCGAAGGGCAGCCCGTACCAGAGGCCGGTGCCGTCGACGGCGGCGTCACCGATGTTCGTGACCGAGATCGGGGCGTTGACGACGCCGCCCGGACCGGCCGAGACGTGCGCGGCCGGTCCGGCGACCAGTGGCCGGGTGGCTGCCTGCGCGGGCGCGCTCAGGGCCAGGGCGGGCGTGATCGCGGCCAGCCCGGCCAGGGCACGCCAGGTGGTGGTCTTCGTCATGAGTTGCTCTCCCCCGTGTTCCCCCCGATGTGGACGCATCGAGGCATTTGCATCATAGAGATCGGAGCCCCCGTCGACGCCCCCTGCGCCGACGGGGGCTCCCGTGTCTGATCGAGCGCCGATGTGGACGTAGGTGTCGAAGCGGCCCACAGTCCCCGAATTCGTGAAGTAACGAATCTTTTGTTCCGTGCGCAAAAAAGTCCGTCATCGATCATCAAAAGATATGGACCCATCGGCGGAAGTAGATAAGGATGTTCACAGTCATGAATCACCTCGGAAACCGGGAGAGACATGAGACGTGTGTTCAGATTCGGTCTGCTGATAGCCGCCACCGTCGTCACCGTGACACCGGCACCGGCCTCCGCCGCCGCTGATCCGCCCGAGCAGGAGCCGGGGGTGACCCTCCGGACGTACGACATCGGGGTGCCGATCTCCCGGATCTGTGAACTGAAACCCGGCCAGACGCCGAACGTGGACAAACTGATGTCCACCATCGACTGGTCCACCGACGAACAGTTCGGCTTGCAGGACAACTTCGTCACGCACGCGATCGCCAACCTCACCGCCCCGGCGGCCGGCTCCTACCGCTTCCGGCTGACCAGCGACGACGGCTCGAAACTGTGGATCGGCGACAAGCTCGTCATCGACCACGACGGGCTGCACGGCAACACCGCGAAAGAGGGCACCATCGACCTGACCGCGGGACTGCACCCGCTGCGGGTCGAGCACTTCGAGGCCGGTGGCGGTCAGGAGCTGCGGCTGGCCTGGCGGGCACCGGGCGCCGGCGACTTCAGCATCGTGCCGTCGAGCGCGCTGAGCACCGACGCGGGTGTGGTGCGGGTGACCGCGCCGGGACGCAAGGAGTGTGTCTCCGGCACCGACACGCCCGGTGACGGGCTGCCGCTGACCGCCGTCAACCCCGGCTACACGCTCACCGATCTGCGGCCACCGGGCTTCGAACCGCAGGTCACCGGCATCGCGTGGCGTCCGGACAAGAAGATGGTGATCACCACCTGGGGCGATTCCGACAAGGTCGAGGGGAAGGTCTTCCTGGTCTCGAACGTGACCGGGAAGACCGGGCCGGCCAGTGTCACGTACAAGGAGATAGCCAGCGGTTTGAAGGAGCCGATGGGTGTGGCGGTCGTGGACGGCCTGGTCTACGTGTCGCAGAAACACGAACTGACCGAGCTGCGGGACACCGACGGCGACCAGGTCCTGGACGCGCGGCGGACGGTGGCGGTGTGGCCGTTCGGCGGCAACTTCCACGAGTTCGCCTTCGGACTGCTCTACCGGGGCGGGAACTTCTACCTGAACCTGTCGGTGTCGATCAACCTGGGCGGCGCCACCACCGACCCGCAGCCGGCCCCCGGGCGCGGCACGCACATCGTGGTCAACCGCAAGAGCGGCAAGGTCACCACGGTCGCGGGCGGGTTGCGCACCCCGAACGGCATCGGCTGGGGCCCCGGCGAGTCGATCTACGTGACCGACAACCAGGGCGGCTGGCTGCCGTCGTCGAAACTGCTCAAGATCAAGGACAAGGGCTTCTACAACCACTACACCAACCCCGACGGGCCGTACGATGCCCAGCCGGTCACGCGGCCGGTGGTCTGGTTGCCGCAGAACCAGATCGGCAACTCGCCGAGCACCCCGGTGTTCCTGGAGTCCGGCACGTACAAAGGCCAGGTGTTGATCGGTGATGTGACCTATGGCGGCTTGCAGCGGGCCGCGCTGGAGACCGTCAACGGGGTCGAACAGGGTGCGGTGTTCCGGCACACGCAGGGCCTGGAAGCCGGCATCAACCGGGTGTCGCTCGGTCCCGACGGGGCGATCTACGTCGGCGGCCTCGGCGCGGACGGCAACTGGGGCCAGGAGGGCAAACTGCGGTTCGGGCTGCAGAAACTCACCCCGAACGGGACCAGCGTGTTCGACATGAAGACGATGAAGGCCACCGGCGACGGGTTCAAGATCGAATACACCGAGCCGTTGTCGGACGACACCGTGACGAAGCTGGCCACCGCGTACCAGATCGAGCAATGGCGGTACGCCGCGACCGAACAGTACGGTGGCCCGCAGGTCGACCTGGAGAAACTGGCCGTGACCGCGGCGAAGGTGTCACCGGACCGCAAGACGGTCACGCTGACGGTTCCCGGGCTGCGCCGGGACCGGGTCGTGCACCTGCGCTCGCCGCGGCCGTTCGCGTCCCGGGACGGGGAGACGCTGTGGAGCACCGAGGCCTGGTACACGATGAACGAGCTGCCCGGTAAGCCGGTGCAGCAGGTGTTCTACGAGGCCGAGGAGGGTTACCGGGAGGGCGGCGCAGCCCTGGCGAAGGACCACCGCGGCTACTCCGGGGTCGGGTTCACCGCCGGATTCGGCAAGCTGAACGCCTCCACCACCGTGCACGTCACCGTCGACAAGGCCGGGGAGTACGCGGTCGGGTTGCGCTACTCCAACGGCCCCGACCCGTTCAGCGGCACCAAGACGGTCAGCCTGCACGTCAACGAGCGCAAGCTCAAGCAGGTGCCGTTGCCGACCACCGTCACCTGGGAGGAGTGGGCCACCGCCACCGAGCGGGTGAGCCTGCGCAAGGGGCTGAACACCATCACGTACCGGGTCGACGCCCTGGACACCGGCCACGTCAACCTGGACCTGATCAGCGTGCGGAAGCCCGGCGAGCGGGTCGTCCTGTTCGACGGCAGGAACCTGGACAACTGGCAGCACACCGACGGGCGCCGTCCCGAGTGGCCGCTGGTCGCCGGTGGTGCCGCCGAGGTCTGCTGTGGTGACCTGCGGACCAAGGAGGCGTACGGCGACTACCGGCTGCACGTCGAGTTCAAGGTGCCGCTGCTGCCCGACGACGTGACCGGCCAGAACCGTGGCAACAGCGGCGTTTACCAGCAGGAACGCTACGAACTGCAGATCCTCGACTCGTACGGGGACACCACGCTCGCCAACAACGAGGCGGGCGCGATCTACACGGTGAAGGCGCCCGACGTGAACGCCGCCACCGCACCGGAGACCTGGCAGAAGTACGACATCAGTTTCCGGGCCGCCCGTTACAACGCGGCCGGGGCGAAGACGTCCAACGCCCGCATCACGGTGATCTGGAACGGTCGTAAGGTCCACGACAACGTGGAGATCCCGAACGGCACCGGAGGCAACATCCCGGAGGGCCCGTCCACCGGAGCCATCCGCCTGCAGGACCACGGCAACAAGGTCCAGTACCGCAACGTCTGGATCGAACCGGCGTCCTGACCTGTCACGTGTGCCCCGGCGGCCGGGCCGCCGGGGCACACGTGCTCCCGTTACGATCCGCAGCAGGCTGTTCGAACGATCGGCGTCGATCAGGTTGCCGGCCGGTCACCGGCGGCGACCTCACCACACTCGCCGCCGGCTGACCCGAGGCCGGTTGACCGGACACAGCCGATTGATCCGCGCCATACCATCCGGCCACAGAAGTATGGTTCTGGGAACTATAGTTCTGTGGATGGACAAGCCGCAGCGTATCTTCGGTCGTGACCGCGAATGGCATGGCCTCGTCTCCTTCGGGACCAGGTCAACCGAGGTCACGCAAGGCGGCGCATCGCTGGGAGTGGTGAGTGGCCGGCGGCGTCAGGGAAAGAGCTTCCTGCTTCAGGCAGCCACCGAGGCGGGCGACGGTCTGTACTTCGCCGCCACCGAAGCAACCGAGGCCGAGTCGCTCCGGCTATTCGCCGATGCCCTGTCCCGGCACACCCGCGAGTTCGTCGAACCGTTCCGCGACTGGAACGATGCCATCGCGCGCATGTTCCACAGCGTCACCGGCCGGCCGATGATCGTCGCCATCGACGAGTTCCCGTACCTGTCGAAGACGTCGCCGGCATTGCCCTCGATCATCCAGCGCGAACTCGGCCCTGGCGGCAGTGGCCGGACCAGCTCCGCGCGGCTCCTGCTATGCGGATCGGCGATGTCCGTGATGGGTGGCCTTCTCGCCGGGCAGGCCCCACTGCGCGGCCGGGCCAGCCTGGAACTCGTCGTCCAGCCGTTCCAGCATCGGGAGTCGGCCCGGTTCTGGGGCATTACCGATCCCCGACTCGCTGTCCTGGTCCACGCGGTGGTCGGCGGCACCCCCGCCTACCGCTATGAGTTCACCCAGGGCGATGCCCCTGCCAACGTCGACGACTTCGACGCCTGGGTGATCAGGACCGCGCTGAACCCGCAGACACCACTGTTCCGGGAGGCCCGCTACCTCCTGGCCGAGGAGCCGGCCATCCGCGACCCGGCCCTCTACCACTCGGTACTCGCAGCCATCGCCGCCGGCAACAACACCAACGGCGGGATCGCAAGTTTCATCGGGCGTAAGTCCGACCAGATCACGCATCCGCTCAACGTGCTGGAGGACTGCGCGCTGATCACCCGGGAACCTGACATGTTCCGGCCGGGCCGGGCCCGGTACCGGATCGTCGAACCGCTGATCACCTTCTACGAGGCGGCCATGCGCAAACGCTGGGCCGAACTGGAGATCCACCGGGCCGAGCAGGTCTGGACCACCACCCGGCAGACCTTCCTCACCCAGGTCGCGGCCCCCCACTTCGAGGCCCTGTGCAGGGCATTCACCCTGGAGTCCGGCGACACACTGTTCGCCGAAGCCCCGTCGGAAGTGGGATCCGGCACCGTCAACGACCCGGCAAACCGCACCAAGATCGAGATCGACGTGGTGGCGCTCGCCGCGCAGGAGTCGAACAATCCCCGGCGCATCATCTCCGTGGGCGAAGCCAAATGGGGTGAGACAATCGGCCACCACCACCTCCAACGGCTGGCAACAGCGCGCGACCTGCTACACCTCAAGGGTTATGACACCGACTCCACAGTGCTCACCCTCTACGGCGGAGCCGGATTCACCGACGAGCTGACGGCAGCCGCCGCAACCGACGATCGAATCCTGCTCGTCAGCCTCGACCGCTTGTACTCCTGACCGGTTCGCACGCGGCTGTGTAACACGAGCGGCGTTCTCGACCGCTTCAGGGTGTGAGCAGGCGGAACTCGTTGCCGTCGGGATCGGCCAGCACTGTGGTGCCGTGTTCGCCGGGGGTCAGCACCGTGGCGCCGAGGGACACCAGCCGGTCGATCTCGGACCGGTGGCCGCCGGGAACCGTTGGGGTGAGGTCGTAACGCTGCTGGTTGGGGTGTGTCTTCGGGGTGAGGGGCGGGCCACCCCAGGACACCTTGGTGCCGCCGGACGGGGACTGGACAGCGGTCTCCTCGTCCTGGTCCCACACCAGGGGCCAGCCCAGCGCCGCACTCCAGAAGTGGCCGACCGCGCGGGTGCCGTCGCAGGACACCTCGCCGAGGAGACCGCAGCCGGCGAGGAAGTTGTTGCCCGCCTCGATCACGCAGAACTCGTTGTCTTCGGGGTCGGCCAGCACGATGTGGCCCTCGTCGGGGCGCTGGCCGACGTCGAGGTGCCGGGCGCCGAGCCGCAGCGCCGCCGCCACCGTCTCCTGCTGGCCGGTGGGGCCCTCGCTGGTCAGGTGCAGGTGCAGGCGACGGTGCTCCCCCTTCCACCGCGGGCTGCCGGTGAGGAACCGCAGTCCGACCTGGGTGTCGTCGCCGGGCAGCAGCGCGCCGCCGGCCTCCTCGGCGATCCGACGGACGAGTAGCCCGGCCCAGAATCCCGCCAGGGTCGACGGGCTGACCGCATCGAAGCAGATCGCTGAGATTTGACAGGTCACCGCCCGAGCATATTCCGGTTTCCACCGTGCGGTCTGCGGCGCCACCCTGACGGTGATCCGCGCTGCCGCCTCGACGGACGGGAACGGTGCGAACTGCAGCCGGCGCCCGGCCGGGAAGGAACCGGACGACGTCGGCATTCAGATCGGCCGCGGCTGCCGATCACCCGCCGGCTTCCGTGTTGCAGTGAGGTCCCGGACGGCACACGAGCTCCCCCAGTCGAATCCGGGCTGCCTATCATCGGTTCGTGTCACCCGATGATCAGCGCAACGCGCGGGACAGCTACTTCGACGACCGGAAGCAGAAGCTGGACGCGAGGGAACGGCTGCTGGACGCCCGTGAACACCGGCTGACCTTTCTTGAACAGCAGGTGACGGAGCGCGCCGACCGGCTGGACGAGCAGGAACGCGTGTTCGCCGAACGCGAGCTGGGAGCCGAACAACGCGACCGGACAGCTGACGAACGGGACGCCATCGCCGATACCCGGGATCAGCACGCGACCACACGCGAACGGGCCCTCGACGGCCGGGCGGCCACGAACGATCCCGCACGAACCGATCCGATGGACCAGATCCAGGGCACTTTCGCCCGGGAGGTGGCTCGCCTGGACCGCAGCGACGCGTTCCTGCACCGCTCGCGCGACGCCGTGCAGCGGGCCCAGGAACGATTGGACAAGCTACGCGCGTCGGCCCAGAACCAGCTTCACCGCATCGACCCGTCACCCGGAGAAGACGACGGTAGGTGAAGCCGTCCCGGAATGCTCGATCGGACGTGCCCGGGAACCACCGGCGGTTCCCGGGCACGTCCGGCGGCTACAGGTCGGCGGGTCCGGCGGTGGTGGCCTCCTTGACCGCTGCGGTACGGCGGGACTCGGCGTCCTCGTCGACGGCCGCGTCACGGGGGGCCGGAGCGGCACGGCGCTGTGCCGCCGCCGAGGTGGTGTGCGGGCCGGTCACCCCGCCACGGATCCGGTTGTCGGCGGCGACCCGGGCGGCGGGGGTGTTGCCGGCCAGGGTCAGGGCGCCGTCGATGATGGTGTCGCCGACGGAGACCGTGCCGGTGGTGTTGCTGATGCCGACCTCACGGCCGAAGTAGCCGCCGGAGGCGCAACTGTCCAGGACACCGTTCGGGCCCAGCTGGACTCCGCCGAGGTTGCCGGCGAACGTGGTCTTACCGCGGACCGTACCGCCGCAGACGACGCTGCCGGTGGCGCTGTTCAGCACCGACAGGGTGCCGTCGACGAACGAGTCGTGCACGTCGGTGTAGTGGGTGTTGTTGGTGCTCACCGACTCGGAAACCTCGCTGCCGCGGTCCAGGCGCACCTGCCCGGCCTGCGCGTTGACGGTTCCGCTGACGCTGCTCGCCTCGACGAACAGGAAGCTGTCGCCGGGGGCGGATCCCTGCGGTCGTACGGCCACCGATCCGGTGGTGGAGTCCCGCAGATAGATGCCGTAGCCACCGGCCGCGAGTTCCACCGACCCGTTGACGGTGCTGCCGACCGCGTCCAGGTAGCCGTCGCCCAGGATCTGCAGGTCCCCGGCGATCCGCACCCCGTCGGTGACCAGGTTGGCCCCGGCCAGGACGCTGACGTTGCCGGTGATGATCGTGCCGGTGAGGGTGCACGACTCGCCGGCGGGGACGAGCAGGTCGTTGGGGACGGTGACCGCTCCCCCGGTGCCGACACAGTGGGTGACCAGGGCGGCGTGGGCGGCGGGGATGCTCACCAGGGCGGACCCGGTGACCAGGGCGACGACAAGGGCCAGTCTTTTCATCGGGAAACTCCCTCGGCGATGCGAGAAACGATGCGAATGACGTTGCGAGAAACGATGCGGGTGACGTTGCGAGAAACGATGCGGGTGACGGTTCATGAGCCGACGCTCGAGCGTGCGGCGGCGCGGACGATGGTTCCGGCTTGGCGGCTGGTGAGGGTGCCGGCGGCGACCAGGCTGGCGGTGACGGTCTCCACGTGCCGGACGAAGGCGGCGTGGGTGCCGTAGCCGGCCCGTTCGGCGATCAGGTCGTTGATGGTGCAGCCGTTGCCGGTGACGGTGTTGGGGACTCCGGTGTCGTCGCCGTCGATGATCACGGTGTCCCGGGTGTCGGAGCAGGTCCCGGGTGCGGCGACGGTGAAGGTCACCGTTTTCACCGCCGCGACGTTGCCGGCCTTGTCGGTGGCCCGGTAGCCGACGGTGTGGTCCCCGGGCGCAGTCACCGTTAGCGCAGCCGAGTACGGCGTCCACGCTCCTCCGTCGAGCCGGTACTCGACGGACGCGACCCCGGAACCGGCGTCGGTGGCGGTCACCGTGACCGTGGCCCGGCCCGGAGCGAGAGCCACCGCCGCCTCGGTGACCGGCGCTGTGGTGTCCTCGACCGGCGCCGCTACGACCGTGAACTGCGACATCTTCGCGGCCGAGACGTTGCCGGCGTTGTCGGTCGCCCGGTGGTGCAGCATGTGCGGGCCGGCCGCTGTCACCACGACCGGGGCCGTGTAGGCGGTCCACGCTCCCCCGTCGAGCTGGTACTCGACGGCGGCGACACCGGAGTCCGAGTCGGTCGCGGTCACCGTGACCGTGGCCCGGCCCGGAACGAGAGCCACCGCCGCCTCGGTGACCGGCGGTGTGGTGTCCTCGTCGCCCGGTTCGACGACGGTGAACGACACCGAGCCGGCCGCGGACACGTTCCCCGCGCGATCGGTGGCCCGGAACTGCACCGCGTGATCGCCGAGCGCGGAGACCACGACCGGAGCGTTGTACGCCGACCAGCTCGTGTCGTCGACCTGGTACTCGACACCGGCGACTCCGGAGCCGCTGTCCGAGGCGGACACCGTGACCGTCGCCGATCCGAGGAAGGCGCCCGCCGGGTCGCGGGTGCCGGTGACCGCCGCCGTGACGACTGGTGCCGTGGTGTCCTCGCTGCTCCCGGAGGTGACGACGAGTTCACCGACCATGGTGCTGTGCCCGGGGATCGTACAGAGGTAGCGGTATCTTCCGGGGGTCAGAGTGACGGTCGCGGTGTGCCGCCCGTCGGCGGCGTCGAACGGGCTGGCCAGGATGTTCAGCGTGACGTCGTGGTTGTAGCCCTCGGTGCTGGTGTCGAAGGTGAGGGTGTGCGGCATGCCGGTGGTGTTGCCGGTGGCCGTGCTGTTCTCCCACACGATGGTGGTCTCACCCGCGACGGCCGTGGTGGGTGCGGACTGGTAGCGGGTGATGTCGCCGTCGGCGGTCCAGGTCAGGGTCTGCGCGGCGGACGCCGGTGGCACGAGCAGCGGGGTCATCGCGATCGCCAGCCCGGTCACCAGGGCCAGCGCGCGCCGGGCGAAGCCGTTCACAGGGCACGCACCCGGATGTTGCGGAACTCGGTGATGTCACTGTCGCCGTGGTTCTGCAGCCCGATGTACCCGCGCAGGAACTGCCGCAGGTCGGTCGCCGGGTCACCGGCACGCGACGATTGTTTACCGGGCGTGTTGTCGAACTCGTTGATCACCACGCCGTTGCGGATGATGGTGTAGTGCTGGCCGGTCACACGTACCTCATAGTTGTTCCATTGGTTCTTGGGGGTGGGCCGGGCGTCGGCGAGCGTGACCGGGTCGAAGTTGTAGATCGATCCGGTCTTCTGTGTCTCACCGGTCTCGCCGTCGTAGATCTGGATCTCGTGTCCGCAATAGATCGCGACCCAGGCTGGTGAGGTGCGGGCGTTGCCGACCGTGCCGCAACTGTCCGGCGGTCGCTGGTCGAGGGGGATCCGCGGGTCGGGGAAGCGAGCGAAGACGCCGGTGTTGGCGCGGCCGGTGCCGGGAGCGATGTCCTTGAACTGCAGGCGCAGCGAGAAGTCGCCGAGTTCCCTGGTGTGCCAGAGCATGCCGAGCCCACCGGCCGACCGCAGCGCACCGTCCGCCTGGATCGAGAACGATCCGGACGGCGCCTGCTCCCAGCCGCTGAACGAAGCCGGGGTGCCGTCGAACAGTGGCTCATAAGCGCCGATGGATGCGGAGGCGGCGGCCCTGGTCAGCACACCCGCCGGCCGGGCGGGCAGCCACTGCTCGGCGATCGTGGTGACGTGCCGGACGAACTGGTCACGGCTGGTCCACTGGCCCTCGTCGTCGATCAGGTCGTTGAGGGTGCAGCCGCCGCCGGTCGCCACGCTGGTGACCCCGGTGTCGGTGTCGCCGATCCACACAGTGCTGCGGGTGTCCGGAACTGAACATCCGACGGTGACGGCTGTGGTGGTGGTGACCTTCTCGCCGTCGGCATAGGTGACAGTGAGCTTGGCGGTGAACGACCCCGGTTTGGTGTACGTGTGGCGAGGATCGGCCTCGGTCGACGAGGTGCCGTCGCCGAACTCCCAGTGGTGACCGACTCCACCC
>DATMVU010000063.1:0-2876 GCA_035562875.1 Actinoplanes sp. | reverse complement strand
CAAGGCCCGGGCCGCCACCGAGAAGGTCACGCTGACGCTGCTCTGAACCGCTGCCGGTAGAGGTCGGCGAAGGCGTTCAGCGACTCCGGGTTCGCCAGGGCGCCCTTCGCGGCCGCCGCCTCCACCGGGGTGCCGGTCAGGATCCGCTTCACCGGCACCTCCAGCTTCTTGCCGGAGAGGGTGCGCGGGATCGCCGCCACCCGGTGGGCGGAGTCCGGCACGTGCCGGGGCGAGAGCGCACCCCGCAGTTCACCGGCGATCCGGCCGCGCAGCGCGTCGTCCAGTTCGAGACCCTCGGCCGGGACCACGAAGAGCAGCAGCTCACCGTTCGGGTCACCGGGCTTGTCCAGGTGCACGACGAGGGAGTCGGCGATCTCCGGCAGCCCCTCCACCACCGAGTAGAACTCGGCGGTGCCCAGGCGTACCCCGCCGCGGTTGAGGGTGGCGTCCGAACGGCCGGTGATCACACAGCTGCCGTCCGGCTCGACGGTGATCCAGTCACCGTGCCGCCAGACCCCGGGGAAGACGTCGAAGTACGCCTCCCGGAAGCGGCTGCCGTCCGGGTCGTTCCAGAACCCGACGGGCATGCTCGGCATCGGGGCGCTGATCACCAGCTCACCCAGTTCCCCGGTCACCGGCCGGCCGGAGCCGTCGTACGCCTCCACCCGGGCACCCAGGATCCGGCTGGTGATCACCCCGGCCCGGATCGGCAGCAGCGGCACCCCACCGACAAAACCGGTGCACACGTCGGTGCCACCGGACAGGGACAGCAGCCGCACGTCCGGGCTGACCGCCTCGTACACCCAGGCCCAGCCCTCGGCCGGCAGCGGGGCACCGGTCGAGCCGAGCCCCTTCAGCGACTTGCGCGGGGTGAGCCCGGCCTTGCGACAGGCCATCAGGAACGGTGCCGACGTACCGAAGTAGGTGATTCCGGCGGTGTCGATCAGATCCCAGAGCCCGGTCAGCGAGGGCCAGCCCGGGTTGCCGTCGAAGAGCACGATCCCGGCGCCCACCGCGGGGCCGCTGGCCAGGTAGTTCCACATCATCCAACCGGTGGTGGTGAACCAGAAGAACCGGTCGCCGGGGCCCAGATCGTGGTGCAGGGCCAGGATCTTGAGGTGTTCCAGCAGGATGCCGCCGTGCCCGTGGACGATCGGTTTCGGCAGGCCGGTGGTGCCGGAGCTGTAGAGCACGTAGAGCGGATGGTCGAACGGCACCGGCTCGAACTCCAGCGGATCGTCGCCGGCCAGGTCCGCCCAGTCACCACCGTCGTGCAGGTAACCGATGGTGATGACGTGCTCGATCGAACCGATCGCGGCCCGGATCGCGGCGATCTCCGTACTCCGGTCGATGTCCTTGTCGCCGTAGCGGTAGCCGTCCGTGGCGACGAGCACCTTCGGCTCGATCTGACTCCACCTGTCGATCACGCTACGGGCGCCGAACTCGGGCGCGCACGACGAGAAGACCGCGCCCAGACTGGCCGTCGCCAGCATCAGCACATAGGTCTCCGGGATGTTCGGCGCATAGGCTGCGACCCGGTCACCGAGGCCGACCCCGCGGGCCTTCAGCCCGGCACGCACCCTCCGGACGTCCTCCCGCAGCTGCCGGGCGGTCAGGGTGCGGGGTTCCCTCGATTGGGAGTACGCCCGGACCACCGTCTCGTCGTCGGCGAAGCCGGGCAGGCGCAGCACGTTCTCGGCATAGTTGAGTGTGGCGCCGGGAAACCAGCGCGCCCCCGGCATGCTGGGCGACTCCAGCACCGCGGTGGCCGGCGCGTGCCCGGCGACCTCGAAGAAGTCCCAGATCGACTGCCAGAAGGCGGTCAGGTCGGTGACGGACCACTCCCACAACGCGGCGTAGTCGGCGAACGCCAGCCCGCGCTCGGACTCCAGCCAAGCCAGGTAGCGACCGATCCGGGTGGTGTCCCGGATGTCCACCGGCGGCTCCCACAGCAGTGTGCCCGCCATCACCTCACCAGTAGTCATCCCCACACCATAGGACGGTCAGAACGGTCGTCAGTGGCCGGTCACTGGACACTTGCCGCAGAGCGGTAGCGTTCCGGATCATGCGTCACCTCAGGTCGATCTTGTATGCACTCGTCCTGGCACCCTCCGTCTGGGTGCTCATCGGCGTCGGTTTCACCGATGACCTGAGTAGTCGCGGGCGGGAGTTCTTCTCCGCCGAGTCGATCAGCGGCCTGCTACTGGTGGTCTTCGCCGGGATCCTCGTCACGATCCTCGCCTTCTCCCCGATCTCCCCGGCCGGCCCGGCACTCACCGGCGCCGGTTTCCTCGGGGTGACCATCTGGGCGTTCAACTCCCCCACCGAGTACGCCGCCCTGTGGGCCCCGGAAGTCGCCAAGGACGGTTTCGACCTGAGCCGGCCCGCGTACGGCCTGGCTGCCCTGCTGTCGATCCCCCTGCTGTGCACGGCGCTGAGCGCACGCCGGTGGGCCCGCTACGAGCCGCCGGTCCTGCCGATCATCGGTGAGATCGGCCGGTTCCGTGGGGCCGCCAAGGCTCCCGGCATCCCGGTCGCCGTCGAGCAGACCACGATCATCCGTACGCCCGGTCCGGTGGTTCCGGCCGCCGACCGCACCGTGGCCCTGAACAGCGCCCCGGCCGCCGACCGCACCGTCGCCATCAACTCGGGCACCCCGGCCGCGGACCGGACCGTCGCGATCGGGAAACCCACGCCGGTGATCCCCGCTCCCACTCCCGCGGTCCCTGCTGCCACGCCCGTGATCCCCGCACGCACGCCAGTGATCCCTTCCTCCACACCTGCCGCGGACCGGACCGTGGCGCTGCCGAGCATCGAACGCGCGACCACCCTGTCGCCGGCACCGGCCAAGCCGCCGGCCCTGCCCGCCGCGCCCA
>DATMVU010000062.1:0-3425 GCA_035562875.1 Actinoplanes sp. | reverse complement strand
TGCGGCCAGTTCAGCGGCCCACGGGCTCATGGCGGCGGTGATCGCTGCACTTACCGCATCTGGCCCTGCCCCAGCCGCGGTAGCCGCGGCGGCCCCAACCGCCCCGCCCGCTCCGAGGGCGGCAACGCTGGCTGCCTCGGTCGCGGTGTCGGCTCCATCGGCGATGAGCGCCATCGGTTCGACTTCGATGTTGTCTGCTGACTGTCCCTGTGCCGATGGTGTGACTGCGGGCATTTCTACTGCCTCCGTTGATTGTTCGGGCTGTGCAATGCTTGGGCGAGTTGGTTGGCCACAGGATGTTGGAGCAGCTCGGGTGAGGCGATCTTGGCGCACTCGTCAAACAGCTTCTGTGAGATGGCGTCGAGCCCATCGGCGGCCTGGCGGGCGTTCTGCGCCAACGCATCGCTGATGCGGTCGTTGAGTTCGCCGATGGTCAACTCCTGCTGGAGCCCCTCCCGGACATCGAGGTCAAGCAGACGTCCCCGAGAGTCGTGCACGACGATGATGTCGTCGTCGTCGCTGGTGCTCGACAGGAATGCGTCGGTCTCCTCGTCCCAGGCGTAGATCGCGTCCAGCATCCTGTTCAGCGGTGCCAGCGCCGCCTCGGCGGCAGGGTTAATCGGTGGTGTCGCCATCGGTCTCCTCCTGAGTCTTGGACGACGTACGCCGGCCAGGACGCTTCCTCACTTGTTCCAACTCCCCGAACACCGGCTCAGTGTTCGCGTGGCCGCGATGCACGACCCGCTTGTCGGGGAAAAGGTCTTTATCCCGCTCGGGTTCGTTGTTGCCGCCCATACCGCCCATCATCGGCGGATACATGCCTCCCATCATCGGACCGCCGACTCGGCCAGGGGCCGGCGCGGGCGCCGCAGGCGGTGCGCTGGCCGGTGGGCTGATCGCCGCACCGGGGGCGGCTGCGGACACCGAACTCGATGGGCCGCCAGCAGGCAATCCGCCGCCACCACCGCCGCCGCCGCTGCTTGCCGGGCTGGTACCCAGATCACTCGGGCCGAGGTCGTCAAGGCCCATGTCCTCCGGAGGCGGCAAGCCCTCACCGCCGGTGCTGGGCATGCCCCCCAGGCCGGGCAGACTCGGGATCCCCGACAGCGCCGACAGCGGAGAAGCGCCCCCGCCGGGCATCATCCCCGAAGCGCCGCCCGCAGATTGGCTCACCGCGCCCAGAATCGAACCCAGGACAGTGCCCGCGGTGTTGGCGGTCGCATCGGTGGCCGGAGTCAGCGGAGGTTGCGCCGCAGTTGGCTCACTGGGAAGGTCCCCCTGCTCTGCGGCCGCGATGTCGCCGGTCGGCTGTGCAGTTGGGTCGCTGTTGGTCGCCGGATCACCCTCGGTGCCAGGATCGCCAGACCCGGGTCCGTCCTTGATCTCCTCGGTGGTGGGCTCGGGCTTGTCCCTTTTCTCGTCAGCCTCGGTGGTGGACTCTTTGTGCTCAGCATTCTCGGTGCCAGGGGTGTTGCCCACGATCGGCGGGGGTGCCGGCGGTGGCGGCGGCACGGTCACGGTGTCGGTGTTGGCGGCCAGCGCATAGCTGGTCTGTGCAGCTACGGCCTCAGCCTGCGCGGTAGAAAGGTTGGTCTTGGCCACCACCAGCGGCTCACTGATCACACCTGCGCTGGAGTTGAACTTCTGCAGCGCGGTGCGGTACTCCTGGCGCAACGCCTTGAACGTCTCCGGCGTCGGCGTCGCGGTGCGGGTATTGTCGACGGTGTTGGCCGCCGACTCCGCTGAGGACGCCAGAGTCCTGGCGTAGTTCGCCGAATCGGCCAACCACGAGGCGTGCTCGGAGATGTTGCGGCCTGCGGGTTGGTTCCCCTCGTTCCAGTTCGCGTCGACCCCTTGGGCAGCGCGCTTGGTGTCGCCGGCCTGCTTGTCCAATTCCGTTGCCAGCGTTCGGAACTGGGTGGCCAACGTGCGCAGCGGCTCTGACCCCGGCCCGCCGTGGATGAGCGAGGACCAGGTTTCAGCGGGCACGGGTGTGGGAGCGGCAGGAACTGCCGGGGCGGCCGGTAACGACGGCACCTGGCCGGGCCCGGTGGGCAGGACGGGTGCGGCCGAGGAAGGCCGGGCCTGCCCATAGGAAGAGATCACCGTGGCGGCATCGGCGTCACTTTGGTCCAGTGCCACCCCGGTGGTGGCCACGGCCATTCCTCCGGCGGCCCGCTGGGCGATCGAGTGCCCGAGGAGCAGTTCCAGACCCGTGGCCCATGCGGTGAACGACGCGGCCACCGCGGTCGACACCTCGTCGGGGGCCGCGGGCTGGCACAGCGAGCAGGAGGGTGAATGCCCGGCCGCGTCGTCCTGCAACTCGCGGCCGTGGGCGACCAGGGCGGGCGGTTCGAACGAAATGTCAACCACGCCATCCCCCTTTCCGGCTCAACCCAACCCCACCCGGACGATCCTCGCTGAGATCAGTTCGACACCGCGGCGTCGATGGCGCGGGCGGTGTCGTCGTCAGCGGCCTCGAAGCCAGTCCGATGATTACGCAGTTTCTGCGCGTGCGACCGAGCCCAGGCGATGACGCGCTCGTAGCTCAGACCCCGTTCGGTCGTCTCCAGCGCTTTGGCCTGAATGAACGCCGAGTAGATCGGCCCCAACTGGTTACTCAACTGCTCCATGTCGGGCTGTGTCGACGCCAGGTATCGACCCAGCTCATCGGCGTACTGGTCCCAACGGTCGGCAAGGGCTGCCGCGGCCTCCGGGTCCAAACTGATCTGATCAGCGCTCATAACGATTCAGCCTCTCTCGTGCCCGCCCGATGTGCCTAACATGTTCACGAACTGCTCCATTGTGTACTGTACGTCTCATCGCGCGCAAGGGAGTGTGCAAGACACGCGGGAATCACTTACAGGGTAGAGCGGTTCCGAGATGAAAGAGTCACCTGTTATGGAGATGCACCGTCGCCATCGCAGCACCTACAAGGGTGATAGGGCCCAGATCATGGCCCTCCCAGACCCGACCGTATGCGCCCTGGTCCGCGAACGCGCAGCACTGTTGAACGTTCCGGTCGTGCAGTACGCCGGAGACGTGCTGTCTGAGCACGTCGGCCTGGATCATCTTGTCCGTGAACTGCACGGCCTGGATCTAGGCATCCTGCCCCCCGCGGTGCCGGATATGGAACGCGCCTCCTACGTCGAAGCGCTGGAGGCACCCAGTTTCGTCAAGGCCCTCGCTCCGCGTGAGGTCTACAACGTGGTCAGGACCCGCGCTGCGATGCTCGGCATCTCCATGGGCCGCTACCTCGGTGATGTGCTGTGCGAGCACGTCGGCATGCCCGAGCTGATGACCGACCTATACCGGTTCGACCTCACCGAGTTGAACCTGACAGACCTGACCACCGATGCGCCCGGGCGCGGTGAGGAGCTGCCGTTGGCGATCTGAACACCCCAGCCCCCCTTTCGTCTTGTTGT
>DATMVU010000061.1:0-2184 GCA_035562875.1 Actinoplanes sp. | reverse complement strand
CGGCCGGTCCCCCACCACGCGTCGGGTCATCTGCTCCGGGGTGAGTGGCTTCGGCGGCGAGGGCAACGGAGGCAGGCGCATGGGCGCGACGCTACTGCCGTAACGCAAGATCACCGTGCCGAACCGGAGCGGTTTCCCACGTCCTCAGAGTGATTCACCCGCGAGACGCTGGAGAACCTGCAATCGAATGTGCTCGCTTGGAGCGACTTCCGCAGGCGTCTCCGGTTCGATCTGCCCGGCGACAGCGAGTACGGCGAAGAACATGGTCGTCCGCAATCATTACCATTTGAACTAGTGTCCTAGGAAGCCCTAGAGGTAGTGCGGCAAGCCGCACCGAACCAAACATCAAAGGACGGCTTCGCCGACGAACCACAGGTACGGCCAGGGTGGCCGGCATGGGTTGCTTCGTGGAGATTCGGATCGCCGGATAGCGGCGGTGCCACGGCTGTCGTGAGCTGTGGGCTTCTTTGCCCGCCCCGCTCGGGGGCGTACCGCCGGATCAGTGTGTCCGTCCGGCAGCCGAAAAACGCGTGTTGCCGGATCCTTCTGGTGGTCCGGAGAGCAGATTCATGCAACAGACACTTCTACTGATGGTCGGGTTGCCCGGTGCGGGTAAGACGACCAGGGCCGTGGAGCTGGCCGAGGCGTACCGGGCGCTGCGGTTGACACCGGACGAGTGGATGCTCTCGCTGTTCGGTGGTGCGCATCCCGATGACCAGCGGGATCTGCTGGAGGGGCGGCTCATCGCGCTGGCGTTGCAGGCGTTGCGGCTGGAGGTCAGCGTGGTGCTCGACTTCGGGTTCTGGCGTGCCGACGAGCGGTCGGCGTTGCGGTGGCTGGCCGCGGCGGCCGGGGTGCCGTGCCGGGTGATGTATCTGCCGGTCGAGGTGGACGTGCAGTACGCCCGGGTCGCCCATCGGCAGGCGACCGCGCCGGACACGACGTTTCCGATGAGCCGGGCCGAGCTCGATACGTGGCGTACGTGGTTTCAGGTGCCCGGGGCCGCGGAGCTCGGTGGGGGCGGGATTCCGGGGCCGCCGCCGGGGTGGGGGAGCTGGCCGGAATGGGCGGTGGATCGATGGCCGTCGCTGACGCTGGAGCCGGGTTAGAGGTGTTTGGTGAGGTGGACGCTGTGCGGGTCGGGGCGGTAGTCGGCGAAGGGTGGGCACTCGGTGAAACCGAACCGGGTGTAGAGGGTGCGGGCCGGGGCGAAGAACGGGCTGGTGCCGGTCTCCAGGTAGAGGTCGGTGTAGCCGCGGGTGCGGGCTTCGCCGATCAGATGGGTGAGCAGGGTCGCGGCGACGCCCCGGCGCTGGGCGGTGGTGGCGGTGCGCATGGATTTGATCTCGGCGGTAGTGGCGGTGAGCTGTTTGAGGGCGCCGCAGCCGAGTAGGTGGGGGCCGTCGTGCAGGGTCCAGAGGGTGATGGCGGGGTGGCGCAGGCCGTCGAGGTCGAGGGCGTGGCTGCTGCCGGGTGGGCTGATGCGGCGCAGTTCGTCGACGTGTTCCTGGAGGAGTGCGGTGATCGCGGGTCCGGTGAGGTCGTCGACGGTGATGGTGTGGGCCGGATCGGTCAGCATGCGGGGATACCGGGGACCTCTTGGTCGGCGGTGATGGTGATCGGCTGGTCGAGCGGAAGGTCGCGGACGGCGGGGATGCCCAGCCAGCTCGTGTCGAACCGGAGGTGGTCGATGGTGGTGAAGCCGCCTTCGCCGATGGACGGTAGGCAGGTCATGGTCAGGGACCACTGGACGGTGGCCTCCTCGCCGGGGGCGATCGTCACCTCTTTCATCGGGGTCGCGCCGTTGTCGAAGCCGGCGAAGCCGGGCGCGAAGATGACCTGCTGCCGGGAGAGCCATTCGACGGTGTCGACGTCGAGGCCGTGCACGGTGAACGGCAGGTTGCCGTCGTTGTAGAGGCTGAAGGTGGCGGTCACGGTGGCGGGGTGGCTGCCTTTCAACACCATCCGGGTGTTGGTGAAGCCGTCGTTGGCCCAGGACATGTCTTCGCCGGGGCCGGTGACGCTGCCTTCGGTCATCCGGGGGTTGCCCCACCAGACGAAGGTGGCGCCGGCGGCGGCGAGGAGTACTGCAGCGGTGGCGATCACCGCGTGGCGGCGGCGTGGTTTCGGGTGGGGAGTGGTCTCCGCGGGTGCGCTGGCGGCGATCGTATCCATATTTATCTT
>DATMVU010000060.1:0-20587 GCA_035562875.1 Actinoplanes sp. | reverse complement strand
AGTAGGAGTGGCACGGGAAGGCCGGGTCGAACGAGTGCGCGGCGCCCGCGTCGGTGCCGACCGTCTCCACCCCGATGCCGATCACCGGCGACTCCTCGGCCAGCCACTTCGCCGCCTCGACCGAGATGCCGGGGGTGTGCGGGCCGGTCTCGTCCGCGTTCAGGAACGCCTCCTGGTCGGCGGACCGGGCATCCCAGCCGGTACGCAGCAGCAGCCACCCGCCGTCGGGCAGCGGACCGTGCTCGGCCTCCCACTCCCGCAGGTGCCCGACATCGAGCAGGAAGTCGGGGTCCTTTGCGACCCGGTCGGTCACGTCGACGACGGCGGCCGGGGCGGCCAGCCGGTGCGGCGGCACCTGCGACACGTCCTCACCGTCGCGCCCGGTCACCCAGTGGACCGGTGCGTCGAAGTGGGTGCCGGTGTGCTCGCCGGTGTGGATGTCGTTCCAGTACCAGGCCGGGCCGCGATCGTCGTACCGGCTGATCTCGGTGAGCCCGAACGGGATGGTGTTCGCGAACGGCGACGGCAACTGCAGGATCGGCGTGGTCGCCGACAGCGGCGCGGTGAGGTCGACGACCTCGATCGACCCACCGCTGATTCCGGACAACAGGTCTTTGAGAACGCTCATCGGGATCTCCAGGGGGCGAGGCCGTCGCGACGGCCAGAAGCATACGGGCCGTCCCGAACGAGCTGGTGAGCATCGGCACTCCGATGCTCCCAACTCCCACTTCCGAGATCAGGATGCGCGAGACCGGACCGGTGTGCCCGGAGAGGTGTCCCGCGCTGCGATCACGGTGTAGCCGTTCACCGGGGTCCGCCCGGCGAGTTTGAGCAGGGCACGATAGGGATTGCGGACGGCGCGCTCCCGTCGATCGGTCCATTTCCAGACGACCAGGGTCACCGGGCCCAGGATGGTTAAGGGGACCAGAGCCATCGGCCAGCCGAGGTACTCGGCGACGGGGAACACGCCACTCAGTAGGCCGGCGATGGCGGTCGCCATCATGGTCAAGACTGCCGCTACCAGGATGTTGTCGTTGTCATTCTTGCCGGACCACACGAAGAGAACAATTGTCGACAGCAAGAGCACCGGATAGGCGAACGCAAAGCTTCCGCCCTCTCCGATCAGCCAGGTGTAGATGTCGCGGATGGCATCCAGGAGACCGATGACCAGAAGGGCGCAGACAGCCGTCCCGGCCAGGGTTGCCAGCGTGGTGGTCAGGATTCGGAGCGCGCGTGGCGGCACCGGCTCCTGCCCGATGCTCTGCCAGTCACGAATACCGGCCTCGGCCATGGTGTTGTTCGGCGAGAGGCGCTTGACGATGTCGATCAGGAGCGCGGACGGCAGGGATGTCAGCAGATCCAGCCGATGTGCCTGCCCTACATTGGCCGCGATCACCTCAAGGGCGAGCTTTCTCGCCGATTCCGGGTTTGTGGCCGAGAGTGTCTCCAACAGGGGAGTGTATCGGTGAAGAATGTCCGACCGGGCAGTGTTGACCCCGGTCTTGACTCCTGCCGCCGCGGACTCCTCCCGAAGGCGCTGTGTCCAGCCGTCGGGGATCCTCTCGGTGGAGAAGGTTCGTGTCTGAGCGCCTACGCCGAGGGCCACCCGAGTATCCGGGGACGGTGTATCCGTCGGTTTCAGATAACGCCTGCCCTGGTCGAGCAGCCACCCCACCCGGCCCATGGTGACATGGGCGTTCCGCTCCGGTGCGAACGGTTGCCACAGCCATTCGTAGTGGTCCCGATTCTGCTTCTGGAACGGGGCCGGATCGAACTGGCAGAGCTCACTTTCGATCTCCGGCTGCTGCACCAGGGAAGCCAGCCAATGTGCCGCCCGGACGGCGACGTCCATGCCGGTCCACAACTGTTCGGCGATCGCCGTCGCGGCGGCGGGTGTCGCTATCGCGGCCAGGTCGTCGACGGCTTCCACCGATCCCGCCGCGGCCCGCCGGGCCAGCACCGGAATCGCCAGTTCGCCGAGCCGCCGGAGCGCGGTGCGAGCCGCCGGCCGGGCTCCGGCGAGATCACTGAGCACCTCGATGGCCTCGCGGCGGCGGGACTCGGCGAGAACGATCAGGGCGTTGTCGCTGGACTCCGCCTCGTCCCGAAGTCGCCGGAAGAGGCGTTCTCCGATCGGGCCACGTTCTGCGGCGACGGTCCCGAGGGCGGCCAGCACCAGCTGCTTGTCCGGTTGCGGATCCGTCAGATCGGCCACGAACCCGTCGACGATCCGGTCGGCGAGTTCCTCGTCGATGAAGCGGGCCTCGGCGACACACTCCAGTGCCAGCAGCCGGTCCCGCGCGTCTCCGGCGGCGATCTCGGCGATCAGCGACGAGGCGGCGCTCTTCGCGCCGCCGCACCACAGCTTCACGGTCTCCCGCCAGCGGGATGGATTGCCGCGGTACAGGTCGAGCAGGCGTTCCGGATTGTCCGCCAGCTCCTGGGAGGCGAGGTACTCCTGCAACGTCAGGTGGGTGAACTGGTAGTACAGGTTGTTCTCATCGATCCGGATGAGCAGGCCGCTGCGATCGACGATCTCGTCGACGAGCTTTCTGCCGTCGGCCGCGGTCAGGCCGAAGCGTGGCACCAGAGTAGTGGCGGCCGTGTAGATCACCGATTCGGTGAGCACGTTGTTGCCGGCGGAACCGATGCGATCGTCACCGCCCTGGGCTATCAACGCGAGTGTGCACAATGTCTCCCGCTTGTGACTGGCCCGGTAACGAGCGAGATTCCGGTTCCGGCCGAGGTGATGGTCGCGCCGCAGGAGGTGGGAGATCGCCTCGTTGTAGAAATCGGAGCGGGAATTCGTCAGCAGCGGGCCCCGTCCCGGGTCGGCGTCGTGCAGCGAGGCGATCATCGTCAGCATGAGTGGGCTGCGGGCGATGCGCATCAGGGCCGGGTTGGCCCGGAGTTCCGCCACCAACTGCTCGACGAGATCACGTGCATCGAGGGGTGCGTTCCCGACGTCATCGGGTTCCGCCCCGGCGATCAGATCGCTCTCCCGGCCGAACCACAGTCGAAGGAAGCGCCGAATGCCGGCGTCGTCGAAACCGGCCATGTGGATCTCTTCGTCGAAGACCGGCCGTAGATCCCCGTCGTACACCGCGTCCCGGCAGGTGACCACGATCTGGCAGGACGGGTGGCGCTCGGCGAATTGTTTGATCTCATCGGCGACGTGTGCGCGACGTTCGGTGACGACCTCGTCGAAGCCGTCCAGGAACAGGCAGAGCCGCCCGCGGTCGACGATCGCGTCGATGACCTGGCCGGCATTCTTCACCAGCGGTTTCCGGGAGTTCCGGGGCTTGATGGTGAAGACGTCGGTGATCAGGTCCCGCAGGGTCCGGTCGTCCCGGTTCAGCCGCGCCAGGTCGACGAGCACCGGGATCCGGTCCTCGCGCTGGGGCTCTGCCGCCCAGCGCAGCATCGAGTGCCGGAGCAGCATCGACTTGCCTGCTCCGGCCGGTCCCGCCACCACGGTGCGCAGGTTCTCGCTGACGTCCCGATAGACGTCGACCCGTTTTCCGTCCTTCTCGTACTGCAACGGCACATAGACGTCTTCGACGGCGACCTGGGTGTCGCGCAGGAATCCGAGGCGTGCGCCCTTGAAGGTGTCCTGGACCCAATGGCGGTACCGCATCCATTCGTCGCGGCGCAGGGAGCTCCGCCGTCCGAAGGAGCGCCGCCATCCGGTGGCGAGTGCTGCTTTGATCTGGTCGGCGAAGACTTGTTGCACGATGGCGCCGACGAGGGCGAGTGCGGCGGCTCCGACGGCAGCGTAGGTCAGATCGAACGGGAGATCGGGCATTGATTCTCCACAGTGTTCATTCGGCTCGGTACCCGAATTGGTACGCCGTGGAGTTCTGGAACGGAATCGAATGATCGGTGGCCCGGGATGGCACCTTCGGGCATTCGGAGCGGTCGATCAGGGTCAGCGCAGGCCGAGGCGGGCCAGGGGTTCGACGAGTTCGCGCTCCTCGTAGGCCAGGTGGGACAGAAGGGTGTCGGAGAGCAGGTCCACCGCTGCACGCAGGGCGGGCAGGCCGTCCGGTTCCGACACCAGCGTGACCAGGGCCTTGTCGACGCCTTCGAGGACCTCGTGGATGACGTGGTGCTCGGCCTCCAGACGGTCGACCACCTTCGCCAGGCGCGGGTCGCTGCGCCGCAGGTGCGGGAAGAGGGCCTGGTCCTCGAGGGTGTGATGGGTGGTGACGATCCGGCAGTACGACTCGCAGTACGTGCCGAGGGTCCAGTTGTTCTGCCGCATGGTCATCGTGTTGATGTGCGAGCGGGCCGTGCCGACGTCCATCGAGCCGGCCTCCACCTGGCCGATCAGGTCGTGGATCTGCTCCAGCTCGCCGCGCAGCCCGTCGTGCACCTGGATCAGGTGCTGTCCCTCGGCGAGCTGCCGGTCGGTGTAGGCGCGGCCGGGTTCCGGGGCCGGGCCGACCGGGCGCTCCGACTCGTCCCAGACCACGGTGCTGCTCCGCCGTACCGCAGGGGGTGGGGTGGAGACCACCGCGAACCCGGACGGCTCGGCGGCGACCGTGATCGGCGCGGGGTTCTCCTCGGTAGCGGCCGGTGTAGCGCCCGCAGCGACCAGCTCGCGCACCGCCGGGGCGGTCTCGGCAGCGAACCGGCGCAGCTCGGTGGGGTCGTCGGTGGCCAGGATGAACGTGCTGACGCCGTCGCCGAGGGCGAGCTCGGCCAGCTCCCGCGGGCTCTGCCCGGGACCGATGTTGAGCAGCCGCCGGATGTCGGACGGCGGCCGCCCGGCCGCCAGCGCCGCCTCGTCGATGATCTTGTTGCCGGCCGCCAGATCGCCCGGTTTCAGGTAGGAGAGCGACGGCAGCCAGCCGTCCGCGCGCCGTCCGGTGAGCGCCAGCATCCGCGGCTTGTAGGCGCCCAGCCAGATCCCGACGTCGTGGGCCGGGGCCGGGCCGCGTTTGGCGCCGACCGCCCGGTGGTACGTGCCCTCGACCCGGACCGCCCGTCGCGCCGAGACGTCCCACAGCTCCCGGATGACCTCGATGCCCTCCTCCAGGGCCTGCACCGCCTGGGCCGGGCTGAGCCGCTGCCCGCCCATCGCCTCGATGGCGTCCCAGAACGCGCCGGCGCCGAGGCCCAGCTCGATCCGGCCGCCGCTGAGCAGGTCGAGGCTGGCGACGCTGCGGGCCAGGACGGCGGGCGGGCGCAGCGGCAGGTTCGTCACGTTGGCCGCCAGGCGGACCCGCTCGGTGCGGGCCGCGGCGTAACTCAGCAGAGTCCAGGTGTCGAGGAAGCCGGGCTGGTAGGGATGGTCCTGGAAGGTGACCAGGTCGAGGCCGGCCTGCTCGGCGAGCACGGTGAGCGCCACCACCCGGTCGGGGTCGGCGGCTGTCGGCGTGAGGAAGGACCCGAACTGGAGCGGGTGGCCGTAGTCGGTCATGAGCCAACTGTGCCGCGACTCAGATCTTCTGTCAAACAGAAGATCTGTGATGCTAGGGTTGTCGTCGTGACGACGCCCCTCGAAGGTGATCTCGGCTGGATGCTGGGAGTGGTGTTCCGGGCCTATGCGAAAGCCGCCGAGCACGTGCTCGGTGACCTGCCCGGCGGCCCGCGCGGCTACCAGGTGCTCGGCGCGGCGGTCGGCGACCCGCCCCGCAATCAGGTCGCCATCGGCCAGGAGCTGGGCATCGACCGGACGATCCTGACCTACCTGATCGACGACCTGGAAAAACACGACCTTGTCGTACGCCGCCCCGACCCCGCCGACCGGCGCAGTCGCCTGGTCGTCGCCACCGAGCCCGGCCGCGCCTCCTGGACCGCACACCGGGATGCGCTGCGGCGTGCCGAGGAGCATGTACTACGGGCGCTTCCGGGCGAGGACGTCACCGCGTTCCGGGCGCTGCTGCAACGGATCGCCTGCGATGCGCAGACCCGTGACCCGCTCAAGGACCTGTGCGAGGTGGTCCAGCAGCGGCCGGGCTCATGATCCCGGTCGAGAGCGTTTTGGGGTAATTGCCGGTCTAGCACGCTTATGACCCAATATTGTCGCTGTCATGTCATATTCACCCTGGCTGGCGACACTCCTCACCGGTGTCCTGGCCCTTCCAGGCGCTCCCGCGCACGCGGACACCGTTCCGCCGCTGTCCGCCGCCCCGGATCGCACCGTCGGTTTCGACGGCCTCGTCTACAGCAGCGTCCACATCGGCAACACCGTCTACCTCGGCGGCAGCTTCACGCATGCCATCGTCGACGGCAAACCGGTCGTCCGCAAACGTCTCGCCGCCGTCGACTCGCGCACCGGCGAACTGTTGCCGTGGGCGCCGGTCCTGGACGGCACCGTGATGGGCCTGACCGGAGAGGGCAGGACGCTCTACGCGACCGGCAAGTTCACCAAGGCCGGCGGGCAGCCCCGGGGCGGGCTCGCCGCGATCGACCTCAAGTCCGCCGCGGTCGGCCCGCTCAAGGCCACCGTGAACGGCCTCGGGCAGACCCTCGCCGTCGCCGGCGGGCGCCTCTTCCTGGGCGGTGACTTCACCGGTGTGAACGGGCGGTCGTCGCGCAACCTGGCCGCGTTCACGCTTGCCGACGGCAGCCTGGACACCCGCTTCGCCGGTGGCGCCGACGGCAAGGTGTGGGCGCTGGCAACCGCCGGCTCGCGGCTGTACGTGGGCGGGGCCTTCAAGAAGATCAACGGATCTGCCGGTACGGCACGACTCGCCGCGCTGAAACTGACCGACGGGAGAGTCGACACCGGGTTCAAGCCGGTCACGCCGTTCACCGCGTTTGCTCTCACGGTCAGTGGTGACCGGGTGTTCGCCGGGCTGGCCGGGGTCGGCGGCCGGGTCCAGTCGTACCGTCCGGACGGCAGCCTCGCCTGGAGCAGCGTGACCGACGGTGACGTGCAGGCGATCACCTTCCTGAACGGCACCGTCTACGGCGGCGGCCACTTCACGGTCGCCTGCGCCAAGCCGTCCGAGACCGCCACCTCGTGGTGCCCGGGCAAGAAACTGAAACCGCAGCCGAAGATCGCCGCCTGGGATCCGGCCACCGGGGCCCTGCGGGACTGGAATCCGCGCAGCAACGGCAAGTGGGGTGTCCTCACCCTGAAAGCCAACCCCACGCTGGGCACTCTCACCGTCGGTGGCGACTTCACCGCCTTCGGGGAGGCCGACCGCTCCCGGTTCGCCCAGTTCCGGGCCTGCCGGTACGGGTGCAAACGCCGCTCGGGCTGATCCGGGGTGGCACCGGCGTCGACGGCGGTGGCATCCTCTCGGGCGTGCTGATCGACGGGCGGCGTGGACTCGCTCTCCTACTGGTTCTGACGTTGTCCGGGTGCGGGTCCTCGTCGCCCGCACCCGGACCGGCCACCCCCGCGCCGGTCGTCTCCCCGGCGAGTGCCGCGCCGCTGGAGAGTGCCACCGTGATACCCGGGGCGGGGCGGCCCGGGACGCTGCCGATCGTGGTCCAGCACGGCCCGCGCGCCGCCCGGAAGGTGGCGCTGACCTTCGACGCGGACATGACCGACGCGATGGCCGCCCGGCTGCGCAGCGGCAAGGTCACCTCGTACGCGAATCTGCGTCTTCTGAAGATCCTGGAGAAGCGGCGGATCCCGGCCACGTTCTTCGTCACCGGTCAGTGGGCCGAGCAGTACCCGGAGGTCACCGAGCGGATCGCCGGGAACCCGCTGTTCGAGATCGCCAACCACAGTTACGAGCACGCGGCCTTCACCGGTGACTGCTACCACCTGCCCCGGGTGGCCCCGTCCGCGATGACCGAGGACGTGGCCAGGACGTTCCGCGTCCTGGAGCCGTTCGGCGGCCGGCAGACCCGCTACTTCCGGTTCCCCGGCCTGTGTCACGACGCGGCGGCGCTGAAGGCCCTGGCCCCGCTCGGTGTCACGGTCGTCGACGGCGACGTGGTCAGTGGCGATCCGTTCGCCCGCGGCCCGTCCCCGGTGGTCAACGCGGTGCTCACCCGGGTCGAGCCCGGGTCGGTGGTGATCCTGCACGTCACCGAGGCGAACGCGCAGTACACCGACGACGCCCTGCCGGCGATCCTGGCCGGCCTGCGACGCGAGAGGCTCCAGCCGGTCACACTCTCCGAGCTCCTCGGCTGAGCGTGACCGGCAGGGGTCTCCGGTTTCAGGCGCCGACGGTCTGACGGGTCAGGTTGCGGGGCAGGCGCGGGGCCAGCAGCCGGTCCACGCTGAAGCGGCCGGCACCGAGGACCGCGAAGATCAGGGCGGCGGCGCCGAGGGTGGCGACCAGTTCGAACCCGCCGTTGTCGACGAAGATCCCGTTGGACATGTGCACGATCAGGAACGCGCCGAGCATGTTGACGATCAGCAGCAGTGACACCACCGGGACGGCGATGCCGGCGACCAGGGCGACACCGCCGGCCAGTTCGACGATCGCGGCGAACCAGGCGCTCACGGTCGGCAGCGGGACACCCATCTGACCGAAGGCGGCGCTGGTGCCGTCCAGGCCCCATTCGTTGAACTTCTGCCAGCCGTGGGCGATGAAGACGATGCCGACGACGACCCGGGCGATCAGCAGGGCGACGTCACGGGGGATCGAGTTGCTCACGAGGTGCCTTTCGAACGGGAACGCTTGTCCCGACAACTATTACCCGATCGGCCGACGAAACTTGAAACTTCAACCATATGGGGGATGTCACAACGGGTCGTACCGGCGATAGATCTCGGCCCGGTCGTTACCCGGATCCAGCCGCTGCAACAGGGCGTCACTGATGGTCGCCAACTGCGTGAGCTGCTCCGGGGACAGCACGTCCACCACGTACTCCCGAACGGTGTTGACGTGCCCCGGTGCACTCTCCCGAACCTTGTCCAGCCCCGCGGCGGTCAACCGGGCGTTGGTCGCCCGCCGATCGTCCGGGCAGGGGAACCGGTCGACCAGGCCGCGTGCCTCCAGCCGCTGCACCACGTGCGAAAGCCGGGCCAGCGTCGCGGCGGTCCGGGAGGCGAGCGCCGTCATCCGCAGTGTGTGCCCCGGCGCCTCGGAGAGCTGGGACAACACGTAGTAGTCGAAGTGGGTCAACTGAGCGTCACGGCGCAACTGGCTGTCGAGCACGCCCGGGAGCAACTCGACGACACCGATGAAGCGCACCCATGCCGCCAGCTGCTCGGAGGTCAGCCACGGAGTGTCCACGCGGCGATTCTCGCAGCACACCCGATCTCAGATCGGGGCGTCCCCGGCCGAACTGTGAGTCGATGAAGATCGTCGTCCCGTCCCGCGCCGTGTCCGAGGCCGTTTCGGATCCCGCACGGCTCGCCGCCGTGGCCGCGACGGGGCTGATCGACCTGCCGCACTCACCGGTGCTGGACCGGATCACCGCACTGGCCGCCCGTCTCGTCGGCGGCAAGATGACGCTGGTGTCGATGGTCGAGCAGGACCGGCAGTGTCTCATCAGCAGCGGCGGCCCGGGCGCGCCGGACGAGGCGATCGAGACGCCACTGACCCATTCGTACTGCAAATATGTGGTGGAGAGTGGGAAACCGCTGGTGGTGCCGGACGCCAGGCGACACCCGATCCTGCGGGACAGCCCGGCGATCATCGACTATCGGGCGATCTCCTATCTCGGTGTCCCCCTGCGGTCGCCGGACGGGCACATCCTGGGCACCCTGTGTGCCGCGGGTGACGAGCCGCAGGACTGGACCGACGACGACGTCGCCGCGATGGAGGACCTGGCCGTCGCCGCCACCGCCGAGATCGCCGCACGGATCAGCGCCTTCGAGGCCGCGCAGGCCGCCGAACTGATCCAGCAGATCCTCGACAGCACCCTCGACGCGTTCCTCTCCACCGACCCGTCCGGCCTGGTCACCGCCTGGAACCGGGAGGCCGAGCGGATGTTCGGGTGGACCGGGACCGAGGCCGTGGGCGAGGAATTCAGCACGCTGGTGATCGCCCCGGAGGACCGGGAGGCGTACACCGGGTGGCTCGCACAGACCGGGGCGCAGACCGCGGCGGCCGGCCGGCGGGTGGCGTTCCGGGCCATGCAGCGCGGCGGCCGGCGATTCCCCGTCGAATTCTCGCTGACCGTGATCAGCCGGCCGGAGGGGCCGTCCGCCTACCTGTTCGTCCGGGACCTGACCGCCGCCCGGCACAGCGAGCGGTTGCGCAGCCTGGAGTATTCGGTGGCCGGCGTGCTGGCGACCGCGCAGAGCGTCGAGCAGGCGACGGCGGCGGTGGTGGCCGCCGTCGGCGAGACCCTGCACTGGCCGTACGCCGAATATTGGCACCTGGACGCCGACGGCGTCGACATGGAACGGCTCGCGGTGTGGTCCCGGGACCCGCGGAGCACCGCCCGGATGACCGAATTCGACGCCATCGTCCGTGGTAAGGGCCAGGGCGTGGTCGGCGAGGAGTGGGACGCCGGCACCAGCCACTGGATCACCGATGTCCCGGGCACCGGCGGCCCGCGCGCCGACGCCGCCCGCGCCTCGGGGTTGCGGACCGCCGCCGCCGTCCCGGTGCGTAACGGCACCGACGTCGTCGGGGTGCTCGCCGTCTTCGACCGTCGCGACACCGATCACGACCCGGACCTACTGGCCACCCTCGATACGGTGGCCGCATACATCGGCCAGTACGTGCACCGGCGGCACGCCGAGGAGCTGGAACTCGAACTGAGCCGGGCCCGCCGTGAGTTCGACCGGATCGTGTCCAACCTGAGCGACTACCTGTTCACCGCCCGGGTCACCGCCGAGGGCGAGGTGCACCGGGTCTACGACAGCCCGAACTCCGCGGTCTTCGGCGGGCCGGTCCCGGACGACGGCGACCTGATGTTCATGACCGGCATGATCCATCCCGCTGACCAGGAGGCCTTCCAGGCGTTCTTCGGCCGGCTGATGACCGAGCAGCCGGCCGAGGTGGAATGCCGGATGACCGGTTTTGACGGGGTGACCCGCTGGCTGTGGTGCCGGGCGTTCCCGCGCCGCGACGACGGCACACTGCACCTCGACGGGGTGATCAGTGACGTCACCCAGCGCCACCACGACCACGCCCGGTTGCGCCAGCAGGCCGAACTGCTCGACCTGGCACCGACCGCGGTGATCGTCCGCGACCTCGACGACCGGATCACCTGGTGGAACCGCGGAGCCGAGACCACCTACGGCTGGAGTGCCGAGGCGGCCGTCGGTTGCCCCACCCACCGCCTGCTGGACACCCGGTTCCCGGTGCTGCGCACCCTCGTCGACAAGTCCCTGGCCGACGAGGGCGAGTGGCGCGGCGAAGTGAGCCACCTGCGCAGCGACGGCAGCCGCATCATCGTGCTGTCCCATCAGGCCCTGCAGTTCGGCGAGGACGGCGCCCCCACCGCGATCCTCGAGGTGAACGTCGACGTCACCGCCCGCAAACAGGCCGAACGCCAGCAGGCCGACAGCGAGCAGCGGTTGCGCACCCAGTTCGCCCTGGCCACCGTCGGTCAGGCCACGATCTCCATGAACGGCACGTTCCAGCAGGTCAACCCGGCCCTGGCGAACATGCTCGGCCGTCAGGTCGGCGAGCTGGAGACCCTGACCCTGGACGACGTGACCCACCCCGACGACCGGGCCGGCAACCAGCGGTCCGCGGCGTTGCTCTTCACCCAGGACCTGCCGATGGACCGCAGCCTGCGGATGCTGCACGCGCGCGGCGGCATCGTCGACGTCGAGGTCGGCATGTCCCTGGTCCGGGACAGCGACGGCCAGCCGGTCGGCTTCATCGCCGTGGTGCAGGACGTCACCGCCCGGCTCGCCGCCGAACGCGACCGGGACACCGCCGCCTCCCAGCTGGCCCTGCGCAACACCGAACTGCAGGACAGCAACATCCAGCTCGCGGCCGCCAACGCGATGAAGATGGACCTGATGGGGATGCTCTCGCACGAGATCGGCACCCCGCTGAACACCATCACCGGATACGCCGAACTCCTGCTCGACGACGCCGACGGGTTCACCGGACCGCAGCGCAAAGCCGTCGACGTGATCTCCCGGTCGGCCCGCAAACTGGAGGAGCTGCGCGCCGAGATCCTGACCATGTGCATCCTCGACGCCGGTCAGCTCACCGTCGATCCGGAGCCGGTGGACGTGGCCCCGGCTCTGGCCGAGGTCGTCGCCGGGCTGGAGATGGACATCCCGATCACCTGCCCGGCCGGGCTCAGCGTGCTGGTGCACCCGAGTCACCTGCAGCAGATCGTCACGAACTTCTGCACCAACGCCGGCAAGTACGCGGGCGGGGTCACCGCGATCACGGTGGAGTGCCAGGGTGACAGCACCACCATCGCGGTGCACGACAGCGGGCCGGGGATTCCCGAGGAGCTACGCCCGCACCTGTTCGACAGGTACACCCGCAACCCGGACACCAGCATGACGATCAAGGGGACCGGGCTGGGTCTCTACATCGTGCGCGGCCTGGCCGAGGCCAACCAGGGCACCGCCGGATTCCGGCCCGGCGACACCGCGGGCAGCACGTTCACCGTCACCCTGCCGACCGCCCTCTGAACAGGTCTGCACCGCCGCTCCCGACCGGGAACGGCGGTGCAGACCTGTTCGTTCAGTACGCCGCGACAGTGAATGTCGAACCGCTGCTGACGATCGTCGGCTGGGCGTCCGCACCGGCCGTCGTCGCGCCGTTGGCGACCACGGTGACCGTGTACGCCCCGTCCGGCACCGGGATGTTCGGTGTCGACGCGCCGGTCGTCGAGTTCAGCGAGCCCGCGGTCAGGTCCAGGTTGCAGATCAGTTCGGTGTCCGCGATGACCACCACGTCCGTGCACTCGGCCACCCCCCGGTTACCGGCCGCCAGGTAGCTGCCGCGGACCAGGAAGACGTGCGCGTTGGCGCTGGTCGGGCTGCCGTTGGCGTCGAAGGTGAGGTCGGAGAAGCCGCCACCGGTGATGTCGAGGGTGATGGAGCTGCCGCTGGCGGCCAGGTTGGGCGTGACGTTGATGCCGTTGCTGTACTCGAACAGGATCGGCGACTCGAAGGTGGCCGGGTTGTTGTCCGGGTCGGAGCTCACCACCTTGCCGCCGGGGGCGATCACCGTCAGGTACTGCCCGGTGCCGGCCCCGCGCGGACCGGTGGTCGCGGTGAAGCTGGCACCGTTCGCCGCCACCTTGATGTTGCTCAGCGGGGCCCCGCCGATGGAGGCGGTGATCGGAATGTTCGGGCTGGTGAAGGGCAAGAAACCGGTGCCGTTCACGGTGATCGTGGTGCCGCCGCTCACCTGGCTGGCGGTCGGGCTGACGCTGGTGATCGTCGGCTTCTGGACCAGGGTGTAGCTGGTCGACGCCAGCAGGGTGCCGGAGGCGGTGTCGTTGTCGTACAGGCAGACCGACCACTTCGCCGACGACTGCCCGGCGTCCAGCACCAGGCCGTTCGTGTTGATCGTGCTGGGGTTGGCGTCGTCGCCGAGTTCCGGGTACGACTTGGTCGGCACCCGGAAGGCGACCTTGGTGCTGGAGATGCGGGTCACGTCGTCCGGTGGCACGGTCACCGCACCGGACGTCAGAGTCCCGCCGGAGCCGACCACGATCGGGGAGACCACCCTCGACTGGTTGGCGCAGTTACCGGCCTGGAACTGGACAGTCGGTTTGGAGGGGAAGGTGCCCAGCGCCGCCGCCGGAACCGTGCCGACGAGAGTGTTGCCACCTCCGCTCACTCCGAACGGGCTGTTCAAGGTCAACGTCTGCGGGGCGGCGCTGGCCGGGCCGGTGGTGCCGGCGAGGGCCAGGACGGTGGAGGCAGCACACGCCAGACAGGTACGGGCAGCGTTTTTCATGCTCGCGAGCGTAATCACCCCGTGACGGCCCGTTACCGAAAATGGCTGTTTACCGTGCCAGTCACGCCGATACCACACTCATCGCCGGCAGGCCGATGTTCAGCCCGATCACCCGACCAGCCACATCGGCGTTCGATCCACCCAGCCCGTCATCGGCTGCCTGATCCCGCCGGCACTGGCCCTCGCCGGCTGGGCCATCGACCACGTGCCACACATCGAAGCGAACAGCGACAAAATCAAAACCGCTGATCCGGTACGAATTTCGAACAGTCCCGCCGGGTCCGCGCGAGATCCGCGCGGCTCACCGCCGATTCGCGACCGCCGGGCCGAATGCGGTGGTCACCGCAGCTCGCCGGCCGTCTTGTCGAATGCGGTGTCCACTGCCGCTTCGCAGTGCAACCGGGTCGTCGGAAAGACCGGGACGGCACTGTCGGACTGGTCCACCAGCAGCTCGATCTCAGTACAGCCGAAAACGACCCCTTCGGCCCCGTCGGCGATCAGCCGCGCGATGATCCGGCGGTAATCAGCCCGCGATTCCGGCCGGACCACCCCGAGACACAATTCCCGGTAGATGACGTCGCTGACGATCCGCTGATCCTCGGCATCCGGCACGAGCACCGTCAGGCCGTGCCCGGCCAACCGGCCCCGATAGAAATCCTCCGCCATCGTGAACCGGGTGCCGAGCAGCCCCACCGTCCGAATGCCCCGCCGTTTCACCGCCTCCGCCGTGGTGTCCCCGAGATGCAGCAACGGAATACCGATCGACTCCTGAATCCGGTCGGCCACCTTGTGCATCGTGTTCGTGCACAACACCACGAACTCGGCGCCCGCCGCCTCCAGACTCCGCGCCGCCTCGCCCAGGAGGACGCCCGCCTCCTCCCAGCGGCCTTCGGCCTGCAACACCTCGACGGCCGCGAAATCCACCGAATGCAGCACCAGGCGCGCCGAATGCAGGCCGCCCAGCCGTTCCTGGACCAGTTCGTTGAGGAGGCGGTAGTACTCGGCGGTCGACTGCCAGCTCATACCACCGAGAAGTCCGATCAGACGCATACGGCTTGTTCTACAGCACGTAACTCCCGATCAGCTGACCGAGCTGCCGGATGTCGGCGTTCGCCTTGAACTCCAGCCGCACCTTGCCGAGGCCGCTGAAATACAGTTCCAGCTCGGCATCCCGATCAAAATTACCGGCCGTCTCGATCGAGAAGGCCTGAATCTTGTTGTACGGCAGCGACGTGAAATCGACCTTCTTGCCGGTCATCCCCTGCACGTTCACCGCGATCAGCCGCTTGGTGGTGAACGCCACGAAATCCCGGGTCGTCTTGAACGCCGCCACCACCTGCTCACCGTTGATGAGCAGCGGAGCCACCTGCGAATACACCGACCCCGGGTCGACCTGAGTGAGCTTGAAAACCGAAGGACTGGAAAAATCGATCACGGCCCGATGGTAGTTTCCGCCCGCCAGTCACCGGCCCGGACCACCAGATCCCGGAACGGCGCCCCGAACTCACCGGACAACATCCGGGTCGTGTCCACCATGACCTCAGCGAACCGTCTGTCGAACGGTTTCTCGTAGTGTTCCGCGGTGAACCGGGAGAAGCCCCGCCCGTCCAGCCGCACCACGGTCCACAGCCCCGCCGGAACGGTGAGTGCATGAAACCACTCCCGCTCCCGCTGCCCGGCGCCGTCCATCATGAGGTGTACAGACAGAACGGGTGGCCGGCCGGATCCAACAGAACCCGGACGTTCTCCTGCGGCTGCGTCCCGGCCAGAACCGCACCCAGTTCCACAGCCCGTGCCACCCCCACCCCCAGATCGGGAACCTCGAAATCCAGGTGCAGCATCATCTGCTGCCGTCCCGGCTCCACCGGCCACACCGGTCGTACAAAATCCGGATTGTGTTGCACCGTCAGAAAGGCCACACCCTCACCGGCGTCGAGAACCACATTCCCGGGTTCCTCCCGCCAGATCCGCCACCCCCGAAGCTCGGCATAGAACCGCGCCAGCAGCCCCGCATCCGGCGCGTCCAGCACCACACCCCACCAGTCCGACCGCGCCCAGCGCCCGCTTCTCGGTTCGTTCTCGTCCGGCATGGACAGATGTTATCGACGACCGCCCGATAGGTTGACCCGATGGATTTCTCCGGATACGTGACCGAGAATGCGATTCCGCTGGCCACGCTCGACCCCGGCGCACCCTTCGACGATCTGGAACCACTCGCCGCCCGCCTGGCCTCGGCCCGGGTGATCGCGATCGGCGAGAACGCCCACCTGGTCAGCGAGTTCTACCTGCTCCGCCACCGGCTCCAGCGTTTCCTCACCGAGCGGTTGGGTTTCACGGTGTACGCGATGGAATCCGGTTTCAGCGAGGGCCAGACGGTAGACGCGTGGGTCCGGGGTGACCTCCCCGCCGGCGAACTGCAGACCGTCGCCGAAACCGGGATCACGTACAACATGGGCAAGTGCGCAGAGATGCGCAACCACCTGACATCGATGCGCAACGGCCACCAGCCGGTCCGTTTCGTGGGCCTGGACGTTCCCGGTTCGACATCGTCACCCTTGCCCACTCTCGACCGCCTCCGCAGTTACCTGCAGGTGGCCGACCCCGAAGCCGCACCGCTCGTGGACCGCCTCACCACACTGGCATCCCGATACGCCGGCGAACACTCACTGCCCGCCTACACGGCCTACCACGGCATGCCGGCCGCCGACCGCGACCAGCTGACGGCGACCTACGCCGAACTGTCCACCCGCCTCGACGCCCTGCAACCGGTCTACCAGGCCGCCCCCGCCCTCACCGGCAACCCGGCCACCCTCGCGTCTGATGACGCCCCAACTACTGCCGCTCCCAGTGCCGACCCTGCTGCCGCGGTCCCCAGCGCCGACCCGGGTACCGCCGCTCCCGGCGCCGACCCGGCTACCGCGGTCCCCAGCGACGGCCAGGCCACCCCCGCTTCTCCGGCCGCAGCCGGTCACCCCGGAGTCGGTCACCTCGCCGCGGGCACCTACCCTGCTGCAGACGGTTATCCAGTAGCGCGGCATGAACTGCGTCTCGCAGTACTGCTCGACCAGGCGATGCGTGGTTTCGCCGCCCAGATGACTCCCGGAGACACCGCCCCCATCGTGCACCCGAAGGTGGCTCCCCGCGACCGCGGCATCGCCGAAACCGTGCTGTGGGCGCTGGAACACCTTGGCCCCGACACGAAGATCATCGTCGCCGCCCACAACAACCACATCCAGCGCATCCCGGTGCATACCCCAGCTTTCCCTCTGTCCGCAGCAGGACATCACCTGGCATCCAGATTCGGTTCGTCCTACATCGCCATCGGCGTGACCTGCACCAGCGGCCGAACAGTCACCCGCCGCCCCGACTCCACGGCCCCCAGCGGTGTGGCAATCATCGGCACCGACCTGGAAGCCCCCGACCCGAACAGCATCGAAGCCCTCATGCCCGACCGCCTGTGCGCCCTGGACCTACGCCCAGCCCGCGCAGCCGCCATCACCCCGTCCCCAGACCGGATCCGCATCCTCGACCGCTACCAGCAGTCCGAGGTGGTAAACGCCTACGACCTGGTAATCAACATCCCATCAGTAACCCCCACCGCTCAGGTTTCCACCGCTCAGGTCTCCACCGCCTAAGTCCCCACCCCCTGAGCCGGGCGCTACCTGGAGCCAAGCCGCCAGGCCTCAGCCCTGTCACGCCCTGTCACACCCCGAGCTACGAAGGAGCAGAACCCGACCGTGATCGTTCATGCCTCGTCAGCCACGATGAACGTCTTCAAAGAGGCAACCCGGCACTTCACCGGCAGCTCCCACGGCGCGGCCGCGTTCGTGGAGTCTCCGGAGACAATCGCACTGATAGCCATGGACGGCCCAGAAATCCAGGGCTGGTGCTGGGGCCACCTGCTATCCCGGCCGGACGGCACCACCATGCTCTACTTGCACGATCTGGAAGTGGACGAGTCCCACCGCCGCCAGGGCATCGCCCGCGAGTTGCTGAACGAGTTCATGAAAGCCGGCGTCAACCACGGTGCCAGCCGAATGTTCCTCACCACCGGCGAGGAGAACACCCCAGCCCGCCACCTGTACGAAACGGCAGGAGCCCTCCCAGCAGCCCAAGGCCCCACAGTGAACTATTGGTTCCACCTATCCCCGTCCCACCCCCGTCTCCGCTGAAACCGCACCTCCCAAACCGCACCTCCCAAACCGCACGAGTGGTGACCGGGATGGCCGCTCTCGATCTGGGATACGCCTCGCCGCCGGCCGGTCCGAACAAAGCCGTGCCGTCACGTCCATCTTCAACGCGCGTCCCACCCACAATCCCCGAACCGTCCTCTCCGGCCCGCTGACCTTGGCCCCGATCTCAGGCCGGTTGGCCCCGACCCTGACCGCAGCCTTCAGGTTGTCCCTTCGGTTATCGCCTGGTCGGCCCAGGAGAGCAGCCTGGCCAGGTGGGGGTCGGTCTCGTCGTCGGTAGCCTCTGGACTACCGAGGACCACTTCACCGCCGAGCCCGTCGATGGTGATCACAGTGCCCTCGAGGAGAACACCGCCGGGAGCGTGAACGCAGCCGTTGACCGTGTCGATGCTCAATGCGGTCGCCGAGACCACCGACGGCTTGCCCAGGGAGCGGGCGACCACAGCGGCATGACTGGTCGGGCCACCGACCGTGGTGACGATGCCGGCTGCGGCGGCCAGACCGTGCATGTCCAGTGGGGAGGTGTATGGGCGGAACAGGATCACCGGGCCGGCCGCAGCCATCCGGGCTGCCTGATCCGAGGTGACCGCGATCCGGCCGGTGGCGACGCCGGGACTCGCGCCGACGCCACGCGCGACGACCTCATTTCCGGTCTCCAGGTTGAGACGCGGAATGCGTGCTGCCCTCAGGTGTCGTGGAGTCACCCGGGTGAGAGCGGTCCGCCGATCGATCAGTCCCTCGTCGGCCAGGTCGACGGTGGCCCGCACCGTTGCCCGCCCGGACAGCCCGCCAGCCCGGACCTGTAGAAGCCACAGCTGCCCGGACTCGACGGTGAACTCCACGTGGCAGACGTCCCGGAAGTGACGTTCCAGTAGATCCAACGTCTGCAGTAGCTCGGCCCAGACGAGCGGTTGCCACTCGGCCAGGTCGGTCAGAGGCCTGGTGGGAACCTGCCCGGAGACCACGTCGTCGCCCTGATGCCCGAACAGGACGTCACCGTAGGCGCCCTTCTCGCCGGTGCTCGGGTCGCGGCTGAAAGCCACTCCGCTGCCACTGTGCGAATCACGGTCCCCGAAGACCATGGTCTGCACGATCACGGCGGTGCCCAGGTCGTGCGGAATGTCCTGCAACTCGCGATAGGTGACGGCCCGCGGCGTGTTCCAGGAGCGGAAGACGTCTTCCACCGCAGAGTGAATCTGGTTGTCGGCCCGGTTTGCCCGGTCGCCGACGTTGAGCAGGGTATCCATCATGCCCGGCATGGACACCGCCGCGCCGGAACGCACAGAGACCGACAGCGGACCGCCGGTGGCTGCCGGACGCCCGGGCCTCGGTTGTAGTTGCGGTTGAGCGGGGTACAACCGCTCGAGAGCCGACAGCGCGGCGGTCAGTTCGCTGATCAAGCCATCAGGTAGGAGGCCGTCCCGCAGGAAGACACGGCATGCCTCGGTGGAGATCACGAAGCCGGGCGGGACCGGGAGACCGAGCCGCATCATCGTGAACAGTCCGTGGGCTTTCGCGCCGATCAGCTCGGGGCCGGGCAGCTCCGGGGTCGCGCGGAGCTGATGGATGAAGCTCATCGCGGAATCCCCATGGTGGCCAGTAGATCTTCGTGGAGCTGAAACCACACGCTGTGGTAGGAAGTCGTGGAGTCGACCAGGTGGTTCATCTCGCCCTTCTCCGCACGAGACAAGGCTGACAGCAGGCGGGGGAGGTAGCTCCCGAAACGTGGCAAGGCGGCCGTCAGTGACTCGCACACCGGGGTGGCCCGGCTGTGCAGGTCGGCGAAACGACCCAGAACCCGGCCGTCGTAGACGGCGTCACCGTGGTCGTTCAGCTCGGGCACTCCACCGATCGTGCGCATGTGCCAGGCCGAGCAGAGATCCAGCAGCTCGGGGTTGAGCACCAGAAAGGCGGCGTAGGCACGGGCCACTGCGGGGTAGGTGCCGGCGGCGGTCAGCTCCTCGGCGACCAGACGGATGTCCTCGGCCTTTCCCGGTTCGGTGACACCCCAGCCGCCGAAGGTCCCGGGAGTCTTGGTCACGAAACCGTCCACTGCCAGGTCGATCAAGCGGGACTCCGTCTCGGGAACGGACAGACCGGTCACGTCGGCGATCCGCTCCAGATCGGTGAAGCCCATACACCGCAACGTGTGCAGCACCAGCAGATCCGTCATGAGGGTCTCCTTCCGAAAGCTGACGGCCAGGTGACATCGGTGCACCGTGCATCGGGGGTGGAATCCGGGCATCGCGCTGGGCGCGGCCCCCGCAGATCTGTCGTCGTGGTGCCGGCTCTGGCGTGTCCGGGGCCGCGATGACGCCGTTCGGCTCGAAGGTCGTGTGGTCTGGTCGTCGTGACCTGTGCAGTGGTGCCTTTTCTCGTCACGAAGTCACCGTCTCGGTGGGCGGATGGGCCGCCGCGGTTGCGTGACCGGCGCCCCGGCCGTGGGCACGAGCCACGATCCGCCCTGCTCGGAGGCGGACTGCGGACTCGGTCTCGTCGGAGATCTCGGCGCCGATCGCGGCGGCCAGGGCCGGGCCGTTGTCGAGGTCGATGTGCACCGGGGGAGCGGCGGCTGCCGGGAACGTCCGGCGCAGACAGGAGGCCAGCCCGCTGACACGGAGCCGGACCAGGGCGCCG
>DATMVU010000059.1:0-3929 GCA_035562875.1 Actinoplanes sp. | reverse complement strand
CCGACGGGAACCGGACCTGGGTCGCCTCGATCAGGTGTTCCAGGGTGATACCGGCCCGCTCGGCGGTGTGCGCCTCGTGCGGCGGGTTCCCGGCGATCCACTGCCGCAGGATCTCCGAGACGGCCCCGACGTTGGCGGCCGACTTCTGCAGGGCGAGGAAGATCCGGAAGAGCGCGTCCTCCAGCTCGGGCGTGCGGTCCAGGTCGGACACCCCGTAGTGCGCGAGCACCTGGGTGAGCCGGGCCTGGAAACCGGCAGTGACACCGGCCCGGTCCACGTCGAGGCTCCGCAGGTAACTGTGGAAGTACTCGCGCGGGCTGTGCACGGCGCTGCCCGGCTCGGTCTTCCAGTCGTCACCGGGCTTGTTGCGGGAGAGTTCGAGCAGGTCGGCGCAGATGGTCAGCAGGTCGATCTCGCCGGCGGACGGGCGGCCGTCCCGCTCGGCGAGGTACTTCTTGACCGCACCCGGGTCGACGTCGTAACCGAGCAGCAGCGCCCGCAGATCGTCGAGACCGTGGTCGCCGTCCGGACCGGCCGGCAGATCGATCTCGACCGGGGCGGAAGCGGCGGATTCGGCTTCCGCCGAAGCGTCACCGATCGGTTCCAGGCGCATCAGCGGGGCGCCGGTCTCGACCTGGCTGCCGACCGCGACCGGGCACTCCCGCACCCGGGCCTTGAACGGCGCCCGCAGCACGTTCTCCATCTTCATGCTCTCCAGCACGAGGATGGGCGCGCCGGCTTCGACCTCGTCACCGACGGCGAGCGGGGTGGCGACCACCAGGGCGGGTGCGGGGGAACGGACGACGCCGCCCTCGTCCCGGCTGACCCGGTGGGTGATGCCGTCGACCTCGATCGTGTGGATCGGGCCGTGGGTGGCGGTGACCAGGCGGAAGCGGTGACCGTTGACGTACATCTGGCTGGTGTGCTCGTCGAAGCGCTCGCTGACGACGTCGGCGTACCCGAAGCTGGCGCCGGAGAAGATACCGACCCGGAACCGCTTGCGGCCCAGCCGGGAGACCTGCACCCGGTAACCGACACCACGCAGTTTCAGGTCGAGCGGACGGCCGGTCTCGAACTGGACCTGCGGGCGGCCGCCGTGCGCGGTGGTGAGCAGCCGTTGCCGGCTGATCTCCTCCTCGTCCAGGTAGGCCTCGATCCCGGCAGCGGCCAGGGCGATCGCCGAGTGCCGATGGGTGACCAGACGGCCCTCGGCACGGACTCGGTCGATCCAGCCGGTGTCGGCGGAACCGTCGATGACCTCGGGCTGGTCGAGCAGGTCGAGCACAAAACTCTTGTTGGTGGAGCCGCCCTCGATGATGACGGTGGTCTCGGCCATGGCCCGGCGGAGGCGCCCGAGGGCCTCGTCGCGGTTCTTACCGTACGCAATGATCTTGGCGATCATCGAGTCGAAGGCGGCCGGGATGCTGTCGCCCTCGCTGACCCCGGTGTCCACCCGGATGCCCGGGCCGGACGGCAGCGCGAGCCGGGCGATGCGGCCCGGCGACGGAGCGAAGTCCCGGTCCGGGTCCTCGGCGTTCAACCGGGCCTCGACCGCGTGCCCCTGCTCGGCCGGCTGGTCGCCGTCGAGACGGCCGCCACCGGCCACGTGCAGCTGGAGCTTGACCAGGTCGGTGCCGGTGGTGATCTCGGTGATCGGGTGTTCGACCTGGAGGCGCGTGTTGACCTCGAGGAAGGCGAACAGCTTGTCACCCGGGTGGAAGAGGAACTCGACGGTGCCGGCGCCGCGGTAACCCACCGCGAGGGCCAGCCGGACCGCTGCCGACTTCAGCTCGGCGGACTCCTCGGCCGACATCACGACCGAGGACGACTCCTCGATGATCTTCTGGTTGCGCCGCTGCACCGAACAGTCCCGGACACCCAGCGCCCACGCGCCGCCCTGACCGTCGGCGATCATCTGCACCTCGACGTGGCGAGCGCCGGTGACCAGGCGTTCCAGGAACACCACACCGGATCCGAACGCCCGCAGCGCCTCCTGACTGGTCCGCTCGTAGGCGTCGGTCAGGTCCTCGGCCGAGTCGACCCGCCGGATGCCGCGCCCGCCACCACCGGCGGTCGCCTTCAGCATCAGCGGGTAACCGATCTCGTCACCGGCCCGCAACGCGTCCTCGAGCGTCGCGACCTCGCCGCGGCTCCACGGTGCGACCGGGACCCCGACCTCCTCGGCGATCAGCTTCGAACCGATCTTGTCACCGAGCTTGCGCATCGCCTCCGCGCTCGGCCCGACGAAGGTGACGCCGATCCGGTCGCACAGCTCCGCGAACACCGGGTCCTCGGCGACGAAACCCCAGCCCACCCAGGCCGCGTCCGCGCCGGTCTCCATCAGAGCGCGTTCCAGCAGCTCATGGTTGAGGTAGGGGCGAGCGGCAGCGGCACCGAGCGAATAGGTGAGATCCGCTTCCCGGACGAACGTCGAGGTCCGATCCTCGTCGGTGTAGAGCGCGACCGTCTCGATCCGGGTCCCGGTCTCCGCGGACAGATCCCGCACGGCGTGGATGAGCCGCATCGCGGCCTCTCCACGGTTGATGATCGCGACACGCCTGAACACTTGCCGAGCCTCCCGGTAGCCCTGTGAGCTTTCTACTCCTCCACCCTCTCGGCTACCGACCAGTCGAGCCATAAGCCGGATCATGCATGTCGTGCACCGCAATTTGTAGGAATCCCACAAACGGGGTTGTCCCGGATGGCCAGACCGATCACCTCAGCGACTACCGCTCAAAGATCAACTCCAAGCTCAAAACCACTTTTTTGTACGCCAATCACCCACCCAACCGCACTATCCGTCACGTAGTCCCCGCGCGACGTGGTCACCACCCCAGACCGACCCGCGACCGCCGGGCCGAGGCGGCCCCGAGGGAAAACCCACCACCCCAGGGCCCGGTCACGGCCGAGGCGGCGGAACAACTGGGCGCCAGGTTGCACGGTTGGGCGCCAGGCCGCACGGTTGGGCGTGAGGTTGCACGGTTGGGCGTGAGGTTGCACGGCTGGGCGCCAGGCCGCACGGTTGGGCCTGAGGCTGCACAACTGGGCGTGAGACCGGAGATCTGGACGTCAGACCGGATGGCCGGGCGGCACCGAGGCTGCCGTCGACCGCGAGCGGCGGGCGGCGTACCGGCGCTGCTCTGTGGTCTGACACCGGCGTAGGCCGGTGCGGGCGGCGGGAGCTCAGCCGATCCGGGAACGCTCCAGGACCTCCTCGGTGGTCAGCGGGCTCCGCGGATGATGGCTCAGGCACAGCGGTGTGCGCACCTTCCGTGGCGCCTCCCCCTCGGCCGCCAGGTAGAACTCGCCGGAACTCAGCCGGGAGATGTCCGGTACGTCGCCACCTTTCGCCTTCGCCATGTCGCGGGCCGCCTCGATCTGGATCGGGCTGTTCAGCAGACCGTAGAACTGGGTGGCCGCGTTCCCCGGGATCCGGTTGTGCAGGCCTTTCGGTGACTGGGTGGCGAACACCAGCCCCAGCCCGTACTTCCGGGCCTGCGATGCCAGCGCCAGGGTGCTCTGCGTGCAGGCGGTCATCGTCCCGGACGGGGCCAGGGTCTGCGCCTCGTCCATGATGAACAGCCCCAGCAGGGGCCGGTCACCGGCCGGATGCTTCTTGATGTACGCGAACAGCGCCATCTCCAGCTGGTTCACGAAGCTCTGCCGCATGTCCTCACCCGGCAGGCCGATCATGCTGATCACCGAGATCCGGGCCCGTCTCCCGGCGGACGGGGTGAGCAGGACGGCCGGATCCAGCGGTGTGCTGTCCCCGCCGAACATCGGATCGTTGTCGATCGACGCGGTGAGTGTCTGCGCCAGGCCGGCCGCGATCTTCTCCGCGCCGTCGAGTTCGCTGACCCCGTCCGGCAGGTCGGTGAGGGTGTCGATCAGGCCGCGGAGTGTGCCGCCGCCTCGCCTGCCGTAGTGGT
>DATMVU010000058.1:0-5229 GCA_035562875.1 Actinoplanes sp. | reverse complement strand
CTGATCCGCGCCGTCGAGAAGTTCGACTACACCAAGGGCTACAAGTTCTCCACGTACGCCACCTGGTGGATCCGTCAGGCCATCACCCGCGCCATGGCCGACCAGGCCCGCACCATCCGCATCCCGGTGCACATGGTCGAGCAGGTCAACCGCATGGTCCGCTGCCGTCGCGACCTGGCCGCCTCGCTCGGCCGGGAGCCCGGCGTCGCCGAGATCGCCAAGGCGATGGACGTGCCCGAGTTCCAGGTCATCGAGCTGATCTCGTACGACCGGGAGCCGGTCAGCCTGGACCAGGCAGTCGGCGAGGACGGCGAGAGCGCCCTCGGTGACTTCGTCGCCGCCGCCGGCCCGACCGTGCCCGGTGAGGGCACCGCCACCGGTGAGCTGCGCAGCGAGGTCGAGATCGTGCTCGCCACCCTGTCCGAGCGGGAGTCCGCGGTGATCCGGCTGCGCTTCGGCCTGGACGACGGCCGCCAGCGCACCCTGGACGAGGTCGGCCGCGAGTTCGGGCTCAGCCGCGAGCGGATCCGCCAGATCGAGAAGGTCACCATGCTGAAGCTGCGGGACCCGGAGCGGGCCTCCCGCCTCGAGGCCTACGCCTGCTGATCAGACGCTCCGCAACCGCCGGGGGCCGGTGTCCGGCCGGGCCCCCGGATCACCGAACTCGACGGCGGCGTGCAACACCGACCAGCCGTCCGGGCGGGCCAGCACCGGGTTCAGGGTCAGCGACCGGACCCGGGGCTGTTCGTCGGCCAGCCGGCCCACCCGCAGCAGCAGATCGATCAGCGCGGCCCGGTCCACCGGCGTGGAACCGCGGTAGCCGTGCAGCAACGGGGCCGCCCGCGGCTCGTCGACGAGGGCCTCGGCGGCCCGGTCGGTGAGCGGCGCGGCCCGCCAGGCCAGATCGCCGAGCAGCTCACTGGCGACACCGCCCAGACCGAAACCGATCACCGGGCCGAACGCCGGATCCTCCACGATCTCGACCCGGCAGGCGACACCCGGCGCGACCATGGTCTGCACCAGCACGTCCGGGCCGAAAGCGCCGGCCAGTTCACCGTACGCCGCTCGTACGCTCTCCTCGGTGGTGAGAGCGAGGCGCACCGCGCCGAGGTCGATCCGGTGCCGCAACGCACCGCCGGCCGCCTTGATCGCCACCGGATAGCCCAGCTCGGCCGCCGCCGTGACCGCCTCCTGCGCGCTGCCGGCCAGCGTGGACGGCACCACCGCGATCCCGTAGGCGGCGAGCAGACCGGTCGGCGACTCGGCCGCCACCGCCGCCTCCGCGGCCGCCGGGTCCACGCCGGCCAGGACGGGCAGCACCCCCGGCGGACGGCGCAGCCAGTCGGCGTAACCGACCACCCGGGACAGTGCGCGCACCGCCTCCTCGACCGACGGATAGGCCGGCACCCGCGGTGGCGCCTGACCGAAGACCATCGTCGCCACAGTCGGTTTCTCGCCGGCCAGCGCCACACTCGCCAGCGCCGCGGCGAAGTCCGCGTCCTCGTCGGCGTGCCGGCCCGGCATCGGCGGTGCGAAGACCACCACCAGCGCGTCCACCCGGTCGTCGACAGCGGCGTCGGCGAGCGCGTCGGCCAGGTCGTGGGCGCCCGCCACCGGCCCGGTGTCCCGCGGATAGCCGTCGGCCACCACCAGCCCGGCCGCCCGGCAGGCGACCACTGCCAGCTCGGCCAGCGCCGACGAGTTGCCCACCACGGCGACCCGGCGCCCGGCCGGCAGCGGCTGGTGGGCCAGCAACATGCCGACGTCGAAGAGCTCCTGGACGGTGTCCACCCGGATCACCCCGGAACGGGCGAACAGGGCGGTCACCGCGTTCGCGTCCGGACCGGGCGCGTCACCGGACAGGCCCGGTGGACGGGTCGCCGAGGACACCGCCACCACCGGCTTGACCCGGCTGATCCGGCGGGCCAGCCGGGCGAACTTGCGCGGGTTACCGAAGGTCTCCAGGTAGAGCAGGACCACGTCGGTACCGGGGTCGTCCTGCCAGTACTGCAGCAGGTCGTTGCCGGAGACGTCGGCCCGGTTGCCGGCCGAGACGAAACTCGACAGGCCCAGACCACGACGGTCCGCCTCGGCCAGCAGTGCCACCCCGAGAGCGCCACTCTGGCTGAAGAAGCCGACCCGCCCGGCCATCGGTAACCGGGGCGAGAGCGTGGCGTTCAGGCGTACCGCCGGGTCGGTGTTGGCGATGCCGAAACTGCTCGGCCCGATCACCCGCAACCCGGCAGCCCGGGCCGCCTCCACCAGAGCACGCTGCTCGACGGCACCCTGCGGGCCGGTCTCGGCGAACCCGGCGGAGACCACCACACCACCACCCGCGCCGGCGCGGGCCGCGTCCGTCCCGGCCCCCGCCACACGATCGGCCGGCACCGCGATCAGGGCCAGGTCGATCGGGACACCGGCAGCAGAGGCATTCTGGTACGCCGGGAGCCCGGCCACCCGGTCGGCAGTCGGGTGCACGGGCACCAGTTCGCCGGTGTAGCCGCCGTCGCGCAGGTTGCCCAGCACCAGCGCGCCGACACCCTGACCGGTGGCGCTGGCGCCGTAGATCGCGATGCCCCGGGGGGACAGCAGCCGGGCGATCGACCGGGACTCGGTCAGGTGCTCGCGGGACTCCTGCACCTCCCGGGACTTCTCGGTGGGCTCGATCGGGAAGCTCAGGTGGACCACGCCGTCGGCGTACCGCCGCTGCACCTGATAACCGGTGTCGCCGAAGACCCGCAGCATGCCGTTGTTCTCCGGCAGCACCTCGGCGACGAACCGGGTGATGCCGTGCCGGCGGGCCGCGTCGGCGAGATGCTCCAGCAGCACCGAGCCGATGCCCCGGCCCTGCATGGCGTCCTCGACCACGAACGCGACCTCGGCCTCCGGCGAGTCCGGGCCGAGTCGCTCGTAACGCCCGACCGAGGTGATCCGGCCGCCGGCGACCGTCACGAACGCCTCGCGGTCCCGGTGGTCCACGTTGACGAACCGGTGCAGGTCGCGTTCCGGGATGCGCGGATAGGGCGAGAAGTACCGTAGGTAGCGGGTGCGGTCGCTCATCCGGGAGTGGAAGTCCACGATGGCCGGCGCGTCCTCCGGGCGGATGCGGCGCAGGTGGACCGCTGTGCCATCGGAGAGAAGGACGTCCGCGCCGCGCTCCATGATCTAGTCCCGGGGGTCGTACGGATCGAGGCCGTGCAGCGGGAAGACCGCCGTCCGGGTGGCGAGGACGGCCCGGTCGACCGGGTCCTCGCTGGTCCCCGGCCAGGGCGCGACCGAGGGCTCGGTCCCGTCCGTCATCACCTCCGGAATCGTAGTCCCCGGGCGGCGCCCGGCCGCCAGCGAGCGCCAGCGCGACGGGATCCGGGTCGCCGGGGCGAGCGCCTCCCCGGTGGCGACCGCCAGCAGGTGGGTCCAGGCCCGGGGCACCACCTCGACGAGGGCGTAACCACCGCCGCCGGTCGCCACCCAGCGGCCGTCACAGATCTCGTCGGCCAGGGCGCGCATGGCGATGTACGCGGCCCGCTGGCCGTCCACCGACAGGCGCAGATCGGCGAGCGGGTCGAGCCGGTGGGCGTCGGCGCCACACTGACTGATGATGATCTCCGGAGCGAAGGCCCGGACCACCGACGGGACGACCGCGTGGAACGCCCGCAGCCAGCCGTCGTCACCGGTGCCCGGGGGCAGCGGGACGTTGACGGCGGTGCCCTCGGCGTTCGGACCGCCGGTCTCGTCGGCGAACCCGGTGCCCGGGAAGAGTGCCAGCGGCGTCTCGTGCAGGCTCACCGTGAGGACCCGCGGATCGTCGTAGAAGGCCGCCTGCACGCCGTCGCCGTGGTGCACGTCGACGTCGATGTAGGCGACCCGCTGGGCACCGTTCGCCAGCAACCAGGCGATCGCCACCGCGGGGTCGTTGTAGACGCAGAATCCGGCGGCCCGGGCCGGCATCGCGTGGTGCAGGCCGCCGGCCACGTTCACCGCGCGCCGGGTCACGCCGTGCCAGACCGACTGCGCAGCGGCCAGCGTGGCGCCGCAGATCCGGGCCGAGGCCCGGTGCATGTCCTCGAAGACCGGGTTGTCGGCGGTGTTCAGCCCCCAGCCGGTGAAGAACGGGTCGATCGGGGCGAGCCGGACAGCGTCCAGATAGTCGGCACGGTGCACCCGGGTGAGATCGATCTCACTCGCTTCACCGGGAGTGATCATCTGAACGCCGGGACGGTCCAGGACACCGAGCTCACGGGCCAGCGCCATGGTCAGTTCGACACGCACCGGGTTGAGCGGATGATCGCCCATGTCGTAGTCGAGCAGGGTGCTGTCCCAGATCACCGCTGTGGTGTCGTCCGCCATGACCGCCATGCTCCCACGCTTCCGACGTCCCCCGGACGGGGCGATGTGCCGTTAGCACACGTGTTCCGGCGTCGGGTAGGGTCTTCAGGCACTTGTCAAGGGCGAAGGTCAGCCCAACGCAACGCGGTATTATCGCTGCTGGGAGGACCACATCGTGAACGATCTCGTCGACACCACTGAGATGTACCTTCGCACCATTCTGGAGCTTGAGGAAGAGGGTGTTCCGGCGCTTCGTGCCCGGATCGCCGAGCGCCTGCACCAGAGCGGCCCGACAGTGAGCCAGACCGTGGCCCGCATGGAGCGGGACGGGCTGCTGACCGTCGAGGGCGACCGGCACCTGGTGCTCACCGACCTGGGCCGGGCCACCGCCGTCGGCGTCATGCGCAAACACCGCCTCGCCGAGCTGCTGCTCGTCAACGTCATCGGGATGCCCTACGAGGAGGCCCACGAGGAGGCCTGCCGCTGGGAGCACGTGATGAGCGACGCCGTCGAGAAACGCGTCTACGACCTGCTCAACAAGCCCACCCGCTCGCCGTACGGGAACCCGATCCCGGGTCTCGAACATCTCGGCGCCCCCGACGACACCGCCGAGATCCTCACCCACGGCGAGCGCAACCTGGCCTTCCCGGGGCTGAGTGGCAGTGTCGTCATCCGCCGCATCTGCGAGAGCGTCCAGTCCAACTCCGACGTGCTGCGCCAGCTGCACGCGGCCGGCATCAACCCGGGCACCACGGTGACAGTGGCCCAGGAGCGGGACGGGGTGACCATCGACGGCACGGCCGGCGACAAGATCCGCCTGCCCCGTGAGGTCGCGTCCCGCGTCTTCGTGGCGGCTCGCTAACCGTTCGTCGTGCTCAGGGCTTTGGCGAGGTCCAGCAGCCC
>DATMVU010000057.1:0-2556 GCA_035562875.1 Actinoplanes sp. | reverse complement strand
TGTGGACAGCCCCGGCTCCGGCCTGGGGCTGACCATCGCCCGCGCCATCGTCGAGGCCCACCACGGGACCCTCACCGCCGACAGTGAGGGCCCCGGCACGGGGGCCCGATTCACGATCGCCCTCCCGGCCGGTGACTCCAGCCGAACCCCTCGCTGAACCGGGGCCGCGGGCCGGGACAGCGCCCGTTCCCCCAGGATGGACACGCCGGGCGCCGAGGCGGCTGGCGGCTCACGGGTGGTGGCCGGCGTGCTCGTCCGCGGGCGGTGTCGGGGTCTGGCTGGACGCCACGGGGGCGGGCGCCACGGCAGGTGTCGGGTTGAAGGCGGGTCCGATCACAAACGCGGACAGGGCGAACAGGCCTGAGGTTGACCCCGTAACCCGGACACCGTCTTGGCGGGTTCCCTTGTCAGGGCCCGCTGGAGAGGATGTCCTTGATGGGAACAACGAAGAAGCGGAAGACGTACACCCCGGAGTACCGGCGTGAGGCTGCTCGGTTGGTGATCGATACCAGCAGGCCGATCGTGACGGTCGCGGCCGAGATCAACGTGGGCGCACAGTTGTTGGGCCGTTGGGTCCAGCTGGAGCGGGACCGGATGGGTGCCCCGCCCGAGGCGCCGCTGGACGTGTCGGAGCGGGCCGAGTTGGAACGGCTCCGGGCCGAGAACGCCGACCTGCGGTTGGATAACGAGTTCCTGGGAAAAGCCGCGGCCTTCTTCGCGGCGAAGAACACTCCCGGCAGGAGTGCTTCGAGATGATCGATGCGGAGAAGGCGAACTACACGATCACCCGCATGTGCCGGCTGTTGGAGGTGGACCGGCGCCGCTACTACGAGTGGCGCCGACGCCAGGCTGCCGGCCCGACCGCGCGGGAGCAGCGGCTGGCCGAGTTGACCGTGCGGATCAAGGCCCATCACAAGGCCTCGGACGGCACCTACGGGGCGCCCAGGATCCTGCACGACCTGCGCGAGGAGGGTGAGACGGTGTCGGTCAAGACGGTCGCGAAATGCATGCGGCAAGCCGAGATAGCCGGGATCAGCCCGCGTACCTGGCATCCGCCGACCACCACTGTCGGGCCGAACCCTGACCCGGCACCGGACCGGGTCCAGCGGGTCTTCGATCAGGGCCTGCCGAACATCGTGTGGCACTCTGACATCACCTACCTGGCCACCGGCGAGGGCTGGGCCTACCTGTGCACGATCCGGGACGGTCACACCCGCCGGGTCCTGGGCAGGACAGTCGCCGACCACCTCCGCGCCGATCTGGTCGAGGATGCCCTACGCCAAGCTGTCGCCCTGCGCGGTCACCTGCCCGGCAACGTCATTTTCCACGCCGACAGGGGCTGTCAATACACCAGCGAGCAGATCGCCAAGGCCGCCGGCGAGTTGGGCCTGCTGCGGTCGATGGGACGCACCGGCGTGTGCTGGGACAACGCCGCCGCGGAATCGTTCTGGTCCACGTTCAAGAACGAGTACTACCACCGGCACGTGTTCCCCACGATCGCCGCCGCCCGGCAGGGCGCCTACACCTGGATCGACTCCTGGTACAACGCCCGCCGACGCCACTCAGCGATCGGCTACATCAGCCCGCTACAGTACGAACACCACCTGGCCCGACAGGCCAACCAGACGGCTCCCAAGGCCGCCTGACCAAACAACCACCTGTCCGGAATCCGGGGTCAACCTCACCCGAACACTGAGAACAACACTGGCCACACGGCGAGACTCCTCCATCAAGCGACGCACCCGCGTGGCACGCCGGCTCCCACTGTCGCGGGCCGGGGTCAAGGAGCCCCCTGAGCGGCAGCCAAGATCACGTCAAGAAGCCGATGAAACTGGGCGGGGGTGCCTGGCGAAAACCTCAAGATTCGGCCAAGAACCCCGATCCGGGGCTCGACGCCGCGAAACCCCGGTGGGTAGCGTCGATGCCCATCCTCACACTGAGGCGAACAACCAGGGGAGGCATGATGGAACACACGAACCTGACCCGACGGGTGGCGTCCGGCTTGACTGCGGCCCTGCTGGCGACCGGCGCCCTGACCGGGGTGGCGGTGGCGGCCGCACCACCGGCACAGGCGAGCGCACCGGCGGCGTCCGATCAGGCGGCCCGGTTCGAGGTCGACTTCCTGACCGGGATGATCGACCACCACCACATGGCGGTGATGATGGCCGAGATGTGCGTCGAGAAGGCGGTCCACGACGAGCTCGCAGCGACGTGTGAGTCGATCGTGGCCACCCAGTCGGCCGAGATCGCGACCATGCAGCAGTGGCTGGAGGACTGGTACGGCATCTCCCACGAGCCGGACATGACTGGGATGCAGTCGATGCACCGGTTCCACGACCTGGACGGCGAGGAGTTCGAGGTGGCGTTCCTGCGGTCGATGATCCGCCACCACTGGGGTGCGATCCGGGAGGCCGAGAAGTGCCTGGCGAACGCCGAGCACGACGAACTGCTGACCCTGTGCAGCGACATCCGAGACGCCCAACTGGCAGAGATCGCGCAGATGCAGGACTGGCTGCAGGAGTGGTATGACCTGCCGGGCGGCCGACCGGTCGGCAC
>DATMVU010000056.1:0-2115 GCA_035562875.1 Actinoplanes sp. | reverse complement strand
ACGTCGTCGCCACCGTCGCCAGTAACCACTGGGATCGGGCCATCGAAACCCACAGCGCCAACCACCCGAACACCGACCACATTCAGGCCGACCTCTCCCAGATCGACCCGCGCCTGTTCCCCACCACCGACCTGCTCTGGGCAAGCCCGAGCTGCACCAAACACAGCATCGCCCAGGGCCGCAAACGACAAGACGCCCAACCCGATCTGTTCGGCGAGATCCTCCCCGAGGCTGCGGCCGAACGGAGCCGAGCCACCATGTGGGATGTCGTGCGGTTCTCCGAGTACCACATGTACCGCGCAGTCATCGTGGAGAACGTGGTCGACGTCGTGTTCTGGCCACCGTTCCAGGCGTGGCGCATGGCAATGGAATCCATCGGATACACCGCCCAGTTCGTCTACCTCAACTCCATGCACGCCCAGCTCTACGGCCGAGGTGCCCCCCAGTCACGCGACCGGTTCTACGCGATCTTCACCCGCGTGGGCGACCCCCGGCCCGACGTCAAGCGTGTCGTGTCCCCCTACGCGGTGTGCCCCGACTGCGGGCCGGTGCGCGCCGTGCAGAGCTTCAAGCGCACCGACCGCGCACCGTGGGGTAAGTACCGCGCCCAGTACGTCTACCGCTGCCCCAACGTCTCGTGCCGCAACCAGGTGATCGAGCCGACCTACCGCCCGGCCGCCGACATCATCGACTGGTCGCTGACCGGCACTCGTATCAGTGATCGCAGCCGCCCACTGGCCGCCAAGACCATGGCCCGCATCGCCGCCGGAATCCAGCGCTACTGGCAGCCCATGCTGGTGCCCGTCGAAGGACGCGACGGCAAGAACGCCGCCCCGGTCGACCAGCCGACACGAACCATGACCACGCGCAGCGAGACCGCGCTGCTGGTCCCCACCGGAGGCACGTGGCGCACCGAGGCCGTCGCCGCCGACCAACCCATCGCCACCCGCACCACCCGCGAGAATGACGGCATCGCCTTCGCACCCTTCATCGCCGAACTACGCGGCGGCTCCAGCGATGCCCGCAGCACCACCGAAGCGCTATCGACGGTCACCGCATCCGGAAACCACCACGGCCTGGTCTACAGCTCCGTCACACGCGGCGACGTGTTCCACGGCCGCTGGAACCCCACCGAGCCGCGACCGCTGATCACGAGCTACTACGGCAAAGGCGGCAGCATCCCTGCCGACGAGGCACTGCCCACCGTCACCACCGTCGAGCACCACAGTCTGATCACCAGCGGACCCGCCCCCGCGCCACCGCAACACATCGATATCAACGACGTGTTCTTCCGGATGCTAGAGCCCCGCGAAATCACCGCCGCGATGGACTTTCCCACCGACTACCGCATGCTCGGCACCCGCCGCGAGCAAGTCCGCCTGGCAGGCAACGCCGTCACCCCACCGGCCGCCCGCGATCTCGTCGGACTCGTCGTGGAAACCCTCACCGGCGAGCCCGCCACCGTCACCACCTAAGCCAGTAGGCCCCCGGCGTGCATCCCCCACTCGCCGGGGCCTACCCCCACCGCCCATACCGAAAGGTGCCACACCGATGAAGAAGACCTCCGACCGCGCCACCGCCGACGCCTACGATCTCGACCTCGCGTCATCCGGCGCGGGATGGGTAGGAACGTTCAGCATCCTTGTTCGAACTCTGGTCGCCGACATCACCGACGATGGGCCGTATGGTCCGGTTCAGGTGACGCTTTCCCATGGCGAAGTCGTCACGGGTGAGTTGTCACCAGGGTCGGGTGATGATGTCCTCAGAATCGGCAGCCGCGTCATCGAGATCGAATACGTAACGCGGGTGCAGGCTTAACGCGACGTGCGGCGAGATCGCGAAGGAACTCGCCGCACGCCCGATAGGAGCCAGAGCTCGCCCTGCGAGCGGCGCCCCGCCGCGGTTATACCGGGGGCCACTCAACGAGAGCTAACCAATCCTCACCACAATCGGGGCTGCTCGCCGAGCAGCGCGGCTTCCACCGCCGCGCCATCCCACCCAGAGCGCACGGCCGCGCGTAGCGCCAGCGCCTGCTCACGTCGCGCCTTGACCCCGGCACGCCGCGCAATCACTGCTGGTGTCCCTCCACCGCGCCGCGCCCTCGCCATTCTCTCC
>DATMVU010000055.1:0-4079 GCA_035562875.1 Actinoplanes sp. | reverse complement strand
AGGCCCGCGAGGAGCTGGCACCGGTCGCGGTGGCCCTGGGCCTCACCCTGGTCGGGGTGTCCTGGCCGGAGGCGGCCGGGGCGTTCGACGCCGACGCGGTCATCTCCACCGTGCCCAAGGGGATCGCCGACGACCTGGCCGGCCGGGTCACCTGGCGACCCGGCAGTGTGTACTTCGACGCCCTCTACGACCCGTGGCCGACACCGCTCGCCGCTTCGGCTCTGCAGCACGCGGTCACCGTGGTCTCCGGCCTGGACCTGCTGCTGGCCCAGGCCCTCGGTCAGTTCGAGCAGTTCACCGGCCTGCCCGAGGCACCCGAGGACGCCATGCGCACGGCTCTGGCGGACGCGGTTCGCAGCCGGGGCTGACGCCACGCGCTGGATGTCCGCAGGGCGGGACGGAGGCGGCCACCCGGCGGCCGGTGAGGGAGCCGTGCCAGACTGTTGCGGTGTTGCGCTGGCTGACTGCAGGGGAATCGCACGGACCGGCGCTCGTCGCCATGCTGGAGGGTGTTCCCGCCGGTGTCGAGGTGACGAGCGCGGACATCACCCGTGATCTGGTACGACGCCGTCTCGGCTACGGCCGCGGCGCCCGGATGAAGTTCGAGCAGGACGAGCTCGAGATCATCGGTGGCATCCGGCACGGGGTGACCCTCGGCTCGCCGGTGGCGCTCCGGGTGGGCAACAGCGAGTGGCCCAAGTGGGAGACCGTGATGGCGGCCGACCCGGTGGACCCCGAGGTGCTCGCCGCCCAGTCCCGCAACGCCGCGCTCACCCGGCCCCGTCCCGGCCACGCCGACCTGGCCGGCATGCAGAAGTACGGCCACACCGACGCCCGCCCGATCCTGGAGCGCGCCAGCGCCCGGGAGACCGCGGCCCGTGTCGCTGTCGGCGTGGTGGCCAAGCAGCTGATCAAGCAGGCTCTCGGCATCGACATCGTCTCGCACGTCATCGAGCTGGGCTCGGTCGCCGCCAAGCCGGGTGTCGTGCCGACCCCTGACGACTTCGCCCGGATCGACGAGGACCCGCTGCGCTGCCTCGACCCGGAGGCGAGTGCCCGGATGGTGGCCGAGGTCGACGCCGCCAAACAGGACGCGGACACCCTGGGCGGGATCGTCGAGGTGCTGGCGTACAACGTCCCGCCGGGTCTCGGATCGCACGTCCAGTGGGACCGCAAGCTCGACGCCCGCCTGGCCACCGCCCTGATGTCGATCCAGTCGGTGAAGGGTGTGGAGATCGGCGACGGTTTCACCCAGGCCCGGTCGCGGGGCTCGGTTGCGCACGACGAGATCGTCCCGACGCCGGACGGTGTCAAGCGGATCACCGACCGGGCCGGTGGCCTGGAGGGTGGCATCACCAACGGCGAGCCGCTGCGGGTGCGCGCCGCGCTGAAGCCGATCTCCTCGCTGAACCGGGCGCTGCAGACCGTGGACATCACCACCGGTGAGGCGACCACCGCCATCAACCAGCGGTCCGACGTCTGTGCGGTCCCGGCCGGTGCGATCGTCGCCGAGGCGATGGTGGCGCTGGTCCTGGCCGAGGCCGCGACCGAGAAGTTCGGTGGCGACTCGGTCGCCGAGATCCGCCGCAACCTGGCGTCGTACCTCGACAACCTGATCATCCACTGATGGCCCCGGTCGCGGTCTTCGTCGGTGTGATGGGCGCCGGCAAGACCACCGTCGGGCAGGCCGTCGCGGCGGCGCTCGGCGTGCCGTTCGCGGACACCGACCTGATCATCGAGGCGCGGGCCGGCAAGCCGATCCCGGAGATCTTCGTTGACGACGGCGAGGACACGTTCCGGGCCCTCGAACGCGAGACGGTGGCGTCGTCGCTGGAGACGTTCGGCGGTGTGCTCGCGCTGGGCGGCGGAGCCATCCTCGACGACGGTACGAGGAAGCTGCTCGCCGCCCACCCGGTGGTCTACCTCTCGGTGGAGCTGACCGACGCGATCAAACGGGTCGGGCTGGGCGCCGGCCGGCCGTTGCTGGCCCTGAACCCGCGCGCCACCCTGAAATACCTGCTGGACCAGCGCCGGCCGCTCTACCAGGAGGTGGCCACCCACACGGTGGTCACCGACGGTCGTGCGGAGCCGGAGATCACCGCCGAGGTCATCGCCCTGCTGCAGCGTTAGGCGGCACGCCGGAATCCACCACGCCTGGTGGGTCAGCCGACTTTGGCTTCCAGGCGCTGAAGGATCGCGGTGAGCACGGCGGCGGGGGAGCCGGCGTCGTTCGGGGCGGTGGGGTTGGTGGCCCGGAGGTGGGCGTACCCCTCCAGGGCCGCGGCCACCGTGCGCCGGGCGGCCTTGCCGTCGACGGCGCGGGAGCGGAGCAGGGCGCCGGCTGCACCGTCGGGTTCGGCGGCCAGGCCGATCAGCAGGTGTTCGCAGCCCACGTAGTTGTGGCCGAGGCCGATCGCCTCGCCGACGGCCAGTTCCAGCGCGATCGCCGCCGGTGTGCTGAAGCGGAGTGGGCCGTCCGCCGGGCCCGGTTCGGCGGTGGTGGGGGCGGTCAGAGTGGACGGGGCGACGTCCATCGAGTTGAGCAGCCGCAACGCCAGATTGTGACCCTCGGTGAGCAGCCCGTGCAGCAGATCACCGGTGGTGACCGATCCAGCCGTGACCGAGCCGGCCGTGACCGTGCCGGCACCAGCCGAGCCGGTGGCGCGGGTGGCGGCCAGGGTGATCGTGGTGACCAGGCGTTCGGTGAAGCTGGGGAGTTGCTCGGCCAGCCGGGCCGGGTCGAGGTCGGTGAGGGTGGCCCGGTGGATCGTGGTGATCCGGCGGACCGCGTGTTCCAGGGCGCGCTGGCAGATCGGCGAGACGGGCAGGCCGGTGTCCCGGACAGCGTCGGCGAGGTCGTCGGGCAGGTACACGTTGATTTTCGGCATGCGTAAGGTGTAACCCCTATGGGGTCATCTTTATATAACCCCATCAAGCCCGGCTGCCGTACGAATAGGGTGTACACCGTGGTGACGCGTATTCCGGTGACGGGTGACCGTCCATATGACGTGGTCGTGGGCCGAGGGCTCGCCGCCGAACTGCCCGCGATGATCGACGGCGCGGCCCGGGTGGCGATCCTGCACCCGCCGACGCTGCGTGAGCGCGCCGAAGCAGTGGCGAAGTCGGCGGGCGTGGCGACGGTGGTGCCGATCGAGGTGCCGGACGCCGAGGCCGGCAAGTCGATCGAGGTGGCGGCCCGGTGCTGGGATCAGCTCGGTGCTGCCGGGTTCACCCGGACGGATGTCGTCGTCGGCGTGGGCGGCGGCGCGACCACCGACCTGGCCGGTTACGTGGCCTCCGCCTGGCTGCGCGGGGTCCGCTGGGTGCCGGTGTCGACCTCGGTGGCCGGCATGGTGGACGCCGCGCTCGGTGGTAAGACCGCGGTGAACATCGCTGCCGGGAAGAACCTGGTCGGTGCGTTCCATCCGCCGGCCGGCGTGATCTGCGACCTGGACGCCCTGGACACGCTGCCCGCCGACGACCTGGCGGCCGGCCTGGCCGAGGTGGTCAAGGGCGGCTTCATCGCCGACCCGCGGATCCTGGAGCTGGTCGAAGCCGATCCGGTGAAGGCCGTGGACCCGCACGGTGACGTGCTGCGTGAGCTGATCGAGCGCAAGATCCAGGTGAAGGCGGACGTGGTCGGGGTGGACCTCCGGGAGTCCGGGTTGCGCGAGATCCTGAACTACGGGCACACCCTGGGTCACGCGATCGAGCGCCGGGAGAGGTACTCCTGGAAGCACGGGCACGCGGTCGCGGTCGGGATGATCTACGCGGCCGAGCTGGGCCGGCTGACCGGGCGCCTGGACGAGCCCACCGCGGCGCGGCACCGCAGCATCCTGGAATCACTCGGCCTGCCCACGTCGTACGACGAGCAGGCTTTTGACGAGCTGCTCCCCGCGATGCGCGTCGACAAGAAGGCGCGGGCCGCGACCCTGCGGTTCGTGGTCCTGGACGGCCTGGCGAAACCGGGCGTCCTGACCGGCCCGGACGAGGACCTGCTGCGCGAGGCGTACGCGGCGGTGGCGGCGTGATCTACGTGCTGAACGGGCCCAACCTGGGCCGGCTGGGGTTGCGTGAGC
>DATMVU010000054.1:0-5519 GCA_035562875.1 Actinoplanes sp. | reverse complement strand
ACCCCCGAGGCGTTCGACGCCGAGCACCCGCTCTACATCCTGTACACGTCGGGGACGACCGGTAAGCCCAAGGGCATCCTGCACACCACCGGTGGCTACCTGACCCAGACGTCGTACACGCACCACGCGGTCTTCGACCTCAAGCCGGAGACCGACGTCTACTGGTGCACCGCCGACATCGGCTGGGTGACCGGGCACTCCTACATCGTCTACGGGCCGCTCTCCAACGGGGCGACCCAGGTGATGTACGAGGGCACCCCGGACACTCCGGACCGCGGCCGGTTCTGGCAGATCGTCGACAAGTACAAGGTGTCGATCCTCTACACCGCGCCGACGCTGATCCGCACCATGATGAAGTGGGGCGACGACATCCCGGCGAAGTACGACCTGTCGTCGCTGCGGGTGCTCGGCAGCGTCGGTGAGCCGATCAACCCGGAGGCGTGGATCTGGTACCGGGAGCACGTCGGCCGGGAGCGCACCCCGATCGTGGACACCTGGTGGCAGACCGAGACCGGCTCGATCATGATCTCGCCGCTGCCCGGTGTCACCGCGGCGAAGCCGGGTTCGGCGATGACCGCGCTGCCCGGTATCAGTGCCGACGTGGTGGATGACCAGGCGCAGTCGGTGCCGAACGGCGGCGGTGGCTTCCTGGTGCTGACCGAGCCGTGGCCGTCGATGCTGCGCACCATCTGGGGTGACGACAAGCGATACATCGACACCTACTGGTCCCGGTTCGACGGGTTCTACTTCGCCGGCGACGGTGCGAAGAAGGACGAGGACGGCGCGCTCTGGCTGCTCGGCCGGGTCGACGACGTGATGCTGGTCTCCGGTCACAACATCTCGACCACCGAGGTGGAGTCGGCACTCGTGTCGCACCCGTCGGTGGCCGAGGCCGCGGTGGTCGGCGCCACCGACCCGACGACCGGTCAGGCGATCGTCGCGTTCACCATTCCGCGCGGCAATGTGGACACCGCCGGTGACGCGGGTGAGGCGCTGATCCAGGAACTGCGCAACCACGTGGCCAAGACGCTCGGCCCGATCGCCAAGCCGCGACAGATCATGCTGGTGGCGGAGCTGCCGAAGACCCGGTCCGGCAAGATCATGCGGCGTCTGCTGCGGGACGTGGCGGAGAACCGGTCACTCGGCGACGTGACCACCCTGCAGGACTCAACGGTGATGGATCTCATCTCGTCCGGCTTGAAAACGGCCAAATCCGAAGACTGACATGCGTAAATAAAGGCTGGCAGAGTGTAATCTCTGCCAGCCTTTTGCGTAATATGCCGGTTCTTGCGTTATGGCAAGGTCATATCGAATAACTGTTGGTCATCAATAACCTCGACGCTCCCCGAACATCGGTTGCTTTGCATACGTTCACCTTTCACGCCGGAAACCCGTTCCCCTGGGACCCCGGCTGGCGAAAGCGGAGGTAAACGTAGTGCGCAAGGTGGTCGCAGGACTGCTCGGCGCCGTGGTCGTGACCGGAGTCGGAGCCTTCGCCCCGGTCCAGGTCATGGCGGCGCCACCATCGGAGACCGCGCCGGAGTCGGCTCACGTCGACGATCACGACCTGCCCAACCCCCTCGAGGAGAAGCGCCGCGCACTGCGCGAGCAGGCAGTCTCCGAGGTGTTCAGCGGTAAGGCGAAGGTCGAGACCCGGAACGGCAGCAAGGTCGTCAACCTCGGCAAGACGTACGGCAAGGGCGGCTTCGGCCACCCCGGCAAGAACCAGTACGTGGAACTCGCCCGGGAGAAGACCGACAAGATCTTCGTCATCCTGACCGAGTTCGGCAGCGAGCGGCACCCGAACTTCCCGGACCAGGACACGACGACCCAGTACGCCGGTCCCTCCACGTTCGAGGGCCCTCTGCACAACGCGATTCCCGCGCCGGACCGCAAGGTCGACAACAGCACCATCTGGCAGGCCGACTACTCCCCCGAGTACTTCCAGAACCTGTACTTCGGCACCGGCAAGAACACCGAGTCGGTCAAGACGTACTTCGAGACCCAGTCGTCCGGCCGGTACAGCGTCGACGGTGAGGTCTCCGACTGGGTCAAGGTCAAGTACAACGAGGCCCGGTACGGCCGGTCGAACGACAACCCGAGCGACGCCAACGGTGACGACCCGAACGTCTGCGCCAGCAGCAACTGCACCAACGTGTGGGCGCTGGTCCAGGACGGCGTCAACCAGTGGTACGCGGATCAGAAGGCGTCCGGCAAGACCGAGGCGCAGATCAACGCCGCGCTCGCCGAGTACGACGTCTACGACCGTTACGACTTCGACGGTGACGGCAACTTCAACGAGCCCGACGGCTACCTGGACCACTTCCAGATCGTCCACTCCGGCGGCGACCAGGCCGACGGTGACCCGTACCAGGGCGAGGACGCGATCTGGAGCCACCGCTGGTACGCCTACAACAGCAACATCGGCCTCACCGGCCCGTCGTTCAACAAGCTCGGCGGCGCCAAGGTCGGCACCAGTGACCTGTGGGTCGGCGACTACACGGTGCAGCCGGAGAACGGTGGCCTGAGCGTCTTCGTCCACGAGTACACCCACGACCTGGGTCTGCCCGACGACTACGACACCAGCGGTCTCGGCGACAACAGCAACGAGTACTGGACGCTGATGGCGCAGAGCCGGCTCAGCGCCAAGAACGACCAGGGCATCGGCACCCGCCCCGGCGACCTCGGCGCCTGGAACAAGCTGCAGCTCGGCTGGCTCGACTACGAGCTGGTCAAGGCGGGCACCAAGAAGGTCGTCAACCTGGGCCCGCAGGAGTTCAACACCAAGAAGAAGCAGGCCCTCGTGGTCCAGCTGCCGGACAAGCAGGTCACCACCGACCTCGGCCAGCCGTACGCGGGCACCAAGCAGTTCTTCTCCGGCAACGCCGACGACCTGAACACCTCGCTGTCCACGGTGGTCGACCTGACCGGCAAGAGCAGCGGCAGCGTCTCGCTCAAGGGCCGCTACCAGATCGAAGCCGACTACGACTACCTCTACGCCGAGGCGTCCACCGACGGCGGCGCCAACTGGGTGAAGCTCAACGGCACGGTGGCCGGTGCCCCGTTCGTCGCCGACGGTGCGGGCAGCCCGTCGATCACCGGCTCGTCGAACGGCGCGTGGGTCGACATCAACGTCCCGCTCGACGCGTACGCCGGTCAGAAGATCGACTTCCGGCTGCACTACCTGACCGACGGTGGCGTCTCCGAGGGCGGCTTCTTCGGCGACGAGCTGACCGTCACCGCCGGCGGCGCGGTCGTCTCCACCGAGGGCGCCGAGGGCACCCCGGCCTGGACGCTCGACGGCTTCACGATCGTGGGCAGCTCGGTCAGCCAGGGTTACCCGCACTTCTACATCGCCGGTAACCGCACCTACACCTCGTACGACAAGTACCTGCAGACCGGGCCGTACAACTTCGGCTGGGCCAACACCAAGCCGGACTGGGTGGAGCACTACAACTACCAGCAGGGCCTGCTCATCTCCTACTGGGACACCTCGCAGGCGGACAACAACACCAACGTCCACCCCGGTGAGGGCCGCAACCTGATCATCGACGCGCACCCGAAGCCGGTTCTGAACCCGACCGGGGTTCCGTGGCGGTCCCGGGTCCAGGTCTACGACGCGCCGTTCGGCTTCTGGCCGACCGACGGCATGACGCTGCACCTGAACGGCGCGAAGTCGGTCATCAAGCCGCAGCTCGGCAAGACCGTCTTCAACGACAAGGACAAGTACTTCTACGAGGAGCTGCCGAACCACGGCGTCAAGCTCCCCGCGGTCGGCGTCAAGATCGCGGTGCTCAGCCAGTCGGGCACCTCGGTCACGGTGGCCACCTACTGATCGCATCGCACATCTTCTGACGGCGTCCGGGGTTGTTGTCCCCGGGCGCCGTCGTCGTCCGGGGTTGTCCCCAGGTGCCGTCGTCGTTTCGGAACCATCTCGCCCGGCGATTCGTCCAAACCCTGATGTCGTACGCGGGAAGGATCTGTCTCATGCGCACTCAAGCCACGTACCGGATCGGTCTGGCGGTAGCCGCCGGAGCGGTCATCGCCGGATGCGCCAACAGCACGGCTTCGCCGGCATCCTCGTCCTCGGAGCCGCCGGGCCCACCGGCCCTCTCGCAGTCCCCCGGCCCGTTCTCGCCCGTGCCGTCGTCGTCACCGGCCCCGTCCGTGTCGCTGCCGCCGGACCAGCCGCTGCCCACCGTCACGCTGACCGAGAAGCCGCCCAAGGAACCGACCGACAGCCTCCCGGAGACCGGCTGGGTGGCCGGCATGGTCACGATCGGCGGAAAGGGCCCGTGCTACGGCCTGATCTCCGACGACGGCAAGCGGTACGCGCTCTACGGCACTGCCGGCACCGAACTGGCCAAGGGCGACCGGGTGAAGGTCAAGCTGGAGACCACTCGAATCAAGATCTACTGCGGTCCGGGAACATTGATGTCGATGACCGCCTCGGAACCGATTCAATGATCACGGTGCGGCTCCATTTCGCCACTGCCCGGCACCGTGTGTGACAACGGGACTTAGGCTGACCGGATGGGTGGTCGGGTGGACGAGTCGTGTGTGCTGACGGAAGGGCCGTGGAGCCACCGTTTTGTCGGCGCCAACGGCAGCCGCTTCCACGTCGCCGAGGTCGGCACCGGCCCGCTCGTCCTCTTCCTGCACGGATTCCCTGAATTCTGGTGGGCCTGGCACGACATCATGACCCAGGTCGCCGACGCGGGCTTCCGGGCCGCCGCGATCGACCTGCGCGGATACGGTGCGAGCGACAAACCACCACGGGGGTACGACGGCTACACGATGGCCGCCGACGTGACCGGCCTGATCCGTGCCCTGGGTGAGCGGTCGGCCACCGTGGTCGGTGCCGGAGCCGGCGGCATGATCGGCTGGGCGGCCGCCTCGTTTCACCCGAAACTGGTGAACCGCCTGGTCGTGCTCGGCGCCGCGCATCCACTCCGGCTGCGGGCCGCCCTCTTCGCCGACCCGCGTGGGCAATTCTCCGCGTCCTCGCCGGTGGTGCGGTTCCAGGTGCCACGGTACGAGCACGTGCTGACCCGGGACGACGCCGCCATGGTCGGTGAGCTGATGAGCAGGTGGAGCAGCCCGCGGTTCGCGGCCGGCCCGGAGTTCGCCGACTACTCGGCCCGCTGCCGGGAAGCCATGCAGATCCCACAGGCGTCGTTCTGCGCCCTGGAGGCGTACCGCTGGGTTGCCCGCAGCGCGCTACGGCTGCAGGGGTACCGGTTCGTCAAGTTGATGCAGCGCCCGTCCACTGTGCCGACCCTGCAACTACACGGCGGACTTGACACCGCAGTGTTACCGCGAACCGCGCAGGGATCAGGACGCTACGTAACCGCCGCGTACGAGTGGCGACTCCTGCCGGAAGCCGGGCACTTCCTCCACCGGGAAGCCCCCGAACTGGTTACCGGGGAGATTCTGCGCTGGTTGAAGACGCCTTCCTGAGGTCGGCCTTACGGTCCGCTTAAGTGACGGTTAAAAGATCAACTCTGGCTCGAATCTGC
>DATMVU010000053.1:0-4267 GCA_035562875.1 Actinoplanes sp. | reverse complement strand
GGGCCAGCAGGATCAGCGCGAGCAGCGCCAGGGTCGCCAGCAGTGCGGGCGGAAGCGCCGAGAACAGCGGATTCGGCGGGCTGGCGCTGTCCTTGCCCGGCGGATACGAGCCCGGCGGGTACGAGCCCGGACCGGTCTGCCCGGGTTCGCCCTCGCCGTCCCCGCCCTGCTCACCGGAGACCGGCGGCGGGGGAGGAGGCTGCACGGTGGGGGTCGGCGACGGCACCGGCCGGTCCCGTTCGTGCACGTCCAGCCACACCACCCGCGGCTGCTGGGCCAGCAGCCCCACGGCCAGGGCGGCGTTGCCGTGCTCGGCGATCCGGTCGTCACGGAACGGATCCGGCGACCCCACCACGGTCACCGTGTACGACTTGTCGATCTGCATGGTGACCAGAGCACCCGCATAGCAGACGGTGGCCGGCTCGGAGGGCTGGTAGGAGGTCAGCAGCACCGCCGCCGCCCCGGCCTGCCGAGCCACCGTGTCGTCGCAGTCCGGCTGCTGCACCCCGGTGGTCCACCGGTTACCGGCCGACGTCAGCGGCCAGTCGGTACGCCGCAGGGCACTGTCCGACGGGTTGACCGCCACCACCCGGGTGCCCGCAGGCAGTCCCCGCACCCGGGTCAGGTCGGCCAGGTCCGGTGCGGGCAGGAACAGGGTCGCCGGCCCGTCGCCGACCGCGTCGACGGCCTGGTCGGTGGTGGTGACCCGGTCGACCCGGATACCGCGGGCCCGGAGCCGTTCGGCCAGGCCGCCGCCGGAGATCTCCCGGACCTGGTCGGGTGCCAGGTACTCCGGGTCGCCGGTGTCCGGGGTCTCGACGGCGTGCACGATCAGGGTGCCGGTGACCAGGACGGTCAGCGCGGCGAACGGGATGGCGGCCCGCAGCCAGCGTTTCATCGGCCCTCCTCGGCGGCGAGGCTGTCGCGGACCTCGGCGGTCAGCTCCCGCATCCGGGCGTCCTCGTGCGGCCCGGCCGGCTGCCGCCCGTACCAGACTCCGGAGAACAGGCCGGTCGCCCCGGTCAGGGCCGGGCCGACCCCGGGATGCCCGGCGGTGGCGTCACCGGTCAGTTCGGCGGCGGTGGTGCCCGGTTCGGGGTCGATCAGCCCGGCCCGGGTCAGGTCGGCGACGGTGTCGCGCAGCCGTTCCCGGATGGCTTCGGCGTAGCGGCCCTGCCCGGCGAGTTCGTCGGCGCGCCCGGTGGCGGGCACCGCGGGCGCGTCCGGCTCGCTGCGGGACACGGCCGGGCGTTTCGTCTTCTTCGGCCGCGAGGTGATTCGGGGCCGGCGCAGCCGGGGCAGACGCCATCGGGGCAGCCGGCGGGGCACCCACGCCGGGAAGTAGTACCAGGCCGCCGCGGTCAGGCCGGTCACGGCGAGCAGGATCAGCAGCGTCAGGGCCGGTGACACCCGGGTGAACAGGTCGCCGAGGAACTCCTCGTATCCTCTCACCGGTTCACCTCCAGAGCCACCGCCGGATCCACGCCCCGGCTGCGGGCCCGGTTGACGGCGATGTCCAGGCCTTCGGTCCGGATCCGGATCTCCACCAGCAGCACCGCGTTCAGGCAGGCCAGTGCGGTGTAGGCGACGGCGTTGGCGAGCGTCCACGCCACCGGCACCGCCCATCGCATCCACGGGCCCGGCGACACGTCCGCGAACTTCTCGGCCACCTCGAGCCAGCCGGCGCCGAGAGCGACCCGGACCACCAGCCACGTCGTGTAGCCGAGCAGCAGGATCCCGATGCCGCGCATACCGCCGCGGACCACCCGGCCGGTGGCCCGCCCGAGCGCCACCAGGGGGTTGGCCGGCCGGTCCACGGTCAATACCGCGGTGGCCAGGGCGGTCAGCGTGTAGGCGAGCGGCCACAGCACCAGCCCGGCCGTCGCTGCGGCCCCGCACAGCACCGCCACCAGCAGTGCGATCCCGGCCGCCGGCAGCAGCCGGGCCCGCCGCCACAACGTCCGGTGCCCGATGTCCCGTCCGAGCAGCGCCGGCCCGGCGGCGGCCCCCGCATAGGCGGCCAGCAGAGCGATGATGAACGCCTCGACGGCGAACCCGGTCCCGACCACCGGCCACCACACACCAGCGGTGAAGTCCGGCGGTACGTAGTAGTAGGGCGGCCGCATCCCGGCACTGTCGCGCATCCCGAACAGCAGGATCTGCTCGGCGGCGGCCAGCACCAGGGCGACCGGGAGCAGCGGCAGGGCCCGCTGCCGCAGCAGCGCCACCGCCGCGTCCAGGGTCTCGCCCGCGGTCATCGCCCGCAGGGGAACGATGTTCGCCCGCATGGCGGGCATCCTAGGTCACAGCGTGTGGCAAGGTTTACGCACATGCGACTCTCGATCTGGCCCGGCACCGCCCAGCCGTACTCCGACATTCTGGCCGTGGCCCGGCACGCCGCCGGCACCGGCTGGGACGGCGTGTGGGCGGCCGACCACTTCATGCCGAACCGGCCGGTCGGTGAGCGCCCGGAAACCCCGATGCTGGAGGCCGGCACCGTCGTCGCGGCACTGGGCGCATCCGTCGACCGGGTGACCGTCGGGACGCTCGTCTACGGCAACACCTACCGGCATCCGGCGGTGCTGGCGAACATGGCGGCCACCGCCGACCACGTCAGCGGCGGCCGGTTCGTCCTCGGCGTCGGCGCGGGCTGGCAGGTCAACGAGCATCAGCAATACGGCATCGACCTGCCGCCGGTGACACCGCTGCTGGACCGGTTCGAGGAGGCGCTGCAGGTACTGCACGGCCTGCTGCGGACCCCGGTCACCACGTTCACAGGCGAGTACTACCAGCTCACCGGCGCCGTCTGTGAACCCAAACCGGTGCAGACCCCACTCCCGATCATGATCGGGGCCAAGGGCGAGCAACGGATGCTGCGGATGGTCGCGCGCTACGCCGACCAGTGGAACACGTGGGGCCTGCCCGACCTGATCGCCCACAAATCGGCGGTCCTCGACGACCACTGCGACGCCGTCGGCCGCGATCCGAAGACGATCCTGCGGACCGCGCAGGCCCTGATCAGCCTCGACGACACCCGGCCCACCAACCCGGACGTGGCGTTCTACGGCGGCAGCACCGACGCGGTCCGGGCCACCGTCGAGCAGTACCGCGAGATCGGCCTCGGCGAGCTGATCATCCCGGACGCGCTGCTCGGCACCGGCGCCACCAGACTGAAGAACATGGACACGATCTTTTCTCTGGTACGCGACTGAAAGGTCCCCTGGCTACAGCGCGACGCCCGGCGGGCCGTCACCACCGTCCCGCGACCGCCGGGCGTGAGCGGTCCGTCACCGGCCGGTGGTCAACTCGAACTCCACGATCGGGGAGGCCACCCCGTTGACCAGCAGCCCGATCGCGTGCGCACTCGGATGGTAACGCCGGGTGGTGATCACCCGGAACGGATGGTTCCGCCGTACGACAAGGGTGTCCCCGGGGTTGATCGTGGCAGTGGTCAGCTTGAACGTCTTCGCGGTACGCCCGCCGTTGGCCTTGCGATGGTGCACCACGTAGTCGACGGCCACCCGCGCGGGTGTGTCCCCGTCGTTGCCGATCACGGCGGTGAACTCGACGGTCTCCCCGAGCGCCACCACCGCCCGGTCCACACTCACCGCACCGACCCGCACACCCTGATGCCCGGCGTCGAACCCGAGCAGCACCAGCGCCCCCGGATGACCGCGTTTGACCAGGGTCCGCAGCCCGTGCCGGACGGTCGCCGCGGTGCTCGCCTCCGACGCGGCCAGCCAGCGGGCGGCGGTCTCCACCACCAGGTCCGGATGGTCACGGCTCAGATCGTTGAGGTGATTCGCCACCGACCGGCGCACGTACTCGCTGGGATCCCGGTACAGCGCGTCCAGGATCGGCCGCCACCGCGGGGCCGAGAAGTTCGTCAGCGAAGGGCATGGCGGAGTCTATCGAACGCCTTCGGGCCGGTCAGCGCACCGAACTCCCGCACGATCGTGACCGCACACTCGTCCGCCCCGGTGCTCGTGGTGTCGACGGCGATGTCACAGTCCCCGAGCTGGTAGACCAGCGTCTGCCGGCGGGCCGTCCCCAGTTCCCGGTCACCGCGGGCCTTCTCCCGGCGCTCCAGCTCGGCCGGCGAACAGCGGACCTCGACCAGGGTGACGTCGTACCCCCGCAAGGTCTCCAGAAGATCGTCCAGACGCCACTGCTCACTCAACGGATAATCCATGATCACGTCGTTGCCGGCCGACGCCAGCCCCGCCACCGCCCGGTGATAGCCGAGCCGGGTCCGCCGCAGCATCGC
>DATMVU010000052.1:0-2126 GCA_035562875.1 Actinoplanes sp. | reverse complement strand
CTGAAACCCTCCGCCCGATGATCATCCTCATCGACGACCTCCGCTCATTCCTCGACGGCAGAACCGCCGAGACCGCCCGCACCAGCACCACCGGCATCGCACTCCTGACCCGCCACCGCGACCGGCACCTCGACGAACTGTGGCTCGACCACGACCTGGGCGACGACGACACCATCTGGCCGGTCATCGAACTCCTCGAACGAGCCGCCTTCGAGGAACACCCCTTCGACATCGGCATCATCGTCATCCACTCCGCGAACCCCGCCGGCGCGGCCAGAATGACCCAGGCCCTCCAGCGCTGGAACTACCCGGTCCGCACCGCCACCGGCGACCCCGCCGTCGGATACACCACGGCCATATCCGGATGGCAGGCCCACTACCTACCGGCACCCACACAACTGCACTCCCAGCGAGCCGCCCTGCAGGCACTGGTCGGGCAGAGCCTACAGACCGGCTGGACCGGCTCCGATCCGGCCAGAAACGTGCGGCAACCCGAACTCCCGGTGGTACTCCGGTTCGACGGCGGCGCTCAACTGGAACTCGCCTGGCAACGCGGGGACGACCTCTCCATCACCTGGAACACCATCGACCTGAGCATCCCGCCCACCCTGGCCGGCATACCCCACCAGTGGCGAACAGCCGAACCACCGGCACTCGCCGCCGTCACCGGCCACGTCCTGACCGGCTGGACCGCAACCGAAGACCCCTACTTCGACGGCGAACAGGACCTCACCGGCGAACTGCCGATGCACGCGGTGGCGGGCTGGACCGTCCAGGGCCTGTGCCTCCGATTCGGCGAACGCGACCTGCACGTCCACAGCGGCGCCGACAACACCTACGTGTCTGCGGGTTACACCGCACCCACCCGGGCCGCTCCTGACACACCGAACGCCGATGCGGGGGAGCGGCTGCGCGGTCCGTGAGCATCGCTCCGGCCCGGCAGCCGCGAATCGGCCCGGACCACCGCGAACCTGGCGCTGCGGAGACGGGAGGCTACGTCAACCCGTACCAGATCAGTCGTCTTCCTCGTCCTCCTCATCGTCGTCGTCCCCGTTGTCGCCGCCCGGGCAACCCGTCAGCGTCAGCAACGTCGCGGCCCCGCCCGCCACCAGCAGAACCCGCCCGAACAGCGACCGCCTGCTGAAAATCTCCTCAGTCATGCCCGAATTCTGGCAGACCTGCTGTCACCTCGACCCACCCGAAACCCTGTTAGCCGGATTTGCCGGAACCCCCGGATTCCCGGACCACTGCTCCTCTCCACCTGGCAGCAGCCCGACGGGGTTCACTGATCCGGCTCGCCCGGACACCCGAGACTCGGCACGCCCCCGGCCACGATCCGCGACAAAAGATCATGCAGAACCCGCCGGTCGCCCTCGTCGAAGAGCCGATACAGACCGGCGACGGACCGCTCCAGATCCGACCGCACACTGTCGACGAGGCCCACACCCGCCTCGGTGATGGCCACAAAACTGGTACGCCGGTTGTCCCTCGGCCGCCAGCGCCGCACCAGCCGGCGCCGGGACAACTGCTCGGTGGCGATCGTGGCCGACGAGGCCGCCAGGCCGCTCCGCCGCGCATGCTCACCCACAGGAGACACCTCGTCATCCCGGGTGCGATACAACTCGGTCAGCAACCACCAGGCGTTACGAGTGAGACCGTACCGGTCGAGCACCTGACCGAACGGCCCGTCCAGCACACGCCCGGCTTGCACGATCACCCGGCCCAGGACTGTCGCGGTGACCTCCACGTCCGGCATACGGCAAGTATCACCCCGCAGCCGAGCCACCATCTCCGAACCGAACGCTTCAGAACGGAAACGTGCCGGCACGGACGCTACCGCCGCCCACACCATGCCGCAGCCGAACGGAAAGGTCGGACCCGCAAACATTTCAGCCGTGAAATATTCCGGCCGAAGGGCTGGGCGACAGCAACCGGGAGTCGTCACCCAGCCGCCGGAGAGGCCACAGCGTGGAACTGTCCAATGCCCATCGAACGACACAGCGACACCGCCTGCCGTGGGCGCACACCATCGCGATGCTCGCGAGCATCCGCCCCTGGCTGCCGAGCAGCGTCTTCTCCGACCCGCAAGCCGCAGCACACCCACTGCCGTGGGCCCTGCTGCACGC
>DATMVU010000051.1:0-1705 GCA_035562875.1 Actinoplanes sp. | reverse complement strand
ATCGTCGGCAAAGCCCTGCAGGGCCGCCGCGACGACGTCGTCCTGGCCACCAAGTTCAACGGCCCGATGGGCGCCGACCCCAACCGGCAGGGCAAACTCCCGCCGGTGGATCGTCACCGCCGTCGAGGACTCACTGCGCCGCCTCGGCGTCGACCACATCGACCTCTACCAGGTCCACCACGTCGATGACCGCACCGACATGGAGCCTGTGCGGAGGCACGAGGGCGGACCGTGGGACTGTCAAGAAAACGGTGTAACTCGATGTTGTTGAAGGTCAGTTGCGGCCTGCGGTGAGGCGTCCTTCGAAGGCGAGGTCGAAGGCGTTGAGGGCGGGTTTCCAGCGGATGGTCCAGCGGCGCTGACCGGTGCCGGTCGGGTCGAGGGCCATCACGGCGAGGTAGACGCATTTCAGTGCGGCCTGCTCGTTCGGGAAGTGCCCGCGGGCCCGCACGGCTCGGCGGATGCGGGCGTTCACGCTCTCGATCGCGTTCGTCGAGCAGACGACCTTGCGGATCTCGGCATCGAAGGCCAGGAACGGCACGAACTCCGCCCAGGCGTTCTCCCAGAGCCGAACGATGGCCGGATACTTGTCGCCCCAGACCTCGGCGAACTCCAGGAACCGCTGCTCAGCGGCCTGCTCGGTCGGTGCGGTGTAGACCGGCTTCAGCGCCTTCGCGATCGCGTCCCAGTGCTGACGGCCGGCGTATTTGAACGAGTTGCGCAACAGGTGGACCACGCAGGTTTGGACCACCGTCTTCGGCCAGACGGTGTTGATGGCGTCTGGCAGCCCGGTGAGGCCGTCACAGACGGCCATCAGCACGTCCTCGACACCGCGGTTCTTGAGCTCGGTGCACACCTGGAACCAGAACTTCGCCCCCTCGCCACCGTCGCCGGCCCACAGCCCGAGGATGTCGCGGGTGCCTTCGGCGGTGACCGCCAGGGCGACGTAGATCGGCCGGTTGGCGACCTTTCCGTCGCGGATCTTGACGTTGATCGCGTCCAGGAAGATCACCGGGTAGACGCGGTCGAGGGGCCTGTTCTGCCACTCGGCCATGCCGTCCATGACCTTGTCGGTGATCGTGGAGATCGTCTGTCGCGACACGTCGGCGCCATACACTTCGGCCAGGTGAGCGCTGATCTCACCGGTGGTCAGGCCTTTGGCCGACAGCGACAGGACCATGTCCTCGACGCCGGTCAGCCGGCGTTGCCGCTTGCGGACGATCTGCGGCTCGAACGAGCCGTCCCGGTCGCGGGGCACGACGATCTCGATCGGGCCGATGTCGGTCAGCACCGTCTTGGCCCGCGACCCGTTGCGGGAGTTCCCGCCGTCTTTACCGGCCGGATCGTGCTTCTCGTAGCCGAGGTGGTCGGTGATCTCGCCGTCCATCGCGGCCTCGATCACCCGTTTGGTCAGCTGCTGCAGCAGACCGCCCTCGCCGGTCAGCTGCAGGCCCGAGGACCGTGCCTGCTCGACGAGCTGACCGATTAGCTCGGCGTCCACCCCGGCCGGCAGGCCAGACTCCTGCTGCTTCTTCTTCGCCACCGCGGCAGTATCCACGGCGTCCGTTGTCATGGTCATCAGGTGCGTCTCCTTGATCAGGAGTTACACCGTTCTTTGTACAGTCCCCCTCCGACTGACCTGGGCCGAAGAAGCCGCATAGAACCCCACAACTACGAAACTCGAGGGTGGTCGATCGACCAAGAT
>DATMVU010000050.1:0-21536 GCA_035562875.1 Actinoplanes sp. | reverse complement strand
CCCGAGTCGCCGAGCGCCGGCCCTCGGCGATGACCAGCACGTCGTAGCGCTCCTCACGGCCGGCCGCGGTGACCACGCCGACGCCGCGCTCGTCCTGGGTGAGGTGCACCACGCGATCACCGTAGCGGTGCTCGACCTCGCCGGCGGTCGCCTCCAGCAGCAGCCGGGACAGGTCGCCACGCAGGATCTCCAGCTCGGCGGTGGGCCCGTCCGGACGCCCGTGCGCCGGGATGCTGGCGTAGACACTGCCGTCCGGCCGCAGGAAGCGCGTCCCGGTCTCGCCGGTGACCGCTGAGGCCACGCGCTCGTACATTCCGGTCCGGCGCAACACCTCACGGCCGGCGCCGCGGATGTCGACGTTCTGGCCGGCATCGCGGGGCTCGGGCGCGCGTTCCAGCAGCGTCGGGGTGAAGCCGGCCCGGTGAAGCTGCCAGGCCACGGCCGGGCCCGCGATGCTGCCGCCGGTGACCAGAACTCTCATGCCATACCCCTATACCTTCACGCTGAAGTGTTATCAGTGATGAAGGTACTTCATCGGCGAGTAAAATGCATCCCGTGCTTCCCGGGACCGATCTGCTCCAGCTGCTGCGCCGCTACACCGACGCGCACCTGGAGATGACCCGACACCTGGCGCGGGAGCTCGGGGTGCACGTCACGGACGCCGTCGCGGTCGCCGAGATCCTGTGGGCCTCGTCCGTCGGGGAGCCACTGTCGCCGGCGTCGCTCGCCGAGCGGGTGGGCCTGACCTCCGGCGCCACGGCGAACCTGTTGAACCGCCTCGAGTCCGCCGGCCACATCGTCCGCAGCCGGGAGGACGCCGACCGGCGGGTGGTGCGACTCCGCCTGACCCCGGCGGCACACGCCACTACGACCACGTTCTTCACGCCGAGCGCCGAACGCCTCGACGCGGCACTGCGCCGATATGACGACGCGGATCTGGAGCTGATGGAGCGGTTGCTCGCCGACCTGGTCGGCGCAATCGCCGACCACAACGCGCGACTGCGGGCCCGCGGTTAGCGGCCCTCCACGAGTAGCGTCGAGCGCTCGCCGAAGCAGCCAGCGACGCTCACGAATCGGAGCGAGTCCGCACAGAGGCCCGAGGCTGATTCCGGGCGCCGCCGCGGCCGGACCGGTTGGCAGGGTAGGTGTCAGAGTTCCGGCAGGACGATGTCCAGCCGGTTCGGAAGGTTTCCGCTCGACCACCACTTCCGGCTCCGGTGGGCTTCCGGCCCGGCATCGCTGACGTGCAGCCGCACCCGCAGTTCGCCGGGTGGAACCGGCAGCCACACCACCGTCTCGTCCTCCGCGTCACCGATCCGCAGGCGCCCGCCGGCGATGTGGAGTGTTCCGTCGAAGACGGCCGGACCGACCGGGTCGTCGATGGCGGTGGAAGCGATCCGGACACGGGTTCTGTCAAGGCCGCCGTTCTCGACGTTGACGATGATCAGGGCAGGCCAGACCTCCAGCAGGGGATGGCGTTCGCTGTCCCCCGGGTCCTCGCCGAACTCCCCGTCCGCACCGATGTAGAACACGCCCCCGCGGATCGGCGAACTGAACCTTCCGATCAGCGGCATATGCGGAGCTTAGTACGCGGCCCGACCATTCTCGATCATGTATGGATCGGCATCCCCAGACGTGGCTAAAGCGAAGTTCCACGCACGGGTGCTGCCCGCCCGGCCGATCACACCGCCTAAGGCATCCTAGGATAATAGGTTGACAGTCGATGGCTTCGCTGCCGCCCCTCCCCTCGTTCAGGCGAACCCCGGACGCCGTCAGCCGGTACGTCGCCCGCCAAGAGGGCCTGGACCCGGCGCGAATCCCGGTGACCACGCTCGCGGAGTCGGGCATGCCTGGCCCCGGACGCCCGGTTGATCACCGATCGGGCAGTGGTCCGTCTCCGGGACGTCCACGAGTTCATGGCCGCCCCGGAGACGGGCGTCAGGATCCGTCGAGGACCGGGATGAGGATCTGTTCCTCGTAGTCGAGGTGACGTTCCAGGTCATCGGCCAGCCTGTCGACTGTCGCCGCCAGTTCCGCTCCGGTCAGGGACTCGTCGGTGAGCGCGTTCTGGAGGCGTTCCAGCAGCTCGGCCACCGTTGCGTGTTCGGCGCGGAGCCGGGCGACAGCGGGTGCCAGGTCGGGGCGGTGCTGTTCCAGGTACGGGAACATGCCGTCGTCCTCGCGGGTGTGGTGACCGTGCAGATTCGTACAGACAGTGAGGCAGTTGACCCTCAGCTGGGCGCCGAGGACCGTGCCGGAGGCGGCGATCTCGTCGCGGATGAGGGCCAGCTCGCGGCGGAACGCGTCGTGCACGACCCGCAGCATCTCTCCCGGGCCTGCGGCGGTGGAGCGCGGCGGACCCGGTTCCGGGATGGGGACGAGAGCGACGACCGGGAGGGTACGCCCGGACCGCCGCTGATATCCGTCCCAGCCGGGGTCCTGCTCCACGGCCCGGGCGAAGAGCTGGTCGCGTTCGGTTCCGGTCAACGGTGTGGCGGTGGCCCGGTAGACGAACGCGCCGTCCTCCACGGTGACCTCGGGGGCGGCGAGGATGTTGTGATACCACGCGGGGTGCTGTGCGGAGCCGCCGGCGGACGCGATCACCAGGATCCGGTCGTTGTCGGGCAGGTAGCCCAGCGGCACGGTGTGCTCGCGGCCGGTGCGGGCGCCGGTGGTGGTCAGCAGGAGCAGGCGGGCACCGTCGAACATCCCGCCGACCCGGCCGTGGTTGGCGCGGAATTCGTCGATGATGGCGGTGTTGAAGTCGTTCGGCATTCTCGGCTTTCTGTCGTGAGTCTCGTCGGAGGCGGCGAAATCACGGCAGAACGGCGGCGCACGTGGCGACCGCCCGGCTCTCAAGCGTCAGCCGGGTGCCCCACTCGGTAATGGCACGAAGCCGACCCGGCAGTCACACCGCTCACTCTAGTCCCCACGAAGTATCCTTGCCGCCCGTGCCCCCGATTTCGAAGATCGCCTCCGCGCTCCTGGTCCTGGTCACCGCTACCGCCTGCACTCCGGACGCCGCGACGCCCGGCCCGGTGGTGACCACGGCGGCCGCCACCGCGCAGCCGGTGGACAGCGGTGATCCACTCGTCGACAAGGCCGGGGTGGACTCCCTGCTGACGAGGCTGTCCGCGGCGAACAACAAGGCGAACGCGGCGCTGGACACCGGCGCGCTTCCCGGGTTCGAGGCGGAGGCCGCTCTGGAGATGGACGGGGCGTCGCTGAAGTCCAGGCCGAAGGGCGACCCGATCCGGGCGTTCACCTACAACGCGGTCGGTTCGCGGATCCCGGGGGTGTTGTCCGGCGCCGATTTCTTCGTGGTGGAGGCGCGGACCTCGCTCGGTGGGGCGCTGTATCCGCTGGTCATGGTGAGGCGTGGTAAGGCGTTCGCGCTGGCGCACTATGTGGGGCTGAACGCGGCGCTGCCGGAGATCAGGCAGGACCCGTCCGGTAACGCGCTGGTGGTCGACGATCTGGACCGGGACGGCACGCTCATCGCGTCGCCGAAGGACGTGGTGGCGGCGCATGCCCGGCAGATCGCCAACAAGCCGGACGCGGATCCGATGTTCGCCTTGGACACCACGACGTCGGAGGTCGTGAACGCGGAGGCGATCCAGGGTGGGATGCGGTTCGTCAGCGGGGCGTCGACGGTGCCGGCCGAGTGGGTGACGTACTCGTCGACGGTGTCGAAGTATCCGATCCGGGCGTTGCGGACGGCTGACGGCGGGGCGGTGGTCGCGTACTCGACGATCACCGAGGTGCTGGGGACCAACCCGGGTAAAAAGGTGTCCGTCCCGGCGGCGCTGCGGCCGCTGGGCACCAACACCGGCAGTGACAATCAGACGCAGACGTGGCAGACGATGTGGTGGGCGCTGGTACCGGCCAAGGGCAGCGGGCTGCCGGTCGGGATCCTGGGCGGCACCACCGTGCTCACCGCCGTGGGCTGATCAGCCCTTTGATCCAGGCGGTCATGGTCAGCCACAGCACCCGGACGATCCCGGCGCCGGTGAGCACGGTCTCGCCGGCGACCGCGGCGACCCGGTCCATCACCAGGCGGGCCCGGTCGTAGTCCTCCTTGTCGTCCTGCAACTCCCACAGCCGTTCGGCTTTCTCCCAGGCCAGGGCGCGGGTGGTGTAGACCAGGATGCACTGGCTCCAGTCGTCGAGGTCGCCGACGCAACGGTCGATCTGCAGCTGCCAGGCGGTGGCGAACCGGCGGCGCAGCGGTGGGATGTGCGCGTAGAAGATCTGGTTGACGATCAGGTAGTCGGGGTGTTGCGGGCCGTCACCGGGGTAGCCGAGGCGCTGCCAGGTGGCGATCAGGGCGAGGGCCAGGTCGTGGTTGATGTGCGCGTTGACGCCGAGGACCGCGGCTTCCAGGGCGGTGACGCCGTCGTCGTGGGCACGGCGGAACAGGACCTCCCAGGCGTCCGGGGTGTCGGTGCCGGGTGCGGCGCCCCAGGAGGCGAGGGCGGTGAAGTAGAGGCGGGCGAACTCGACGTCGAGGGTCTCCAGGAAGACCGGGTCGGTGACGTCGGGGCTGTGCAGGTGGGCTTCGACCTGTTCGGTGATGGTCAGGTAGAGGGAGTTGAAGGCGGCCACCCGGTTGGTGCCGGGGCTGGGCGGCAGCGAGTCGAGGATCGCCTGGATCACCTTGAGGCGGGCGACCACGCCGGCGATGTCCTCGGGCGGGGCGAGCAGGGCGGCGTTCATCTCCAGGTGTGCGGGCTCCCAGCCGCGGTCGCCGGTGTGTGGTCCGGTGAGCTGCCGCCGGCATTCGCGTAGCCGCTCGGCGCTGGTCTCGACATCATCCCGGTCGAATGTGAAGGCGATTCCCACCATGACGGCCCCCTACGAGAGTGGAGGGTCCATCGTGGAGTCTGGAACGGTTTCAGGATGTCGGCGATCCGCCCCGGAACAGTCGGATCCCCGACGTATCTAGATCGTGTCGGCCCATTCGACGACGGTCCGGAACATCGGGGCCCGGCCGGCGAACATCGACGCCCAGTCCCGGGTGTCGTATCCGGTGCCGCGCGGGTTGGTCCAGGCCGCCGCCAGCATCCTCGGGGCCAGCCAGAAGTACTTGGCCGCACCGGTCACCCGGATCGCCCGGTGCACCTGGTCCGGGGACATCGTGCCGGCCAGGCCGCGAGCGTAACCGTCGCTGACCGCGGCCAGCACCGCGCCGAGCTGGGAGACGTCGGCGAGACCGTCCCAGAACGTGTCCAGGGCCAGGTTGGCGGCATCCTCCCCGATCGGGCCGGGCCCGGTGAACGCCCAGTCGAACAGGACCACCCCGTGGCTGGTTCCGATCAGGTTCATCGGCCACACGTCGTGGTGGCAGAGGGTACGCGGCAGGGCTGCTGCGGCGTCCAGGATCTCGTGCCGCCGGTCCCACAGCCGGCGCAGCCCGGCCCGCAGCTCCGGCGACCAGGCCTGCTCAACGGCGGGGTGGTCCCAGGACAGGTCGCCGGGGATCGGCTGGGCCAGGGTGTAGTCGCGCAGGAAGTCGCGGGCCATCCAGTCCGCCGAGCGCACGTTCCCGGCCTGACCGAGCCCGAGGCGGTACGCGAACTCCCCCAGCTCGGTGGCTCCGAGGGTGGTTCCGGGCCGCCCGGCGACATCCTCGAGGAGCATCGTCACCGAGCCGTCCGGGTTGTCGGTCAGGTCGAGCAGCGCCGGGGCACGTACCCCACCGGCTGCGAACGCGGTGGTGGCCAGCCCGGTCGTGTAGGCCAGGGGTTCGCGCCGCCAGTAGTTGAAGTGCCCGGGGTCGTCACTGGCCGCCAGGTGGGCCGCCGCCCCGGCACGCCGCGGTGTCACGATCTTGCGGATCGCCGTGCCACTGCCCCGCGGCACCCGCCAGACGCCGCCGGTCACCTCGTTCGTCGTGTTGTGTGCGAGCAGTTCGGCCATTCGCCGCATTCTGCCGTACCGCCACCACGTTCACGGCCGCCACCACGATGATGCCGATCCATTCGTGCGGGGCCAGCATCTGCCCGAGAAGGATCAGCCCGGCGAGTGCCGCGAAGACCGGATGGACACTCATCACCACGCCGAAGTAGCGGGCCGGGACCCGGCGCAGAGCGATCAGGTCGGCGGCGTACGGCACCACCGAGCTCAGCACTCCGGCGCCGACCGCGTACAGCAGGGCGGTGCCGGTCATCCGGCCCTGGACCACCAGCAGCACCAGGACCGGCACCGCGAGCAGCGCGGACACCGTGGTGGCCGCGGCGGGTGCCTGCAGCCCGGGCAGCCGGGCCCCGAGCAGCCGGTTCAGCAGGATGTAGGCGGCCCAGCAGCCGGCGGCGAGCAGCCCGCAGCCGATGCCGGTCCAGTCGCTGCTGCCGGACGGCAGGATCAGCACGTACACGCCGAGCCCGGCACCGGCCGCGCACAGCAGGTCGGTCCGGCTGCGGGAGCCGGCCAGGGCCACCGCGAGGGGCCCGAGGAACTCCAGGGTGACCGCCAGGCCGAGGCCGATCCGGTCGACGGCGGTGTAGAGCGACAGGTTCATCGTCGCGAACACCAGCCCGAGCAGCAGCGTCGGCCACCACTGGGCCCAGGTGAACCGGCGTGGGTCCGGGCGGGCCACCGGCAGCAGCACGGCGGCCGCCACCACCTGCCGGACCGCGACCACCCCGGCGGGGCCGATGGTGGCGAACGCGTGCGCGCCGACTGCCGCACCCACCTGGTTGCTCGCCGCGCTGCCGAGCATGATCGCTGTTCCGGTCCGCATGTCCGCAGTCTGCGGCCGGGACCGGCGCGCGGAGAAATGCACCGGCCGGTGGATCTATACGCTGGGCGTATGGAACTGCGGCAGTTGCGGGCGTTCGCCGCCGTCGTCGACGCGGGCACGTTCACCGATGCCGCCGCCGAGCTGGGTGTCTCGCAGGCGTCGGTGTCCCGGTCGGTGGCGGCGCTGGAGCGGGCGCTGGGTGTCCCGCTGCTGCAACGGACCACCCGGCACGTCGCGCTGACCCCGACCGGCCGCCGGGTCCTCGATGGCGCCCGCCGCATCCTGGAGGAGGCCGGCCGTCTGCGCCGGATCGCCGAGGAGCAGACGGCCGAACTGCGGGTGGGGTACGCGTGGGCAGCGCTCGGCCGGCACACCCGCCGGGTCCAGCGCGCGTGGGCGGCCGGGCATCCGGGCACACCGCTCGTGTTCGTGCACACCAACACGCTCAGTGCCGGCCTGAGCGACGCGACGGCCGACGTGGCGGTGATCCGGCGGCCGCTCGACGATCAGCGGTTCGCGACGGCGCTGATCGGCACCGAGTCCCGTTGTGCCGCCGTCGCGACCGACAATCCGCTGGCCCGGCGCCGGACCGTGCAGCTGTCGGACCTGTCCAGGTATCCGGTGGCGATCGACGACCGGACCGGCACCACCACCCTGGACCTGTGGCATCCGGCGCCGGCCCCGGCGGTGATCCGGGCCACCCACGGTGTCGACGAGTGGCTCACGCTGATCGCCGCGGGGCAGGCGGTGGGCATCACCTCGGAGGCGACCGCCAGCCAGAACCCGCGGCCCGGTGTCGCCTACCGCACGCTGCGCCACGTCCCGCCGATCGAGGTGCACCTGGCGTGGTGGCGCGACGATCCACCGGCTCTGCTGGCGGAGCTGATCCGGTTGAGCCGGGCCGTCTACGCCGGTTAGGAGTGGTGTGTGACACTTCAGCGGCTCCCTTGATCGAAAGGCCCGGTTCGTTGTCCACGTTCGATGACCTGTTCGCCCAGCATGTCGCCACCGGCATGGCTCGCCAGCTGGCGCTCGCCGACCTCCTCGGTGACCGGGGCTGGCAGCTCGACCTGAACGAGGGAATGGTGACGTTCGGTGAGGATCTGCGCTTCCCGGTGCAGCTGCTCGGCACCGAGAGTCACAGCGACGGGACGTGGCTGTGGGCGTGGGCGAACTCCGGCAGCAACCTCGACCCGGGACTGCTGCAACTGGCCGGCTGGCTGCGGGAGCACGGCCGCCTCGAGGGCGTCCGGGAACTGACCGAGCCCACGCTGCGCCTGGACCGCATCGACGGCCACCGGCTCTCCCTGGTCGCGTCCGGGCTGACCGGCCGCTCCTACTACCGGGGCACCTATCCGGGCGGGGCGATCTTCTTCCACCTGGAGAACCTGCCGTCGCGGGTGCGGGGCGCGGTCCCGCCGGAGCGGACGTACTCCGTGCTCGGGCAGGTGCTGCAGGCTTTCGCGGTGGATCATCGCAAGGTGGTGGTGGCGTTCCTGCAGCAGCAGGGCTGGCGGGTCGACGACACCGCGCACGGGGTGGCCGGCCGGCACCCGGACGGCTCCACCCTGCGGGTGACCTTCGACCACCTGGGCCGGGTCAGCGACATGACCGGTCAGATCCAGCCCCGCTGAGCCGCCTGTGACCGCAACCGGTCACGCCACGCGCGGGCCCGTACCAGCAGGAGCACGGCCCCGGCGGTCAGCAGCAGTCCGGGCAGTCCCGCGAGCGGTCCGGCAATCACCGCGCTGACCAGGGCGGTGGCGGCGCTGAAGACGACTGCCAGGCGTGCGCCGATCACCCGGTCGGCGGCGAACAACGGCCGGCGCAGCAGGCTCCAGAGGGCGAGCACGGTCCAGCTCAGTCCGATCACGATCAACCCCGCAAACGCCGCCCGGGTACGGGTGGGCAGGGTCCCCGGTTCGGTGGCCCACAACACCGCGATCATCGTGGCCCCGGTCAGTCCCGCGATCCCGGCCGCCACGATGCCCCGCGACACCGGCCGGATCACCTGCTCCGGGGTGAATCCCGGCTGCTCGCTCATGCGTCGTATCCCTTCTCGATCATCCGGTCGCGCAGCAGCCGCCGGGCCCGGTTCAGTCGCGACTTGACGGTGCCCGGCGGGACACCGAGGATCTCGGCGCAGTCGTCCACGGGCAGATCGTGCAGGTAGAACAGGATCAGCACCTCACGTTCGCGGAGCGGCACCCCGGCCAGCCCGTCACTCACCTGGGTGCGATCCAGGACCATCTGTGCCCCGTCCGGGGTGGGCGGTGGTTCGTCCGGGGCGTTTCTGTCGTACCCCCCGGCTATGTTCGCAGTCACCGATCGACGGGCGATCGTCAGCAGCCACGGGGCGAAGCGTTCCGGCTGCCGCAGCCGCGGCAGCGCACGCAGGGCACGCGCCCACACCTCCTGGCTGACGTCGTCCGCCCGGCTCCGATCGCCGAGCATCGCGCGCACGTAACGCCACACCGGGAGGTGCCAATGTCCCACCAGTTCGGTCAGTGCGCTCCGGTCTCCGAGTTGCGCCCTGATCACCAGCAGGGCGTCGCGTTGTCTGTCCGTCACATCAGAACAGTGCGCGGCGCGCCGATTTCGGTTCACGTCCGGCATGAGGAAGGATCTCCAGGTGCTACCCGAGGAATTCGACACGTCCGTCCTGCCCGAGCGTCTGCGCCGCATTCTGACGGTGATCCGCGACGCCGCGGTGAAACACGGGTACGCACCCGCCACCCGCGAGATCGCCGACGCCCTCGGCATGTCATCCTCCACGGTCAGCCGCCACCTGCGCACCCTCGAGGAGCACGGTTTCCTGCGCCGCGGCCGGTCGGTGGGCCGCCCGGTCGACATCCGGATGTTCCTGGAGCCGGCCGGCGGAGAGCAGTCCCGGTCGAGCGACACGGTGGGGGTGCCGCTGGTCGGCACGATCGCCGCCGGTTCGCCGATCCTGGCCGACGAGTCCACCGAGGAGCTGCTGAGTCTCCCCCGCGACCTGGTCGGCCGGGGCACCCTGTTCAGCCTGCGGGTGCAGGGCGACTCGATGGTCGACGCCGCGATCTGCGACGGCGACATCGTGGTGGTGCGCCAGCAGTCCGAGGCGTTCAACGGTGACATCGTGGCCGCGATGATCGGCGACGAGGCGACCGTGAAGGTGTTCCAGCGCCGCGGCGGTCACGTCCTGCTGGAGCCTCGCAACAGTGCCTACACCCCGATCCCCGGCGACGAGGCGGTCATCCTGGGCAAGGTCGTCTCGGTCCTGCGCCGCGTCTGACATCCACGCCGTCGTGAGGGGGTGGAGACTGGACGAGCTCCTGGCACGGCACGGGGTGCCGGGGGCGCAGGTCGCGGTGCTGGCCGGTGGGGAGATCCGGGACGAGGCGGCCGGGGTGCTGAGCCGGGCCACCGGGGTCGAGGTCACCACCGACGCGGTGTTCGAGGTCGGCTCGATCACCAAGATCTGGACGGCCACGCTGGTCCAGCGGCTGGCCGACGCCGGGCGCCTCGACCTCGACCGGCCGATCCGGGAGCACCTGCCCGGGTTCCGGCTCGCCGACCCGGTCGCCACCGCGACCATGACCGCCCGGCACCTGCTCACCCACACCAGCGGCATCGACGGCAACCATTTCATCGACACCGGCCGCAACGACGACGCGATCGAACGGTTCGTCGCCACCCTGGCCGAGGCGGAGCATCCGCTGCCGCCGGGAACGGTGCTGTCCTACTCCAACAGCGGTTATGCGGTCCTCGGCAGGCTGGTGGAGGTGCTGTACGGCAGACCGTTCCACGACGTGCTCCGCGACGAGCTGATCGTTCCGCTGGGGTTGCGCACCGCCGCCGTCGACACCTACCAGGCGATCCTGCGGCGGGCGGCGGTCGGGCACGTGGGCAGCGAGCCGGTCACCGACTGGGCGGTCTCCTACTACTCGGCGCCCAGCGGCTCGCACTTCGCGATCAGCGCCCGGGAGCTGCTGCAGTTCGTGCGGCTGCACCTCACCGACCCGGCGCTGGCCACCTTGCGGGAACCGTGGGTGACGGCGGTGCCCGACTTCGGCGGCGGGGTGATCGGCTGAGGGCTCGGCTGGATGCTCTACCGCGACGGGGTCGTCGGCCACACCGAGGTGTCCAAGGGCCCTCACCTTCCACCCGCGCACCGCGATCAGCAGGCCGGAGTACCGCGTCGAGGTGGTCCGGCACCACCAGGACGCGATCATCACCGCCCAGCCGCAGTCCGCCGTCCACGAGGTGTTCTCCCTGGTCGGCGTGGACGAGCGGGGCCGGGCCCGGTTCCTGCACAACGGTGCCGCCGCCTACCGGATCGACTGAGGACCTGTGGCAGGATCACCGGATGCTGCGACTGACCGACTTCATCATCGACTGCCCGGACACGATGGAGCTGGCCGCCTTCTACGCCGCGCTGACCGGCCACCCGGTCAAGGAGGGCAGCACCGAGCACTGGGCCGGCATCCGGTTCGGTGACATCGAGCTGGCCTTCACCCCGGTGGCGGACTACCGCGCCCCGCAGTGGCCCGACGGTGAGCACCCGAAACAGTTCCACCTCGACTTCGAGGTGGACGATCTCGGCGCCGAGCAGGATCGTGCACTCGCCCTCGGCGCGACTCTGCACCGCGACCACACCGATTCGGACGGCTACGGTTTCCGGGTCTACACCGACCCCGTCGGCCACCCGTTCTGCCTGTGCCGCAACAGGGGCGTCAGCTGGACCGATCGAGGACCGGTCTGGCCCGGCTGAGCCCGCCGTCACGATCTCCGGCCGTGGGCATCGACATCTACGGCGCGATCGAGATCCGGGACGCCGGCCGGACCGCATGGCGCGAGGGCGGTACGCCGCAGTGGACATACTGCATGGAGTTCACCCAGCTGACCGGCCCCGGGGTCGCTTCAACGGGTCCCAGGACTTGCCGAACCAGCGCCGCAGCGACTTCGCCAGGTCGGGGTGGCTCGCCGCCCACACGTCGTCGAAGACGAACAGCTGCTGGTGGCCGTAGGCGTCGTGCAGGTGCAGGCTCGCCTGTGCCAGGTGCGGGGCGACGGTGACGCGGCTCTTGGCCGGGAACCGGGAGCCGAGCGGGCCGGGGATCTCGTCGCGACCGGCGGTGCTCTTCAGGACCGACAGCACGATCCGGTGGGCTTCGGCCTGGTCACCGGCCAGACCGTCGACGTCGAGGCACTGTTCGTGCCAGGCACCCCAGCGGTTCACCCGGTCCAGGGCGGCTTCGAGGTCGTCGTCGGGGCCGACGGCGGCGCGCAGGAGCACGATCTCGTACGGCCAGTCGCCGTGCACGCCGGAACGCCGTAACCAACCGGCCACCTCGGGGACCCGCACTCCGGGCAGTCGGACCACGGAGCCCTGGGTGTCCCAGTCGACGTCCCCGATATGCGACGTGACGATGATCGTCTCCGGGTCGCCGTCACTCTCCCGGGTGGTTCCCGACGGCAGCGGCCACTGCTCGTGCACCGGATAGGCCAGCCGGCCGGGCCGCTCCGCGACCAGGCTCTGGTCCAGGAAGAAGTAGGCCAGGGGCACCTCGTCGTCGTCGGTGGACGCCCGGACGCTGTGCTCGTCGACGATCACCCGGCCTTCCACGTACAGCTGCTTCTTCAGAAGTTTCCGCAGGTCACGCATGGACTCCGGCTTCGGGTGGGGCTCGGCGAAGACGGTGTGCAGCCCGTAGACGTCGACACCCAGCTCGGCCTGCAGCCACGTGGCGGGGTCGGGGCCGGACTCGTCCAGGGCGCGGCGGAACCAGTCGAGCACCGTCGCGTCGGGCAGCCAGCGCACGTGCTTGCCCAGAAGCCCCTCGTACGGGGCGCGGTAGACGAAACAGATCACCCGATCATCATCGGCCACGGGTACGACAAAATCCGGTGGGCCCGGACCGTCACCCGACGTAAACACTTGATACGGGAGTGTGTCATCAAGTTTTCACTCGCCTTGTTGATCATTCAGCGGACTTGGTACGGGGAAGAAGTGGAGACGGCATGGCGCGGCGCGTGTTCGTGCACATCGGGGCACCCAAGACCGGAAGCACCTATGTGCAGAACGTGCTCTTCGACAACGCCGAACGGCTGGAGAAGGCGGGCGTCCTGATACCGGCGACGTTCGCCGCCCACGACCAGGCGATGACCGATCTGCGTGACGTCACCTGGCGCGACCCCCTGGCGTACTGGACGTGGGATCTGCTCGCCGAGAAGGCCGCCCAGTTCCGTGGCGACGTGGTCCTGACCAGCGAAGGCTTCGGGGCGGCCAGCGCCGCACAGGCCAAACGCGCGGTGGAGAGCCTGCAACCGGCCGAGGTGCACGTCATCGTCGCCGCCCGCGACCTGTGGCGGACCCTGCCGTCCATGTGGCAGCAGAGCATCCGGGCCCGCAGCACCTGGCGGTTCGCGGACTTCCTGGCCGCCGTGGAGAAAGGCGACTTCGAACAGTTCTGGGAGCACTACACCGCCAACCGGATGTTCTTCCGCTGGGCCGACCTGGTGCCACCCGCCCAGCGGCACCTGGTCACCATCCCCCCACCCGGGGTGTCGCACGACCTGCTGTGGCAGCGGTTCGCCGGCATCATCGGTATCCCCGACGGGGTGTGCGAACCGGCCGCCCCCACCTCCAACCCGTCGCTGGGCGCACCCGAGATCGAGGTGCTGCGCCGGGTCAACGCCGCCCTCGGCGACCGGTACCCGCACCGGATGCCCTACCAGCGGGTGGTGCAGCAGCACCTGATCCGGGCGGTACTGCAGAACCGTGACAACGACGTGCGGTTCGGGGTCGGGCTGGACCGGGCCGACTGGGTGATGGAACTGGCCGAACAGCAGATCCGGGAACTGCAGAACTACGACTGCCACATCGTCGGTGACCTGGGCGAACTGCGGCCCACCGGGATGCGGCAGTCGCACAGCCCGGACGAACTCGACGACCGGCAGATCCTGGACGCGGCCATCGAGACCATCATCGGGATGATCGGGCACGCCGACGAACTGCGCTCGATGATCCCGGTCGCGCACCCGGGCGTGCTGACCCGGGTCGGGCGCCGGATCCGTCGTACCCTCGGCTGATTCTGATCGTTTAAGGTCTGCCAGTGGCCGGTACCGTGCAAGCACTGCTATCGATAGGACCCGGGGGCGCGCTCCGGGTCGAACACCTCAGCGGCGAGCCGGACGGCAGCCCGGTCGTGGACGGTTTCTACGAGCTGACCGAGGCGGTCGCGGCCCGCGCCCGGGACGGTGTCGTCGGCTACCTGCACGCCGAGTTCTTCGGCGGCGCGGGATTCCATGCGGCGGTGGCGTGGCGGGACGGTGCGGTCGTGTGGGGTCCGATGTTCACCGCCACGAGGGCCGGGGAGGCCGAGGACCACTACGTGGTGACCGCGGACCGCACCGAGATGGCAGGCAACGTACTGCTGCGCTGGCTGGGCGTGGCCCGCGGCGACGCGATCGACGAGTTCGCGGCGGCCGGCCTGGACTCGGCGACCCCACGGTGAAGACGACACCGCGCCGGTTTCCGGCCCGGCCCGGGATGGGTGCCGATGCGGTTGCCTACCGGGTGGGAGTCGATGCGCCCGGATTCGCGGGGAGCCAGTCACGGTGGTGTTCCCGCAATGCGTTCCGGGCCGCGATCGATGACGTGACCACGTCCATTCCACCGTCGTACGGGTGGTAGAGCCACTCGAGCCCGGCATCCGTCAGCAGCACGTCGGCGATCACGTCGTCGGCGACCAGGCGCAGCAGCGGATCCACCAGTCCGGGATTCCACCGCACCCGGCTGACGTACAGATGCAGATGCTGGCCGCTCTCGTGAATCGGGGTGCTCGTCCAGTGCCAGGCGCCCGGATGTGCCGCCGCGGTCGCCACTGAGCGTTCCGGGGAGCGCGATTCCGAATACCCGGCGGTCATGACGAGCACCTCCGATGATCCGGTCGCCAGTTCGGTCAGGACCGTGTTGTGCCGGTGCAGGACGATCTCGTACTCCAGTGCCGTCCCCGGATATCGCTTCGACCCGGGCAGCGCATGGAACCGCACCCACCGGTCCCGTTCCCGCCGGATCTCGTACGGCAGTTTCGAACATTCCGGCCACTTCTCGGCCCACAGCCGGGTCAGTGCAGTCGCATCCACAACGGGAAAGTATGCCCCGGTTGAGCGATCGCTCAAGAACCGCTATGGTTTGAGCGAGTGCTCAAACAGCGGGAGGAAGTGCCGTGGCCAGGGTTTATGTCGAGACGGTCATCGCCGCGCCACTGGAGCGGGTCTGGGCGGTCACCCAGGATCATCGGCAGCATCCGCGGTGGGATGTGCGGTTCGGGCGGATCGATCCGGTGCCGGAGACCGAGCCGGCCGAGTTCACCTACGCCACCGCGGTGCTGCCTGGAGTCGAGATCGCCGGGTTCGGCGTGCACACCGGGGACCGGCGCGACGACGGCGGGGCGGTGTCGGCGCTGCGGTTCGGGTCGGCCGACCGGAGATCGCCGATCGAGGCCGGGACCGGCTACTGGCGGTACGTTCCGGTGGCCGGCGGGGTGCGATTCCTCACCGGGTACGCCTACCGCACCCGCTGGGGGCTCGCCGGCCGGGCCGTCGACGTGGTGTTCGGGCCGGTGTTCGGGTGGGCGACCGCGTGGTCGTTCGACCGGCTGCGGCTGTGGCTCGACCACGGTGTCCCCCCGGAACGCGCCCTGCGGAACGCGCTGACCGAGGTGGTGCTGCGCCTGGCCGTCGTCGCCGGGGCCGTCGCCGCCGGCGGGCACTGGCTGATCGTGCTGGTGGCCACAGTGCTGGCGTTCCTCGTACCGCCGCATCCGCGCACTCCCGCGGCACGCCGATGCCGGCGGCGGAAGGACACACCGCGATGACGTCGGTCTTCCAGCGGGCCATGGGCGACGAGTTCGACCGCCTGCACCCGCGGCTGCAACGCCGGTTCGGCGTCGACGGCGGCCGCGATCAGGGCTGCATCGGCACCGGCGTGATGGACCGGGTGTGGCGCGGCCCGGCTTTCACGGTCCCTTTCCTGCATTTCGGTACGCTGCGGCACATCCTGTTCCCGGAGACCGGCACCGCGATCCCGTTCACCATCGAGAACTACGCCTACCGGGACACGTACGCCCGGCCGACGCTGACGTTCGTGCGCACCTTCCAGGTCCGGCCGCACCGGCGCCGCCGTTTCGACGCGACGATGGTGTACGACCCGGACCGGCACGTGGTGATCGACTATCTGGGTACCACCCAGCATCTGGCGGTCGACCTGGACGTGGCCACCGACGGCGCGGGTGGTCTGCGGATCCGCAGTACCGGCCAGACGTTCCGGGGCGGCATCCGCTGCCCGGACGCGCTGACCGGCGACGCGGAGGTGCACGAGACGTGGGATCCGGACAGTGAGCGCTTCCGGATCCGGGTGACGGTGACCAACCGCCGGTTCGGCCCGCTGTTCGGCTACCACGGCACGTTCACCACCAGGTACGTCCCGGCGGGTACACCGGTCCCGGCGGCGGTCCGCCCGCTGCGCGAGAACCCGCCCTGGTGACTCAGGGTTGCGCGGGCCGGTCCTGGAGTTCGTCGAGGACGGTACCGGCCGGGACGTCGCGGCGGCCGGCCTCCTCGATGACGGCCCGGGTCAGGTGGTAGGCGGAGTAGCTGATGTGCCGTCCGGGATCCACCGACTTGGCGAAACCCCTGGCGATCGCCGTGGCCGTCGCCAGGTCGCCGCCGGCGATGTCGGAGGCGAGAGCGTCCAGGGCCGGGTTGTCGTCGAGGGCGTCGGTGCGGCCGGTCAGGTCGTGGACGAGACCGAAGTACCGGACCATCAGATCGACCGGATCGCCGGTCCGGACCAGCACGTCCACCCACTGCCGCTGCGCGTCCTCGTCGCCCGCCACCTGCGCCCGGACCAGCCGGAACGGGGCCTCGGCGGTCAGCACCAGCCGGTCGGCGCGGGCGCACGCCAGTTTCACCAGGTCGGTCTTGTTGTCGAACTGCGTCACCATCGCGGCCAGCGCCAGGATCGCGTCCATCGGCGCGTCGAGGACCATGTCCCCGGCCGAGGAGATCATCCGTTCGGCGGCCCGGCGGCCGACGATCACGAAGTCGGGTTCCGCCCACCGGCCGACCGTCTCCACCACCACGGCCCGCAGGTCGGGGCGGGGCGCGTTGAGCCGCCCGATCGACGCGAGCAGCGCCGCCACCAGTTCGTCGCCGGCGACCTCCTGAACGATCGCCAGCACCTGCCCGGCGGCGACCAGCGCGGCCTGGGCGAGATCGGCGGGCCGCTCGCCGCCGCTGTGCTCCTGCACCAGCGCGCCGGCCCGGTCCGGATACCCGCCGAGGTACTCCCCGACGGCGATTCGCACGATCTCGGCGGAAGTGAGAGTGTCGCTCATGATCGCGCATTCTGCCCGATGTCACATCCCGGCGCTCTGTCCCGTCCGACTCGCATGACCATCGCATACATCGTGATAACTGTGCTCGGCGCGTTCTTCACCGGCAGCGCCGCAGTCTTCTACCTGATCGGCCACGAATACCCGAAGAGCCAGGCAGACATGAAAGGCATTCCGCGGCGGTACGTGCCCCTGCTCGGCCTCCTGCTGGCGGCAGGTTCCGCGGGCCTGCTGACCGGCTTCGCGTTTCCCGCAGTGGGCCTCGCCGCCTCGATCGGCCTGGTCCTGTACTTCACCGGCGCGCTGATCGCCCACCTGCGTGTCGGCTCCCGCGACCTGCTCGGCTGGGCGATCTTCTACGCCACCGTACTGGCGAATCTGGCCGTCGACCTGGCCATGACGGGCACCTGACGTCCCGGCTCCTCCCGGACAATCCATCGCCGTGAGTCGTCCCCGAGTGCTGCGGTCCCGCGCCGGCCTGCTCTTCTTCTCGTTCGCCGGCGGCATCCTGCTCTGTCTGCCGCTGCTGTCTGGGATCGGCCGGGTCGTCGCGTGACGGAGCACCGGTGACGAGGTCAGCGCAGCCCGTGGGCTCCGGGTCAGTTTCCGGGCCGTCACAGCGGCTGGAAGTCCTCCGGGGCCGCCGCGAAGCGGGCCGCCAAGGCCTCGTCGAGGCGGGAGCTGTCCGGCAGGACCTCGTGGTAGCCGGCGGAGAGCCGCTCCTCGGCCTCGTCGTCGTCGAGGTCGCTGGCCGCGGCCGGGAGCTGCTCGATCACCGAGGCCAGGTCGACGAGGCCGAAGTAGCGGGCGCCGACCGCGGCGGCGGCCAGCTGGGCCGGTTCGCAGCTGTCGGCGGCGTGGTTGGGGCCGCCGTTCTGGACCATGTTGTCGACCAGGATCACCGCGGCCAGGTGACGGTCGCCGGCTCCGGTGCCTTCGCCGTCGCAGGCCCGGTTCCAGATGTCCCGCAGCGTGTCACGATCGGTCACCTGATCATTGTGCGACGCCGGAAGCAGACGCGTCCCCGGAAGCGGTGTCTCTCCGGAAGCGGGTGTCTCCCCGGAAGCGGAGGCGGGCGTGCCTCCGGAAGACGGAGCGGACATGCCTCCGGAAGTGGAGGCGGGCTCGTTCGGGGGAAGCGGGCGTGTCTTCCTGAGCGGCGGGATCAGGTGCCAGGCCACGGCGTACAGGATCAGGCCCGCACCGGCGCCGGACAGCGCGCCGGTCGCCACCGAGCGCAGCGAATCTCCGGTGAACGCTCCGGCCATGCTGCCGGCGGCCGGGATCAGGATCGGCCACCAGCGGGCGGGCCTGGCCGGGGTGTGCCGCCACCAGTGGTACAGGCGGGCGGCCAGGGCCAGCGCACCCGCCACGGTGCTCGCCCACCACCACGTACCGACGGCGGTGGCGGTGTGCACCAGGCCGTCCCACACCAGGTGGGTGAGCACGCCGAGCAGCACCGACACGACGATCCAGGCGGACCGCCGGACGCCACCCCAGCGGAACGTGCCGTCGACGGCGACCGGCAGCAGCGTGATCAGCGGCCGCCGGAACAGCAGGTGATACAACGCGAGCAGGGCGAGGCCGACGATCGTGCCGGGAATCAGGCGATGGGTGTACGTGAGGGTGAAGTCGCTGTAGATCCCCCAGTCCGCCGAGGTGGCCGCGGGCAGCACGTACGGCAGGTCCGGCGCGACCGCACCGGCGACGAGCGCCGACAGCACGAACGGTGGCCGGCACAGTGGCAGGATCGCCGCGGGATGACTCAGTGTGAACGGCATCGTCCGCTGATCATCGCAGGAGTATGGCTGGCACTACCCCGGAAACGGTTGCCAGGCGTAGTGTGCGCGCACCCGACGTGCCGCTGTTCTTCACCGAGTGGGGTGGCTGGCCGGACGTGAACTGGCTGATGGCCGCCGAGTTCGTCACCGCGACGGCACTGCTCAGCATCGTGCTGGCGTGGCTGTTCAACCGCACGTCGGAGAGCCTGCCGGTGGTGATGCTGTTCCACGCCAACATCAACACCCTGTACTCCCTGCTCTGGCCGGCGGTCTTCCCCCACCTGAACGCCTACAGCGACTCCCTGCACTCGATGCTGATCGGCGCAACCGTCGCCGCCGCGGTGACCCTGCTCGCGACCCGGGGCCGGCTGGGTCTCACCCCAGCGCCACATGCACCCGCCGCGGTCGTCCGGGTGTAGCCGGCTTTCCCGGTCAGCCGAGGAGACGATCCCACCATCTCGTACGCCGTCGCACCTCGGCCGGCGAGGCCACCGGCTCCGGCAGCGGGCGGTTCTCCCGCCACCGTTGCAGCACGGCCTCCACGTCGACGAGCCGGGCGACCAGCCGGTGTTCGGCCGGGCGCCGCCACGAATCGCGCACCCGGCGGTTCAGGTCCTCGGCGGCGGCCCGGACCTGCGACTCGGTGTCCAGGCCGCGCACCTGGTCGTCGATCTCGTCGGCTTGTCTGCGTAGCAGCAACGGTGCCGGCAGCGACACGTCGGACGGCACCTCCTGCCGCCGGGCGTAGCTGCGCACCCACCAGTCCTCGTCGTCGTCCCCGGCGGGCAGGGCCTTGCCCGCACCGGGCAGCCCGTCGAAGTCACCCCGCTCGGTGGCCTCGGTGATCTGCTGCTCCACCCACGACTCGAACCCGACGCCGATCGGTTTACGCTCGGTCATCCCACAACGTTATCTCCCGGATCGGAGCCCGCGATGCCGGCCGTCGACGACCTCACGGACTTCCTGTGGCAGATGAAACTGGCGGTCCTGGAACAGACCTGGCTGTACGACATCCCCCGCGGTTCGATCGACAGCCCGGGGCCGCACGCCCGCCATCACGGCCCGTGGCCGGGGCCGACGTGCGCGGCGATCCTGCGGCTCTGGTACCGGCAGGGCTGGATCGGCCTGCACTTCCAGGACCTGTCCCCGGACTGGGACGTCGTCCCGGCCGAGTGGCAGGACCGCCGGACCGGAGGCGACCTGGCCGCCGAGGACGCGCACGCCCTTCTCGGCCAGCCGGAACGCTGGACTCCCGAACACGCCGACGGCTTCGTCATGCCGTACCGGACCGTGGACGGCGAGATCACCCCGAACGGCGACTGGTACGCCCACGTCATCGAGACTGCCCGAAGTCTTCCGCTGAGGGGATGAGCGGGGATCGTCACCATCGGCGGCATGGCGTGGTTCGCGCAGATCTCCCTCGGGGTGTCCGATGCCGAGCGGACGGGCCGGTTCTGGACGCGGGCGCTCGGCTGGGGGCAGCGACCGCAGCGATGGCCGGGTGGCGAATGGATCGTGGTGCAGCCGCCGCTGGGTGAGCCGGGCGCGCCGATCGCGATGGACGTCAGAGTGACAGCGGTTCAGGAGGAGCCCTCGATCCACTTCGACCGGGATCTGGTGGCCCGGCGCTCACCTCCTACACCGGCTGACCGCGAACGCCACCCGGTACCTGCGGGCGCTGCAAGCCGCGGGCGAGCAACGTCCTCGCCCGGCCTCAGATCCTCGACGGATGTGCGCCACCAACGCCTCCAGAACCTCATCCAGCCGCACGAGGCACCCCGTCCGGTTGAAGCAAGGGCGGGGCCGGGATCGGCCGAAAGTGGTAGGTCCGCGGTCGGATCCGGGACGGGCGGTTGATCGTTACGCTCGGCAACCGTGATCGTCAAAGCGGTGGGTGCCGGTTTCGCCCTGGGGTTTCTCGACTTCGTGTGGATCAAGTTCGTGCCGTTCCCGTTCGGTGGGCTCGGTAATTCGATCGCGGTGTGGGCGGTGGCGGCGTTCCTGTTCACCTACTGGTCGCGCTGGTCCACGGTGCGCGCGGCCGTCGCGGCGACGATCATGCAGGTGGTGGCGGTGCCGAGTTACTACGTGGCGGCGGCGCTGATTCAGAACGACGACTGGTCCAACCTGTGGGCGCCGTCGTCGCTGCTCTGGATGCTGCTCGCCGTGGTCGCCGGGGTGGTGTTCGGGATCGGCGGGGTCATCGCGCGCACCCCCGGCCGGCTGCGGCTGCCTGCCCTGGCGATGCCCGGCGCGGTCCTGCTAGCCGAAATGATCATCGATCTGACCCGGCTGGGAGACCCGAGCTACCGGACCGGAGGAATCGTCGAGTACGCCGTCCTCCTGGCCGCCCTCGCAGTTCTGGTCACCGTCGCCACCGGCCGCACGTGGCGCGATCGAGCCCTGGCTCTGCTGTGGTCACTGCCGCTGGCCGGGGCCGGCTACGGGCTGATGATCGTCACCGCGTTCGGCGGATGAGAACCGGATCCGGGGATCCGATAGCGTGGATTCATGATTTTGGTCCTGGGTGGCAGCGGCACGGTCGGCAGCCGGGTGACGGCGCGACTGCGCGCGGCCGGGCGGGACGTGCGGGTCGCCACCCGGCACACCGATCCCCGGTTCGACTGGGAC
>DATMVU010000049.1:0-2368 GCA_035562875.1 Actinoplanes sp. | reverse complement strand
TACACCCGCACCGACGACCCCCGGCAGGCGCTGGAGAAACTGTCCGGCCTGGTCCCGGTGGTGGTGGTGACGTGCGGTGCGGACGGCGCTCTGGCCGTCGACTCCGGCACCGGCGAGGTCGCCGACGTGCCCGGCATCCCGGTCGACGCCCTGGACCCGACCGGTGCCGGTGACGTCTTCACCGCCGGGTTCATCACCGGCACCCTGGGCGGCTGGCCGCTGCCCGACCGGGTCGCCTTCGCCACCCTGGTCGGCGCGTTGTCCGTGCAGCACTTCGGTGGTTCGCTGTCGGCGCCCGGCTGGGGGGACATCGCCGACTGGTGGCGGGCGGTCCGGGCCGACCCGTCCCGCGCCGACCTGGCCCGGCGATTCGGCTTCCTGCCCGACGTGATCCCGCCGGGCAGCCGCAACGCCGTGCACCGGGCGACCGCCACGATCGCCCGGCTCTCCGACGCCCAGCCCGGCTACTGACGCCTTCAGCCCGGCTACTCTGACGCCTTCACCTGTTGCTGACGCCTCAGCCCGGCGAACGGCATTCCGGGCTTCCGGCAGGTCCCGATGACGGCCCCGGCCACAGCCGGGTGAAACCCTCTTCGCTCACATCCTGCAAGACTCGCCGCCCTGGAGAGAGAATTCTCCAGGGCAGCGAGTGTCCGACCTTGTTCAGGCGGCGACTTCGGCCGGGTGACGCGGCGGGATCGTGTGGTCGATGGCGCGGGCCGGCTTGCGGTTCGGCAGTGCCAGACGGATGACCTTGGCCCAGGCCGAGGCGACCTGCACGACCAGCGGCCCGGAGACGTACTTCAGCTCGTACTTGGCGAAGAGTGCCTTGATCTTGGGGGCGATCTGCGCGTACTGGCTGGACGGCAGGTCGGGGAAGAGGTGGTGCTCGATCTGGTGCGACAGGTTGCCGGTCATCGTGTGCATCAGCTTGCCGCCGGAGATGTTGGCCGAGCCGAGCATCTGGCGCAGGTACCACTCGCCGCGGGTCTCGCCGGTGATCGAGGTGCGCTCGAAGGTCTCGACACCCTTCGGGAAGTGACCGCAGATGATCACCGAGTGGGTCCACAGGTTGCGGACGATGTTGGCGATCGCGGTGGCCGCCATGGTGCCGAAGAAGGCGCCGACCGGGTTGCCGGCGGCCAGGCCGACCGGGACCGCGAGGGCCGGCTGCACCAGGTAGTCCTTGGTGGCCTGCTTGCGGATCTTCCGGCCGACGGCGCGCAGCCGGGCCCGGAACTCGGGGTTGTTGCGGCGCTTCTTGGTCTTGAGGTTGCGGCCCAGCTCCAGGTCGTACGCGGCGATGCCGTACTCGAAGAAGATCGCGTTGATCAGGTTGTAGAGCGGCTGGCCCAGGTGCGCCTTGGTCCAGCGCTGCTGCTCGTCGACGCGCATGATGCCGTAACCGAGGTCGTTGTCGCGGCCGACCACGTTGGTGTACTTGTGGTGCAGCTCGTTGTGCGAGTGCTTCCACTGCTCGGCCGGCGACGCCAGGTCCCACTCCCACGTGGTGGAGTGGATCTTCGGGTCGCGCATGAAGTCGTACTGGCCGTGCAGGATGTTGTGGCCGATCTCCATGTTCTCGAGGATCTTGGCGATCGACAGGCCGACCGTGCCGAGGATCCACGCCGGCGGGAAGACCGACAGCAGCAGCGTGGCCCGGCTCGCCAGCTCCAGCCGCCGCTGGATCTTGATCATCCGGCGGATGTGCGCAGCGTCCTTCTCACCGCGGAGGGCCAGGAACTCGTCGCGGATCGCGTCGAGCTCGCGGCCGATCTCCTCGATGTCCTCGGGGGAGAGGTGGGCGATCGGGTTGGATTCCTTGCGCTGCAGCGTCGTCACGGCACTTCCTAGCTGTAGATGTCGTCGTCAGGCGTCGAACCGGCAGGGACCGGCGGCGGTGGTCACACAGGTCTGGATGAGGACGGCGTCGCCGTCGACCTCGGTTGCGATCGTGATGGTGCCGTCCCGGACGTCGCGCACGATGCCCTCACGCATCGGCAGCACGCACTTGTAGCAGATGCCCATCCGGCAGCCGGACTGCATCAGCTGCCCGCCTGCCTCGCCGGCGTCGAGGATGGTGGTGCCGCCCGGCACCTCGGCGGTCACCCCGGACTTCTCGAAGGTGACGGTGCCGCCGTCGCCCGCGACCAGCACGGTCGGGCGGAACCGCTCGACGTGCAGCCGCTCGGCGGCGCCCGCGTCGGTCCAGTGCTCCTGCAGGTCGTCGAGCAGGTCGGCCGGGCCGCAGGCCCAGGTCTCCCGCTCGAACAGGTCCGGCACCAGCTCGGCCAGCCCTTCCGGCTTGAGCCGGCCGTCGGCGGTGGTGTGCCGCTCGACCAGCGTGATCCGGCCCGCGGCGGCCAGC
>DATMVU010000048.1:0-6126 GCA_035562875.1 Actinoplanes sp. | reverse complement strand
CGAGACCGCCATCGTGTTCCAGGGCGCGATGAACTCGCTCAACCCGGTCCACAAGATCTCCACCCAGCTGACCGACGTGCTCCGCGCCCACGAGCCGAGGATGAGCGAGAGCAGCCGCAACGCCCGCGCCCGGGAGATGCTCAAACTCGTCGGCATCGCCACGGACCGGATGGACGCCTACCCGCACCAGCTCTCCGGCGGCATGCGGCAGCGCGTGATGATCGGCATGGCACTGATCCTGCAGCCGCAGGTGGTCATCATGGACGAGCCGACCACCGCGCTCGACGTGGTGATGCAGCGCCAGATCCTGGGCCAGCTCATCGAACTGCGCGAACGGCTCGGCTTCTCGGTCATCTTCATCACCCACGACCTGTCGCTGCTCGTCGAGTTCTCCAACCGGATCGCGATCATGTACGGCGGCCGGATCGTCGAGGAGGCACCCGCGTCAGCCATCTATCGGGACCCTCTCCACCCGTACAGCCAAGGGTTGCTCGGAAGTTTCCCGGCCCTGCGCGGGCCGCGCCGCGAGCTGACCGGCATCCCCGGTTCCCCGCCCGACCTGAAAGGCATGCCGGGCGGATGTTCGTTCCACCCGCGCTGCCCGAAGGCGTTCGACCCGTGCTCGTCCCGGATCCCGGTGCTCAGTTCGCACGGGGACCGCTCGACGGCGTGCTGGCTGGTGACGAACTGATGGACTTCACCTGGGGTGTCGCCACATCGGCCTATCAGATCGAGGGAGCCGCCTTCGAGGACGGGCGGACCGCGTCGATCTGGGACACGTTCGCCCGGGACGTCGTCGGCGAGACCGGGGACGTGGCGTGCGACCACTACCACCGGATGCCCTCCGACGTGCAGCTGATCAAGAGTCTGGGGGTGAACGCCTACCGGTTCTCGGTCTCCTGGACGCGGGTGCAACCGGGTGGGCGTGGCCCGGCCAATGCCCGTGGACTCGATTTCTACGACCGGCTCGTGGACGAACTGCTCGCCGACGGGATCGATCCGTGGCTGACCCTCTATCACTGGGACCTACCCCAGGAACTGGAGGATGCCGGAGGATGGCCGGAACGCGACACGGCGTATCGATTCGCTGATTTCTCCTCCCTCGTCATCGATCGCCTCGGTGACCGGGTGCAGAACTTCTCGACGATCAACGAGCCGTGGTGTGTCGCCTATCTGGGCTATGAGCACGGGGTGTTCGCTCCCGGCCGCCGCGATTTCGGGGCGGCTCTGGCATCCACCCACCATCTGTTGCTCGCCCACGGGCTGGCCGCATCACAACTGCCGGATAAGACGGTCAGCATTCCGTTGAACATCGGGACCGCCACCCCCGCCTCCGACGACCCGCTCGACGTCGCCGCCGCCTGGCGTGCCGACGGGAACGTGGCGCGGATCTTCCTGGATCCGTTGCGGCACGGGCGCTATCCGGCGGACGTGGTCGCCGATCTGGCGTCCCGGGGCTATGAACTGCCGATCCAGCCCGGCGACATGGAGATCATCTCCACCCCGATCGACCTGCTCGGAGTCAACTTCTACTTCGGGCAGGACTTCGCCGGGCGGGACCTGGACGGCAACACGGTGGACGCCGGCGGACAGCCGGTGGTGCGGGAGATCAAACCGGACGTGCCACAGACCGACCTGGGCTGGCCGATCACCCCGGACCGGTTCACCACCCTGCTGCTGCGCCTGCACCGCGATTACGGCTGGCCGCTCGTCGTCACCGAGAACGGCGCGGTCTTCCCCGACCACCCGGACCGCGACGGTTTCGTCGAGGACACCGAACGGATCGCCTATCTGTCCGCGCACATCGACGCGGTAGGTGCGGCCCGCGCTCAAGGCGCCGACGTGCGCGGCTATTTCGCCTGGTCGCTGATGGACAACTTCGAATGGGCGGAGGGATACGAGAAGCGGTTCGGCCTGGTCCGCGTCGATTATCAAACCCAGCGGCGTACGCCTAAACGAAGTGCGCTGTGGTTCCGGGATCGTTTAACGTCCGCCCCATGACCGATTATCTCGACCTGAACCGGGCCAACTGGGACGACCGGGCGGTGGCCCACACCGCCTCCCCCGACTACCGGGTTCAGGACTTCATCGACGACCCGCATCATCTCAGCGACGTGGTCCGGTTCGATCAACCCAGACTCGGGTCGGTCGCCGGGCTGCGCGGGGTGCACCTGCAGTGCCACATCGGCACCGACACCCTGTCGCTGGCCCGGCTCGGAGCCACCATGACCGGCCTGGACTTCTCCAGCACCTCGCTGGCCTCGGCCCGCTCCCTGGCCGGCTCCGCCGGGGCGTCCATCACCTTCGTGGAGAGCGACGTCTACTCCGCCCGGTCCGTGCTGACCGGCGAGTTCGACCTGGTCTACACCGGGATCGGGGCGCTCTGCTGGCTGCCCGACATCAAACGCTGGGCCCGCACCGTGGCCTCGCTGCTGGCGCCGGGCGGGCGGCTCTTCATCCGGGAGGGCCACCCGGTGCTGTGGTCACTCGACTACGACCGCACCGACGGCCTGCTCTCGATCACCGAGCCCTACTTCGAGACGACCGAACCGCAGGTGTACGACGAAGCCTTCACCTATGTGGCCACCGACCACGTGTTCACTCACACCGTGACCCACGAATGGAACCACGGCATCGGCGAGATCGTCACCGCCGTGCTCGAAGCCGGTCTCGTCCTCACCGGACTGGAGGAACATCAGAGCGTGCCGTGGAACGCCATCAGCGGCCGGATGCAGCCCATCGGCGGCGGCGAGTACCAGCTCATCGACCGGCCGGCCCGGCTGCCGCACACATATACCCTTCAGGCGATCCGGCCCGCCGTTTAACCGTCACCTCCGCCGGGGTATGAGCCGCTCATCCCCCCGGCTTTGGAGGCTCTCGATGCGTATCGGTGCGGTAATCCTCGTCATCTGGCTCATCCTCGGCGGTATCGCCGCTTACGAACGTGGCTACTTCTCGGACACCGAGGACGCGAGCTGCGCCGAGGCGGGCACGGTCATCGTGACCACGGTCGCCGGCCCGCTCAACTGGATGGGTGTCAACCCGAAGATCAAGTGTGACGTCCCGGAGCCGAGCAAGTAGGGCTTGCGCCGCTTTCTGCGCATCAGCGCAGGAAGCCTCGCTCGTCGATGTGCCGGGTGGGCTCGCCGAAGAACAGCTCCCGATCGGCCGGGCCCACCGCGATGTTCAGAGTGTCCAACCGGTACGCCCAGCGGCCGCCCTCGATCAGCGGCCACGACATCCGGTAGTTCACCTGCCAGCGCAGCCACTCGCCCGGGCTCAGCCACACCGCCGGTGGACGGCGGGCCCGGGCCGGGGCGCCATGACGGGCCAGGAGCAACTCCACCCGCAGCCCCTTGTCCGCCCGGACCAGCCGCAAACCGGAACGCGTCGGGCTCGGCTCACGCTCCGGCGGCTCGGCGCCGACCCGCTCCACCGGCTCAAAATCATCACTCTCGGTGATTGAGACCTCGTGCACGCCAACCCGGAGCTGCTTCGGGAGCCGAAAGCCCTGTGGCACCGAGTTACGGCGGGCGGCCCCCTTGCCGCCCCGGGAGGCCTTGGTCCACTCGGTGGTCACCCACTGCGTCACGACATCCACCGCGCCCCCTCTCCCGCAGGCGTCATCATTCCCGCCCGGGCTCGCGGAAGCACGGACTATTCACGTGCTGGACATCCGTCGCCCCTTGCCACCCGCTGGCAGGCGGGCCTTCAGCTTGCCCAGGGTGGGGTGATCTTCGTGCCGTCCGCCAGGACGGCCTCGAAGCCGGCGCTGGTGGTGACCCAGGCGGAGGCGGTCACCGAACCGTCGTTGCCCGCCTGGAACTCGCTGCCCGCCGGCACCACCACCACGTCGCCGGCGGCCAGCCGGCCGGCCACCCCGTCGAGGGTGATCGACAGCTCCCCGGTCAGAACCATCAGTATCTCGTCCCGGCCCACCCGGTGCGCCGATCCGGTCACGCCGCCGGCGATCTCCACCCGCCAGGCGCACAGCTCACGGCTGCCGGTCGACGGTGACGCATAGGCGTGGAACGTCACCCCGTCCATCCGGTGCGCCACGGCCGCGGATCCTCGGTAGACAGTCACGTGCCCTCCTCATTTAGTCAATCTGCTTGACCAAATAGTCAATCAGATTGACCGTTGTGTCAAACTGGTCCCGTGCACGACGATCTCCAGGACATCCCGGTACTCCTACTGAGCGCGACCCGCACCCTCGTCGACGGCATCGACTCCCGGGTCCGCGCTGCCGGATTCACCGACATCCGCCCCGCCCACGGCTTCGCGTTCGTGCGGCTCTCCGGCGGCGGAGCCACAGTCACCGAACTAGCCGACCACCTGGAGATCACCAAACAGGCGGCCAGCCAGATGGCCGACGAACTGATCAGAAAGGGCTACGTGAAGCGCGGCCCGCACCCCGCTGACGCCCGAGCCCGCCTGCTGACCCTGACCGAAAAGGGTCACGCCTGCACGGAGGCCGCCACCGCCGCCGCCACGGACACCCTGCGCCCGCTGGCCGCCGCCCTGAGCCCGGCCCAGCTCACTGCCCTCCGCACCGCCCTGCTCCATCTGGCGACCCCCGGCCGCATCCGCCCCATCTGGTAGCCACTCGACGCCTATCCGATTCAGTCGATTCACGGCCACCCAGCTCTTGACCATGGCCGAGACCCTTGGCACGCTCGGTAGCGCTTCGAACGCGAGGGGTGCTCCCGATTGTCCGCAATCGAATGGCGCCCGTCGGCACCCGACCATCGATGGCGCCGACCGGTCCCGGTCCGGCCGTCGTCCGGAAGCGGAAGATGCGCGCCATGCTGAGTCCCCGGATCGCCGCCCTGTCAGCCGATCCCACGCCGCCCGCCGTCGACCGGTTCTGGGCTGAGGTGACCAGATCCGGAACACCACTGATCGAGCCGTACGACGACGGCCATCACGTGGTCACGTTCCTCTGGCGCGGCGAGGCGAACACTATCCGCGCGTGGTTCAACATAGACGTCCCGCTGACCCGCCTACCGAAAACCGATCTCTGGTACGGATCCACAGTGTTCCCCTCCGACCTGAGAACGATCTACTGCCTCACCCACGACGGCGCCGAACAGATCCCCCGCACCCGAACCGACACCACACCCGCCCTGCTGGACCCCACCAACCCCCGGGTCCTGCACTTCCCAGCCGACCCCGCCGACCCGACCGACGTGGACGCCTGGACCTCGGTGCTCGAACTACCCGGGGCCCCACCACCGGCCTGGACCGAACACCGACCGGAAACACCACGGGGACACCTGGAGACGAAAGCCTTCACCAGCACCGCCCTGAACCGTGACGTGCAGGTGACCGCCTACCTGCCCGCACGGACAGGTCCCGCCGAACTACCCGCCATCGTCGTCTTCGACGGCTACCTGGGCCGGACGATGATGCGCATCCCCACCGTCCTCGACAACCTGATCGCCGGCGGCCACATCCCCCCGATGGCCGCCCTGTTCCTGCACAACCGGGACGAGCACCGGATCAGGGACCTGACCCCCGGCGAACCGGTGGAACAACTGGTGGTCGGCGAACTGCTGCCCTGGGCCCGGCGGACCTGGCGGGTGGGCTCACCCGGCTCAGACGTGATAGCCGGCATGTCCCGGGGCGGTCTGGTCGCAACCCACCTGGCCCTACGCCACCCCGACCTGTTCCAGTCGGCGATCGCCCACTCCGGCAGCTTCTGGTGGCCCTCCCCGGACGCCGGAACCCCGGGCCGCCTGATCAGAGAGGTGACGCGGACACCACCCACCGACGTCCACTTCTACCTGGACGTGGGCCTTCTGGAATCCATGCCGGGACCGGACGGCGCCCCCTCACAACTGACCGCCTGCCGGCGAATGAGCAATGCCCTGACCACACAGGGATTCCATCTGACATACCGGGAGTACGCCGGCGGCCACGACTACATCAATTGGCAGCAGAACTTCGCCAAGGCCCTATTGGCCACGATCAGCAAAAAGCCCTGAAACGCAGAAAGGCCCACCCGATAACCCGGGTGGGCCTTTCCATACGTTGAGTCCGGCGGCGTCCTACTCTCCCACACCCTCCCGAGTGCAGTACCATCGGCGCTGAAGGGCTTAGCTACCGGGTTCGGAATGTAACCGG
>DATMVU010000047.1:0-10997 GCA_035562875.1 Actinoplanes sp. | reverse complement strand
GGCACGGCTCATGCTCCCGGTGTCGTCACTGACCCGGCGCATGCTCCCCGTGTCGTCACTGACCCGGCGCATGCTCCCCGTGTCGTCACTGACCCGCCGCATGCTCCCCGTGTCGTCGCCGACCCGCGGCATGCTGCCGGTGTCCTCGCGCCCGCGGCCCGGCCGGGCCCCACCGATCGGACCGTCGCTGAACCCGAACGAGACCCGTCCCGGCCCGGCGGGCGAGGCGGGCCCGAACTCGGGCGGGGACGACACCGGTTTCGGGGGTGCCGACGACGGGCGCGCGGCAGGGCTGGAAAGTGCCGAAGGTGAGGAAAGAGACGAAGAGGAAGATGTCGAGGATGGCGCGACGGGTGAGGAATCCGGCCCGGCGTCTGCCGGGTCTCCCCCACCGAACCAGGCGACCGGTTCCCCGCCGACATCCGGTCGATTGGCTTGCGGCCGTCGTCGCGGCAGCCGTCCGCCCGGCGATCGTTCGCCTGAATCGGACGTGTCGCCGACAGCGGCGGTACGGTCCACGTTTCCTCCCTGCAGCGCACCCACGGTGTGTCCCCCGATAGGAGTACGTACGGATCCGCTTCCCGGATGAGTGATCGGAGATTTACCGCGGGTCAGGCCGGACAAGACCCCGCCGGGTGGCGATGGCGACCGCCTCGAGCTGGCTGTGCGCCCCCAGTTTGGCGAGCACCGCCTTCTGATATCCGCGGCAGGTGTGCACGCTGATGCCGAGCCGGCGGGCCACCGCGCGGGCGTCCAGTCCGGCCGCCATGAGCTGCAGGACCTCGTCCTCGCGGGCGGTGAGCCCACCGGGGGTGAGGATGCTCCCGCGCTGGCCGGCGACCGGCGGGGTGGTGCTGCGCAGCAGCCGGGCGAGGATGTCGGTGGAGACGGTCATGCTGCCCCGGTGGGCGGTGCGCAGCGCGTTGAGGACGTCACCGAGCGCCCCGTTCTTGGAGATGAACCCGGCGGCACCGGCGGTGGTGGCGCGCCGGACGAGTGTCTGGTCCTCGCTGGCAGTGAGGATCACCACACGGGAGTCGGGCTGGCGCACCCGGATCAGCTCGGTGATGGCGATGCCGTCGGCATCGGACAGTTCCGGGTCCATCACGATCACATGGGGTGTCAGTTCGGCTGCCAGGCGGATCGCCTCGGCGCCGGTCCGGGCGTACCCCACACAGTGCAGGTCGGGCTGACCTGCGAGGGCGTGTCCCAGAAGCTCGGCGAAGGTCTGGTGACCGTCGACGACGAGCACCGTGATCGTCTCGCCGCTGTCCATACGTCACCCTTTCCTCATCGGCCCCTCGCGGGCTTCGCGCAGTCTAAGGATTACCCGACGGACTGCCTTCCCTACCAACAGGCTGCCCACCGGAACGGCTGACGGCCGGTTGCCTCCGAGCGGACGTGATGACCGGTCGTTCGGCCGAGACACCCCCTCGCTTTGGGGCTTGTCGGCGCCTCCGCCGGGCAGCACAGTTCTCGATCATGCACGACATCCAGCTCTTCGGCCGTCTCGAGGTCCGCACCCGTGGTATTCGCCTGACCGGTGCCGACCTCGGTGGTGACCGCCCCCGGCAGCTACTCGCCCTGCTCGCCCTGCGTGGCGAGTGGTCGCTCCGAGAGCTGGCCGGCACGCTGGGTGTTCCCGCCGACACGGTGAAGCACGAGCTGGGCATCCTGCGGGATCATCTGGAACCCGGGACCCGCCCCCGCGACTCGGTGATCGCGACCCAGCGGGGCCGGGCCCGGCTGCTCGCCGACCGGGTGCACGTCGACACGGCCACTTTCGACCGTCTGCTCGCCAGCGCCGCCGGCCGTCCCGCGTCCCGGGCGGCCCGCCCGCTGGCCGCCGCCGCCCTGCTGGCCTCCCGCCCGCTACTGGAGGGCGAGGACGCCCCGTGGGCCGCCGAGGCCCGGGCCGAGTACCGCGCGAAACTGATCATGGCGGGTGATCCTCAGCCGATCGGCTGACACCGGGACACTCATGGGGTGTTCCCTACCGTTCTCACTCCGGTGCCGTTCGCCCCGGAGATCTCCCTGCATCTCGTCACCCGCCGGCTCGGGCTCTTCGACCTGACCGGCGGCGAGTTCCACAGCGATCAGCCGCCGCCGTTCTGGGCCTTCGCCTGGGCCGGCGGTCAGGCCCTGGCCCGGCATCTGCTGGACACGCCGGCACTGGTGGCCGGCCGCCGGGTGCTGGATGTGGCGACCGGCTCCGGTGTGGCAGCGGTCGCCGCCGCGTACTGCGGTGCCACCGCCGTCGCCTGCACCGACTCCGACCCGGCAGCGGTCGAGGCGGCGCATCGCAACGCCTCCGCCAACGGCCTCTCGCTGGCGGCCCGCCTCGACGATCCCGAGGTGGTGCTGGCCGGCGACGTCTTCTACAGCCCGATCGTGGCCCCGCAGATGGTCGCCACGCTGCGTGGATTCCGGAAGACCGGCGCCACGGTGCTGGTCGGTGATCCGGGCCGGGGCTTCTTCCCGGAGCGCCTGTTCGAGCTGGTGACCGAGTACGTCGTACCGGTCCCGCGGCATCTGGAGGAGACCGAGGCGCTGCGTACCGGCGTCTGGCGGATGAAGTGACAGCCGAGATGCGTTCATCAAGCAATTAGTTGTAGGCTACATGCATATCCGAATCCGGAGGCCCCATCGTGCACGAACAGGAATCCACCCGGCTGGCCGAGGAGATCACGCGGTTGGTCCGGATGGGGGCCCGCTTCCGGGGCATGCTCAAGACCGGAGACCTCGGCGCCGAGTTCTCCGCATTGATGCTGCTACCGCCGTTGCGATCGATGGGCCCGATGCGAGTCACCGACCTGGCCGAGATCAAGGGGGCGGATCCGTCGACGGTGAGCCGTCAGGCCGCCCAGTTGGTGAAGGCCGGCCTGGCACGCCGGGAGTCGGATCCGGCGGACGGCCGCGCCTCCCGGCTGGCCATCACCGAGTCCGGCACGGCCGCGTGCGAGCGGGTGCGCCAGGCCCGGGTGGCGATGCTGGCCCAGGTCCTGGCGGACTGGCCGGCTGACCGGGTCAGCGCCTTCACCGGCCTTTTCGAAGAGTTCAACGATGCGGTCGAGGCGCACCTGCGCTCCGGCCCGGAAGCACCCCCACGGGAGACTTCGTGAGCCACCCCGCCCCACCGGTGCACGCGCCGGTGGAATTCACCCACCGCCAGATCCTGACGATCCTCGGCGGCCTGATGATGGGCATGTTCCTCGCCGCGCTGGATCAGACGATCATGGCCACCGCGACCCGGACCATCGCCGACGACCTGAACGGCTTCAACCTGCAGGCCTGGGCCACCACGGCCTTCCTGATCACGTCGACGATCGCCACCCCGCTGTACGGCAAACTGTCCGACATCTACGGCCGGCGCCCGTTCTTCCTGCTCGCCATCGGCATCTTCATCGTCGGTTCGCTGCTCTGCGGCTTCTCCGACAACATGTGGCAGCTGGCCGCCTTCCGGGCCATCCAGGGCCTCGGCGCCGGTGGTCTGATGTCGCTCGCGCTGGCGATCATCGGGGACATCGTCCCGCCCCGCGAGCGCGCCAAGTACCAGGGCTTCTTCCTCGCCGTCTTCGGCACCGCGAGTGTGCTCGGCCCGATCATGGGCGGCTTCTTCGCCGGCGCCGACGAACTGCTCTGGACCGACGGCTGGCGCTGGGTGTTCTTCATCAACGTGCCGATCGGCCTGGCCGCGATGGCGGTGGTCGCCCGGGTGCTGCACCTGCCGCACCACCGGGTCGACCACCGGATCGACTGGCCCGGGGCGCTCACCCTGGTCCTCGCACTGGTGCCACTGCTGACCGTGGCCGAGCAGGGCCGGGAGTGGGGCTGGGACTCGACCCGGTCGATCACCTGCTTCGTGGTCGGCGCCATCGGCCTGGTCGGTTTTGTGCTGGCCGAGCGCGCCTACAAGGACGAGGCGCTGCTGCCGCTGACCCTGCTGGGCAAGCGCACCGTCGCGGTGGGGGTGGTCGCCAGCACGATCCTGGGTGCGGCGATGTTCGGCGGCCTGATGACCGTGCCGCTGTACCTGCAGATCGCGAAGGGCTCGACGGCCACCGAGGCCGGGTTGCAGATGATCCCGTTCGTGCTGGGCATCATGACCGGCTCGATCATCTCCGGTCAGCTGATCTCCCGCACCGGCAGATACCGGATCTTCCCCATCGTCGGCAGTGCCTTCATGGTGATCGCGCTCTTCCTGTTCTCGCTGGTCGGCGCGGACACCCCGCTGTGGCAGACGATGCTGGTGATGGTGCTGATGGGTCTCGGCCTGGGCGGCAACATGCAGCCGATGATCACCGCCGTGCAGAACGCGGTCTCGCCCCGGCAGATCGGCACGGCCACCGGCGCCGTCACGTTCTTCCGGTCGATGGGCGGCACGCTCGGCACCGCGGTCTTCCTGTCGGTGCTGTTCAACGTGCTGCCCGGCAACATCGAGAAGGCGTACACGGCGGCGCAGGCCACCCCGGCGTTCCAGCAGGCGCTCGCCGCCGACCCGTCTCAGCAGCAGATCCTGGCCGCGGCCACCGGCGGCGGCGGGCTCACCGACACGTCGTTCCTGACCAAGCTGTCCGACGCGGTCTCGCACCCGTTCAAGGTCGGCTTCGCCGACAGCACGCAGGTGGTCTACCTGATCGCCTTCTTCATCATGATCATCGGCCTGATCGTGGTCCTCTTCCTCCCGGAGATCCCGCTGTCCCATCGCTCCGCCCAGCAGGCCCGGGCCGAGGAGCTTTAAAACCCGATCGCTGCGGTACGGGTGGGCCGGCGCCCGCCCCTACCGCGCGGCCGGGTGGTCTCCCAGCCGGGCGAAGTAGCGTGACGGCATGGCTGTTGTGAAGATCAACGCGATTGAGGTCCCCGAGGGCGCCGGCCCCGAGCTGGAGAAGCGGTTCGCCGCCCGGCACGGTGCCGTGGAGAACTCCCCCGGGTTCCTCGGCTTCGAGCTGCTGCGCCCGGTGGCCGGCGACACCCGCTACTTCGTCTACACCCGCTGGGAGACCGAGGAGGACTTCCAGAACTGGTCGAACGGTCGCGCCAAGGAGGCGCACGCCGGCGAGCGCGCCAAGCCGGTCGCCTCCGGTGCCAGCCTCCTGGAGTTCGAGGTGATCCAGTCCATCCAGAAGTGATCCCGGTCCGGACGGTGTACCCCGGACGGGGTACACCGCCCTTCGTCTCAGGCCTCCGCGTTGCGGGCCGCGGCGGCGACCAATCGCCCGGCCACGGTGCCCCGGTCCAGGCCCAGCCGCTGGGCGCTCTCCTGGAGGATCGCGTAGGCCTCCTGCACCCCGCAGCCGCGCTGCGCGATGATCACGCCGACCGCCCGGTCCACCTCGGCACCCTCGGTCAGGGCCTCCCGCCGGTGCAGCTCGCCGAGCAGCACCTCGGCCTGCCCGGCCAGGGCCAGCGCGGTGACGAGCATCTCCGGGTCCGGGTCACCGGGCCGGTCCGGATAGACACTCACCGCCCCGACGGCGCTACGCCGCACGTCGAGCGGGAGGACCACGATCGAGCACAGGCCGTCGGCCCGGGCGGCGGCCCGCAGCTCCGGCCAGCGGTCGTCGGTGGCCAGGTCACCGGAGGTCACCACGGTGCGGGTGCGGGCGGCGTCCAGTCCGGGACCGGTGCTGCCCTCGTACTGCAGCCGGTCGAAGGTCTCCCCCGCCGGCCCGGCGGCCGCCTCGGTGAGCGGCCCGCCCTCGCCGATCAGCACGACCGAGCAGCGCACCACGCCGGGCAGCCCGGCGACGGCCGTGGCAAGCCGGTCCAGAGCCTGGGTGAGGGAGTCCGCGGAGAGCAGCCGGACGGTCAGTTCGTGCAGGTGCCCGGCGATCTCGACGGGATGCGGGCCGGGTGGTGGCCCGGGCGGGCCGAAGTGCCGGGCGGCGCCGTTGCCGCGGCTGCCGGAGGGGCGCCGCGGGAAGGCCGGGGACGTGCCGTCGTCAGGGGTGCGCCGGGTCAGCCGGGCGCCTCGCTGCGCGGCCGGGACTCGCCGTTTCGGGGCAGACACTCGACGGATATTGCCACGTCTATCCGGAATCGCGCACGATCATGTGCCCCGATCGGGGGGTGTTGCCCCGATAAACCTAGATCCGCGACATTAGACGCGGAAGCCGGAAAATATTGCGCCGCCCCTCGGTGAGCCGAGAGGCGGCGCGAATGCCGGTGTGCAGGTCGCCTCGCGGCGAGTGGCTCAACACGGCTCCAGCCGAACGGTATTCCGTGCAGGCGATGGGTGAGGCCCGGGGACACTGGGCACACCGGCACTCGATCACAACCGTCGGCACCACCGCATGATTCCGTGAGCCGATGTGACCTGGGTTACACCCACCCGCCCTCTCCCGGCCCGGCCCACCCGCCCCGGTTGCCCCAGGATCACCCCACCGAACCCGCCGGTACGCTCGGGGTATGAAAGGGCTGTGGACTCCGGCATGGCTGGCCCGCCACCTGCTCGCGATCGTGATGACCGCGACCTGCCTGGCGCTGGGCTGGTGGCAGTTCAGCCGGGCCGCCTCCGGCAACTCGATCAGTTACGGCTACATGTTCCAGTGGCCGGTCTTCGGCGGTTTCGTGGTCTTCATCTGGATCCGGGAGATGCAGCTGGCCCGGCGCAAGGCCGCCGGCATGCCGCTGACCGACGCGGAGCCGGAGACCCCGGCCGCCGCCGGACCGGACGCTCCGGTGACCCTGGGCCGCCCGGTCCGGGTCGCTGTCGCCCGCCCCGCCGAGGCGGCCGATCCGGAGCTGGACGCCTACAACGACTACCTGGCCTGGCTCGCCGCCCACCCGGGTGCCGGGCCGTCCGACTATCGGGCCCGGGCCCGGAACAAATAGCAGAGCTAGAAGGAGTCACCGACCGTGCAGGGAGCCCTCACCCGCTACCGGATCATCGCCTGGATCGTCGGCGTGGTCCTGATCGCCCTCGTCGTCGTCGGCATGCCGCTGAAGTACGGCCCCCCCGACAACCCGATCGTGGTCGAGACGGTGGGCCCGTTCCACGGTTTCCTCTACATGGTCTACCTGGTTCTGACATTCGATCTGGCGCGCCGTGCGAAGTGGGCGTTCGGCCGGATGATCCTGGTGATGCTGGCCGGCACGATCCCGTTCTTCTCGTTCTGGGCCGAGCGTCAGGTGACCCGGCACTGGATTCCCGCGCCCGAGCCCGCACTGTGACGAATAGTCCCACGACGGTCACTGAATAACGCTGAGCGGCGGCCGGATAACGGGCCGTTATCTGGATTAAACACACAAGACCGGCTATTGGTAAAAATCACTCGGCCAGGTCTTGATTTCTTTTCTTCCGTCGATAGGTTAATGCGGTTGGTCCGGTCCGCAGCCACAACCCCTCGGGTGGCGCCGGCCAACGCCGCCGATCAATACCTGGCGATCCGCCGTCCTGACCCCCGGGACGGCGGTCGTTTCGTGATCCGGGCCGGGACAGCCGACGTGGACAGTGCCGCTCTTCCGGCCTCACCGTCCCGCCGACCCGGTAGGCGGCCAGCGGAAGAAAGGCCCCTGACCCAGTGCCACACCCCCGAAGCAGGTTCCGGGCGCTCGTGGTCGCGATGACGGCGTTCGCGATCACCGTCTCGGGCGGGACGGCGGCACACGCCGCGCCCACCGAGAAAGAGCTCAAGAAGAAGATCGAGGTGGCCTCGGAGAAACTCGAGGACGTCACCGAGCAGTACAACAAGCTGCGCCTCGACATCAAGAAGACCAAGGACGACCGCGACAAGCTGGAAGCCTCCCTGAAGCCGGCCCAGGCCGCCCTCGACGAGGCCACGGCCAAGGTCGGCACCATCGCCACCACCTCGTACATGCAGGGCCGTACCGGGCCGCTGACCGTGATCGTGAGCGGTGACTCGGAGAACCTGATGGAGCGCCTCGCGTTCCTGGAGCAGATCTCCCGCTCCAACCAGCAGGACATCGAGGAATTCAGCGACACCACCCAGTCCTTCGCCGATCGCAAGGCGGCGCTGGAGAGCACGCTGAAGAAGCAGAACGCACAGTCCGCCGAGTACGACGCGACCCGTAAGAAGATCAAGGACGACCTCGCGGACCTGTACGACATGCGGGAGACCGTCTACGGCAGCCCGACCGAGGGCGGCAACGGCGGGTACACCGGCACCATCCCGACCATCGCGGGATCGGCCGGCGTCGCGGTCACGTTCGCGTTCAATCAGATCGGCAAGCCGTACGGTTTCGGCGACGCCGGCCCGAACTCGTACGACTGCTCCGGCCTGACCTCGGCGGCCTGGGCGAAGGCGGGCAAGTCGCTGCCGCACAACGCCGCCGCGCAGTACAGCGCCACCGCACGGATCTCCAAGAGCGATCTCAAGCCCGGTGACCTGATCTTCTACCGGAACAACGCGCACGTCGCGATCTACGTCGGCGGCGGCATGATCATCGACGCGCCGTCGGCCGGGCGGGACGTGCTGCACCGCACGATGAACATCATGACCCCGAACGGCTACGGACGGGTCAAGTAGCACCAGCGCACACGAGAAGGCCGGTGTCCCCGAGCGGGGGCACCGGCCTTGATCGTTTCAGGGGCCCGGTCAGGCTGCCTGCAGGCCCTCCGCGCGAGCCAGCTCACGCAGCCGGCCGAGCGCCTGGATCTCCAGCTGGCGGATCCGCTCCCGGCTCAGCGAGAAGCGCGACGCCACCTCGGTCAGCGAGTGCTCGCGGCCGTCCTCCAAGCCGTACCGCGCCCGCATGATGCCGGCCGAACGGTCGTCCAGGTGGTTCAGCAGACCCTCGATGCGCTGCCGCTCCAGGGCGTTGAGGACGATCTCCTCGGGGCTCGGGGCGTCGCTGTCGGCCACCAGGTCACCGAGGTTGGTGTCGCCGTCGTCGCCGACCGGCGTGTCCAGCGAGACGGTGTCCTGCGCCCAGCGGGTCAGCTCGTTGACCCGCTCGACGGTCACGCCCAGAGCGGCAGCGACCTGCTCCGGCTCCGGGTCGCCGCCCAGCTCGCGGACGAGCTGACGGGTGACGTTGCGCATCCGGTTGACGTCCTCGACCAGGTGCACGGGGAGCCGGACGGTGCGCTCCTGCTGGGCGATGGCCCGGCTGATCGCCTGGCGCACCCACCAGGTGGCGTAGGTGGAGAACTTGTAGCCGCGCTCGTAGTCGAACTTCTCGACCGCGCGGACCAGGCCGGTGTTGCCCTCCTGGATCAGGTCCAGCATCGGCATGCCGGACCGGACGTAGCGGCGGGCGATGGAGACGACCAGACGGAGGTTTGCCCGGATGAACAGGTCTTTCGCGCGCTGGCCCTCCTCGACGACCCGCTCGAGTTCCTCCCGGCTGATGCCGCGGCGGATCTCACCGGTCTCGAGCAGGTGCTCGGCGTAGAGGCCGCCCTCGATCGCCTTGGAGAGTTCGACCTCCCGTGCGGCGTCCAACAACGGCGTCCGGGAGATCTCGTGCAGGTAGACTCCGACGAGGTCCCGCTCTTCGGCAACCTGATCGGTACGCATCACGGTGCTCTTCTCCACGTTGCCCACGGTCCCCTCATTGCCGTCACTAACCCTGTTACGGGCATTACCTGCGTCCATCAGCCCTCTCCCGTAACGTCCGCAGCTCGTGCATTGCGGTTGCTGACATCCACATAACAAATTGCTGGTCGGACTGATTCCGTCCGGTGGGTCGAAAGTGTCACGAATGCCTGGGTGGTACCTGAGAGCCCAGTGCGCGATCCCTGAGTGCGGCATCTTCGCAACCGTCGTACCGACGGTCGGATACCCTTTGCGCGACTCATAACACCATCGGCCTCTCATCGTCACAGCGACGGGCATCACCCTGGGCGACGCGATGTCCGTCACCCCCGAGTACGTGTTTCGTGCCCGTGGGGTTCATGTTCAGCATCGGCCGGACGACAAGAGGCTTGAAACAAACGCCCCGCGAAAAGATCCGGATTCCGCGGGCCGAACCGGGGCCATCGGTCACAATGCGCCCTGGCACTCCACACTTCACTCGCCCACACGGGTGACGCTCGGTTCACGTCGTACATTCCCAGGTGACGCCCGGGTCTCCCGGCGAGTGAGGAACAGCACACCCACGGCGGTGTGACAGGCTGCACGCCATGACCTCGACTCGGACCGTTCTGGTCACCGGCGGCACAGGCGGACTCGGTACCGCCACCATCGACGCGTTCCTGGCCGACGGCTGGCGGGTGGTGGCGCCGGTGCGGCCCGGGTCGGCCGGCCGGGTGCCGGCAGGCGCGATCGTGGTGCAGGCCGACGTGACGGTGGACGCCGACGTGCGGGCGGCAGTGCAGGTGGCAGCGGCCGAGGCGGCGGCCCCGCTGCGGGCGGTGGTCAACCTGATCGGCGGGTTCGCCGCCGACGGCCTGATCGCGGACACCCCGATCGAGCGGTTCGAGGCGATGCTGACGGCCAACCTGCGGCCCACCTACCTGGCCACGGCGGCGGCGGTGCCGTACCTGATCAGCGCCGGAGGCGGCTCGGTGGTCTGTGTCTCCTCCCGGGCCGCGGTCTCGCCCTTCCCCGGCGCGGCCGGTTACGTCACCGCCAAGGCGGCGGTGCTGGCGTTCGCCACGGCTGTCGACGTCGAGTACCGCAAGCAGGGGGTGCGCTGCAACACGGTGCTGCCCAGCGTGATCGACACCGCGGCGAACCGGGCCGCGATGCCGGACGCCGACCACGGCAGCTGGGTGAGCCCGGCCGCCATCGCCGGGACCATCCGCCACCTCTGCTCCGACGAGGCCTCCTCGATCAGCGGAGCGCAGATCCCCGTCTACGGTCAGGCCTGACTCGATTCGAGTTCCGCCCGGATCGCCTTGGTGACCTGCTCCGGGGTGCCGTTGGCGTCGATCACCACGAACCGCGGGTACTCCGGCAGTGCGCGGTAGGCGTCGTCGGCGGCCCGGAGGTACTCCATGGTCTCGGTGTCGTAGCCACGCCGCTCGATCCGGTCCTGCGCCACCTCGGGGTCGACGGCCAGGAAGAACGTCACGTCCGGGCTTGGGA
>DATMVU010000046.1:0-6489 GCA_035562875.1 Actinoplanes sp. | reverse complement strand
GACCGCCGTCCCGATGCGGCTGGACCACCAGCCGGCGGGCCACCATGTTGGCGACCGTCGGCCCGTGGTCGCGGCGGATCACGTGCAGGCACAGGTCCAGTCCGGCGGCGCTGCCCGCACTGGTCAGCACGTCACCGTGGTCGATGTAGAGGACGTCGGCGTCGACGGTGACGGCCGGGAAACGACGGCGCAGCACGTCCGCGTACCGCCAGTGGGTGGTGGCCCGCCGGCCGTCCAGCAGACCGGCCCCGGCCAGGGCGAACGCCCCCGAGCAGATGGACATCACCCGGGCGCCGCGGGCGTGGGCGGTGCGCAGCGCGTCGACCAGGGCGGGTGACGTGTCGTGGCGGACGTCCCGGACCCCGGGGACGATGACCGTCTCGGCGCCGGCGAACGTGTCCAGGCCGTGTGTGGTGTGCAGGCTGGCACCGCCGACCAGGCGAACCGGGCCGGGGGTCTCGGCGCAGATGGTCAGCTCGTACCACGGGAAGTCGAATTCGGGCCGGGGCAGCCCGAAGACCTCGGTGACGATGCCGGTCTCGAACACCGACATGCCGTCGTAGGCGAGGACCGCGACACGGGACATGGCGGGATCCTAGCGGTGGGTGTCGTCCGTGCCACTGGGGTTCCGGTCCGCACGGCGCCACTATCAATGGCATGACCAGCGCGATCGAACACTTCAGCAACCGGCTCCGCTTCGAGACCGACGTCAGCGACGTCCAGCACGCCCTGGCCGCCGGCACTCCCGGCTACGTGGTGGTCGACTCGCGCAGCACCGAGTCGTGGGACCAGGGGCACCTGCCCGACGCGATCCACCTGCCGACCCGGGAGATCACCGGCCGGGCCGCCGGGCTGATCCCGGCCGGCAGCGCGGTGGTCACCTACTGCTGGGGGCCGGGATGCAACGGGGCGACCCGGGCGGCACTGGAGTTCGCCCGGCTCGGATACGACGTCAAGGAGATGATCGGCGGGTACGAGTACTGGGTGCGCGAGGGATTCCCGGTCGAGTCCGCGACCGGCCGCAGCAGCCGCCCGGTCGACGACCTGACCGCACCGGCCGCCGCGGCGTGCGGCTGCTGATCACGCCCCGAGCAGGGACTCCAGCCACGGATTGCGGAACTTGCCCTGCGGGTCGAACCGGTCCACCAGAGCGGCGAAGTCACCGAACCGGGGATAGGCGGCCCGCAGCTCGGCCGGGTCGGTGCTGAAGACCTTGCCCCAGTGCGGGCGGGCCCCCAGCGGCGCCAGGACCTGCTCCAGCTCGGCCACCACCGGCAGCACCGCGCCGGTGTCGGCGATCCAGGTGAAGTGCAGGGCCAGGCTGTCCCGCTCGAAGTTGGGGCTCAGCCACAGGCCGTCGGCGGCGATCGTGCGGATCTCGCAGACCTGCAGGACTGACGCCACCCGCTCGCGCAGCCCGGCCACCGCGGCGAGCGCCGCCCGTGCCGACGACCGCGGCACGTGCCATTCCGACTGCAACTCCTCGCCGCTGCTCGGGGTGAACTCCATCCGGAAGTGCGGCAGCCGCTCCTGCCACGGGCCGGGCACCCCGCCCTGCTCGGTGCAGTTCAGCGCGGGCATACCCGGGACCGGGTGCCGGGGGCCGTCGGCGGCTGTCGCCCCGAACAGGTCGCCGGTCAGCGGTTCGGCCCGTTTCAGCCAGACCTGGTCGATGCCGGTGCCGGTCCAGCGGGTGAACAGGCTGACGCTGTAACCGTTCGCCAGGATCTCGTCCAGGTGCTCGTCGAGCGCCGCGGCGGGCAGGTTCTCGTAGACGTACTGCCGCAGCTGGAAGGTCTCGGACACGTCGAGCGTGAGCGCAGTGATCACGCCGAGCGCGCCGAGGTGGACCACCGCACCGGCGAAGTCCGGGTCGTCGCGGGTCAGCACGGCGAGTGTGCCGTCGGCGCGGACGATCTCCAGCCCGGCGACGGCGGTGGCCAGATTGCCGTGCCGCACCCCGGACCCGTGGGTGGCGGTGGCCACCGCGCCGGCCACCGAGATGTGCGGCAGTGATGCCAGGTTGTGCAGGGCCAGGCCGTCGGCGGCGAGGCGGGTGGCGAGTTCGCCGTACCGGATCCCGCCGTCGGTGCGGACCGTCGCCCGGTCGGCGCTGACCTCGACGGTGCGCGGCAGGTCGGCCAGCGAGATCAGGTCGCCGCCGGTGTCGGCGAGACGGTTGAAGGAGTGTCCGCTGCCGAGCACCCGGGCGCGCGATGTGACCGCCAGCGTCTCCCGCAGCTCGTCGACGCTGCGCGGCCGGTGCAGCCGCTGCGCGCCGAAGACGATGTTCCCGGCCCAGTTGGTCAGACGTTCCCGCATCAACACACCCTACGTCGCTCATAAAAGTCGGTGTATTCCCTGTTCATCGGCCTGGTTGCGGCCGATCAGGTTAGGGTCGGGCGACCCGCGGAGTGAGCGAGGGAGAACCATCGGATGGCGTCGATCGTGGTCGCGGAGGACGACAGTGACATCGCGTCGCTGCTCTCCACCGTGTTGAGCAATGCGGGTCATACGGTGCTGACCGCCGAGTCCGGGCAGGCCGCCCTCGACATGATCAGCGAGGCCGGTCCGGATCTGGTCATCCTCGACCACCACATGCCGGGGCTGACCGGCCTGGACGTGGCCGGCCGGCTGCGCGGGGCCGAAGCCACCGCCGGCATCCCGGTGATCATGCTGTCCGCCGCGGCGCCGGCCGCCGCCCGCGGGCTCTGCGACGTGACGATCTCCAAACCGGTCCGCCCGCGGCAGGTGCTGGAGGCCGCCGAGGAACTGCTGGCGGCCCGGATCGACGGTGCGATCGAGCCGCACCCGAACCACCTCGTCGACGTGAACCGTCTGCTCGCGGTCTCCGACTACCTGACCCGGCCGGCCCACGCGGACGCCCTGGACGCCTTCGCTGAGCGGCTCTGCGAGATGACCGGGGTGCCCTCGGCCGCGATCACCCTGGTCCTCAACGACAGTGTGGTGGTGGCCGGGTCGCACGGCATGCCGAAATGGGTGCGGGAGGCCGGTGGGGTGCCCGTCGAATGGTCGCCGGACACCATCGTGGTGGCCGAGGACGTCCCGGTGCTGATCGGTGACAGCACTGCCGACGCCGAATACGCCACCTCACCGCTGTTCTCGGTCAGCGGGGTGCGGTCCTATGCGAGTGTGCCGCTCAACTCGGCCGAGGGACATGTGGTCGGGACTTTGTGCGTGATGGATGAAAAGGCCGATACCTGTACGGAGGACACCGTTCAGATCTTGCACTCCCAGCGCGCTCAGGCATTGGTGCTCCTCGCTAGAGCTGGGTGATCCGTACCATTTTCACATTCTTTGCACGTTACTGATGGTTACCTTAATCGACCCTGTTGTCAGCGTGATCACTGTGCAATGATCTGCCCCCGGTGTGTCGCGATAGGTGCGGGCAGAGCCCCTACGGCGTCAACTTCAGCGTGATCCGAAACGAGACCTGATGCTGCTTTCCGTAATGGAACCAGCGTCACGATCAGTCACGCCCAGGCGGTAGTAAGGGCCGGATCAGCCCCGGCGGAAATCGTGAAATGAGAGGAACGGCGCGAGATGGCGCAGATCCATCACTTCGAATACGGAGCGCTGACCCCGACGGTCAGTTACATCCTCTCTGTGCTCGGCTCACTGCTCGGCCTCACCAGTGCGGTGCGCCTGCGCACCTCGAAGACCCGCGGTGAACGCATCTGGTGGCTGATCCTGGCGGCGGTCGCCATCGGGGCCACCGCGATCTGGAGTATGCATTTCGTCGCCATGCTCGGCTTCGACGTCGAGGGCACCCCGATCCGGTACGACGTCGGCCTGACCGTGGCGAGCGCGCTCATCGCCCTGGTCTCGGTCGGCATCGGCCTCGCCATCGCACTCCTCGGCCGGGTCGCCTCCAAGGCCCGGATCCTGATCGGCGGGGTGCTCGCCGGTCTCGGTGTCGCGGCGATGCACTACTGCGGCATGGCCGCCATGGAACTGCGCGGCGAGATCCACTACGCCGGCCGTGAGGTGGCCGTCTCGATCGCGATCGCCGTGGTCGCCGCGACTGTCGCGCTCTACCTCGCGATCACCGTCACCAAGCCGATCGCGATCTTCGTGTCCGCGCTGGTGATGGGCATCGCGGTGAACGGCATGCACTTCACCGGCATGCTCGCCATGTCGGTGACCGGTGAGCCGAACACCTTCGGATCGGTCGAGGGTGCCACCGCCGCCGGCCTGCTCGTGCCGGTCGGCGCCGCCGTCGTCTTCGCGATCATCGGCATGGGTTACGCGCTGGTGTCCGCACCGACCGAGGACGACCGGGTGGCGATCGCCTACCTCGCGCAGCGCATGGAGGACCGGATGGCGCAGCCGCAGCCGCAGGCGCCGGCCCAGGCGCGGTTCGGTGGTCCCCCGGCGGGCGACAGGCAGTCCCCGGGACGGGCCGGCCGGTCCACCCTCGGCGACGCTTCGTGGACCTACCGCGACCGCTCGTAGACGAAGAAACCCCAGGTAGGGGCCGAGCGTCCGGCTTTTATCAGCCGAACCGCCACCTGTTCGATCCGCATGTCTCCGCCCTGCGTGGCTAGGGTTTGCAGGGCGGAGACGTGAAACATGCGGACCGTTCGGCAACGGGCACGGCAACACCTGGGGGATCGGCGTGGCGGTAGGAATTCTGGGAACTGGCTCCTATCTCCCGGCGCAGGTGGTGACCAATGTGGACCTCCTGTCGCTGGTCCCGGACGCGGATCCGGAGTGGGTGTCCCGCAAGACCCTGATCGAGGCGCGCCGGTTCGCCGCCCCCGACGAGGCCACCTCCGACCTGGCCGCCAAGGCCGGTGCCGCGGCTCTGGAGCGGGCCGGGGTCACCGCCGACGAGATCGACTTCATCATCGTCTCGACGTCCACCGGTGACTCCCCGCAGCCGCCGACCTCGAACCTGGTGCAGAACCTGATCGGCGCCACCGGTGCCGCCTGCTTCGACGTGAACGCGGTCTGCGCCGGCTTCGTCTTCGCCCTCAGCGTGGCGAACGGCCTGGTGCAGACCAACCCGGACGCGAAGGTCCTGGTCATCGCGTCGGACATCTACTCGCGGATCCTCGACTTCGGCGACCGGCGCACCGCCATCCTGTTCGGTGACGGCGCCGGAGCCGCGGTGGTCGGCCGGGTGCCCGACGGTTACGGCATCGTCGACCTCGATCTGTCCTCCCGCGGCGAGGCGAACGGCCTGATCTACATCAAGGGTGGCGGGAGCCGGCTGCCGGCCACGGCGGAGACGGTCGCCGACGGTGACCACTACTTCCGGATGAACGGCCGTGGGGTCCGCGACTTCGTGGCGACTGCGGTTCCGCCCGCCCTCGACGAGCTGCTGCGCCGCAACGAGCTGAAGGCCGCCGACGTCGACCACTTCGTCCCGCACCAGGCCAACGGCATCATGCTGCAGGAGCTGGTGGAGACGGCCGGCTTCCAGAACGCGCACACCCACCTCACCCTGCCCTGGTACGGCAACGTCGGCAGCGCCTCGATCCCGGTGACCCTGGACGACGCGAACCGCAACGGCTCACTGCGCGACGGCGAGCTGGTGCTGCTGGCCGGTTTCGGCGGCGGCATGTCGATGGGCGCCTGCCTGCTGCGCTGGGGCCGCTGACGTCATCGGGGCTGGATCAGCCAGTCCCAGGCCCGTTTCAGGCCCGTCGCGCGGCTCTCGGTCGCGTCGGCGGGCCCGTCGGCGCTCGGGACGGTCAGCCGGTCGGCTGGTTCCGCGACGATCACGCCGCGTTCGAACAGCCCGTCTACCTGGTCGCCGCCGGCGAAGCGAGGCCCGTCCGCGGTCTTGATCAGCAGGCCGTGGAAGAGGTTGGTCTGGTCGTCGGCGAGCACGTGATCGACGGTGCCGACGCTGGCGCCGGAGCGGTCGTAGACGGCTGTTCCGTCGGCCAGGACCAGGTAGGAGACCGGGTTACCGAGATCTTCGGGTGCGGTGTTCTGCGTCATGACACGACTTTTACCCGGTGCCCGGCTATTCAGCCGGGTATACCAACATCATCTTTTCGGCGGGACTGATCTAAACAGTCTGTCCGTATTATCTTTTTCACGCCGAAACGCCGCTGAAAACGGCGGTATTCGCGTTAATTCCGCATAGTGTCCGCTTTGTCGGCCCGGTCGTTGTCTTGGACGACACGGAAGACAGACAAAGGAACACGGCGGGTTCAAGGCTCGCACCCAGACGCGCACGGCGGTGCCCACACCGTCGATGCCGCGCACCGGCCCGGGTGGGCAGGGCGGTCCGGGCGGTCCCGGACACGGCAACCCGGGTGGCCCGAATCGCGACGGCTCCGGCGCTCCGGGGCACGGTGATTCGGGCCGGGGCCAGGAGAGTCCAGGCGGACTCGACCGGCTCGTGGCAGGACGGCCCTGGTCAGCACGCCCCCGGTGATGGCCAGGGCACGTCCGCCGGTACTGGAGCACAACGGCGCCCGGCCGGGGGAGACCCGGCCGGGCGCCGTTGCA
>DATMVU010000045.1:0-16059 GCA_035562875.1 Actinoplanes sp. | reverse complement strand
CCACCGGCCGGATTCCCCGCCTGCGTGGCTGTCGGGAGCTATGCCGGGGCGCTGCGCGGGGCGTTGCTGGCGTACAAGGAGAAAGGCCGTTACCGGCTCGCCCGGCCGCTCGGCGTCCTCCTCGCCGGGGCGATCGCGGAGATCGCGCCGCGGGACCGCCCGGTGCTGCTGGTGCCGGTGCCGTCCACCGCGGCGGCCCGGCGGGAACGCTACGGCGACCACATGGCCCGGCTGGCGGACCAGGCGGCCCGCCGGTTACGGGAGTCGGGCTGGCGGGTGGACGTGATCCAACCGCTGCGTGCCCTCCCGCGTCCTGACTCAACGTCACTCGATACATCCGATCGGGCGACTGTGGCTGTCAATTCGCTGCGAATGACGCCCCGAATCGGCAATCTGCGGCGAGACGGAAGATCCCGAGGCACGCTTGTGGTGGCGGATGACATCGTCACCACCGGGGCCACACTGGCCGCGGTGGCGCGCCGGTTTGAGGAGGCGGACATGCAGGTCACAGGTGCCGCGGTGCTCGCAGCGACAGAACTGCGCAAATCTCGTCCCGGCATTTGACTGTGGCCTTGACCCGGCCCGCCGATAGAGGCGAAGGTAAGCCTTCCGGTATCCCCAACGAGGGGTGACTGCGAGGCGTATGCGGGTTAGCGTCTAGGTGACGAGGGTAAGTGCAAGATCCTTATCCGCCACCGGGAGCGTTTCCGTCGCACCGGAAAGGAGTCGTCTCACTCTCCAGAACCGCGTCTGTTGACTGATCGCGACGCGGCGGTTTTCACCCAGTTGGCGGCTGCGCCGGGCTTCGGCGCCCGCAAGCACAAACGTTGGGGGAGGTCACGAGTGGACATTGTCGTCAAGGGCCGCAACGTAGAGGTTCCCGACCACTATCGAGAGCATGTCGCCGAGAAGCTGAGCAAGGTCGAGCGTTACGACCAGAAGCTGATGAGGGCCGACGTGGAGCTCTTCCACGAACGCAATCCGCGACAGTCAGACACCTGCCAGCGTGTCGAGATCACGGTCAGGACCAAGGGACCGGTCGTCCGGGCCGAGGCCCAGGCGCAGGATTTCTACGCAGCTCTGGACTGCGCGATAAACAAACTCGACGCCCGGTTGCGCCGCTCCGCCGACCGGCGCCGTGTGCATCGCGGGCGGCACGCACCGGTGTCGGTGGCCGCCGCGACCGCGAACCTCCCCACCGACCTGACGAGCGGGCGCACCGCGACCCTGACCGCTCCGGCCCTCGACTCCGATCCGATGGAGCACGACGAGGACCAGCCGTGGCGCATCGTCCGGGAGAAAGAGCACTCGGCCGAGCCGATGACCGTCGACGACGCCCTCTTCCAGATGGAGCTCGTCGGCCACGACTTCTATCTCTTCCATGACAAGGAGAGCGGGCGGCCCAGCGTGGTCTATCGCCGCCGTGGTTACGACTACGGCATCCTCAGCCTAGGCATGTGATCCCTGTTCGCCGGAGGCCTGGTTCAGCAGGTCTCCGGCGAAGAGGACGTAGAGCAGGTTGTCCAGCCGGGCGCCGTCCGCACCGGGCAGCCGCATCGGCTGGTACGCCTCCCGGGTGAACCCGGCCTTCTCCAGCACCCGCTGCGACCCGATGTTCGTCGGCAGCACCCCCGCGGTGAGCCGGACGATGTCGGTCTCCGCGAAGACCCAGAGGGCGAGCAGTTGCGCGGCCCGGGTGGTGAAACCCCTGCCGCGGTACGCCTTGAGCGTGCTGTACCCGATCATCGCCTGGGACAGCCACGGCTCCGTGTAGAACAGGCAGATGCCACCGGTCGGCTCGCCGGTCGCGAGATCGACGACGACAAGGTCGGCCCGGTTGCCCGCCAGCCAGTGCGCCTCGACCTGGGTGCAGCGCCGGTGGATCTCCGCATCACTCTTGCGGACCGGCGGCACGGTGGTGGCGATCACGTCCGGGTCGCTGTGCAGCCGGGTGTAGAACTCGATGTCCGTCGTCCGCAGCGGCCGCAGACCGATCACCCCGTCGGACAGCTCACCGCCGGGGAGTTCGGGCAGCAGGCGTGGCACGGGTTCGCCGGGGTCGCCGCTGAGCCGGGAGTAGACCAGCAGCTCGGGGTCGCCGCGCCGGACCGCTTCACGGGTGTAACCGGCGGCCAGTGCGACCCGCTGGGCCGCCGTGTTCTCCCAGCCGATCCGCATCTCCAGCCGGTCCCGCCGGGTCAGAGCCACGCTGCTGAACTCGCGCACCGCGGCGGTCGCCACCCCCCGGCCCCGGGCCTCCGGGGCCACCTCGAAGGTCAGGATGCCGTGTTCGAGCCCGACACGGCCGAGGACGGCACCGGTCCTCCCGTCGATGATCGTGTCGCCACGGAAGCGGATTCCACTCCCGGCGCCCGCGTCCTCCGGCAGTGTTTCGGTGTTCTGATCCACGGGCCCATCCTCTCCGGGACGCGCCCGGCCACCAAACAGGTTCACGAACAAGTCGAAGGCTGCGCTGTCAGCGAACTTCCGGGAGTCTTTCGCCCCCTTTGTGGCTTTCCCCGGAGGCCAGGGTCACAGGTCCGGGGCGGAGGTGCCTACGATGGTTCGGCAGACTGTCTAGGGGAGCGTTGACCCGTGTCGATATTTGAAAAGATTCTTCGCGCCGGCGAAGGCCGCATGGTGCGACGGCTCAAGGCGATCGCGGACGCGGTCAACTCGATCGAGGAAGACTACGTCGATCTCACCGACGACGAATTGCGTGAATGCACCCAGCAGTTCAAGGAGCGCTACGAGGAGGGTGAGTCGCTCGACTCGCTGCTCCCCGAAGCCTTCGCGGTGGCCCGGGAGGGCGCCAAGCGGGTGCTCGGCCAGCGGGCGTACGACGTCCAGCTGATGGGTGGTGCCGCCCTGCACTTCGGCAACATCCCGGAGATGAAGACCGGTGAGGGCAAGACCCTGACCGGTGTGTTCCCGGCCTACCTCAACGCGTTGAGCGGCAAGGGCGTGCACATCATCACGGTCAACGACTACCTGGCGCAGCGTGACGCCGAGTGGGTCGGCCGGGTGCACGTGTTCCTCGGCCTCAGCGTCGGCGTGATCCTGCCGAACCGGCCGGCCGCCGAGCACCGTGCCGCCTACGAGTGCGACATCACGTACGGCACGAACAACGAGTTCGGCTTCGACTACCTGCGCGACAACATGGCCTGGTCGAAGACCGAGCTGGTGCAGCGCGGCCACAACTTCGCGATCGTCGACGAGGTCGACTCGATCCTGATCGACGAGGCCCGCACCCCGCTGATCATCTCCGGCCCGGCCGAGCACTCGGCCCGGTGGTACGGGGAGTTCGCCCAGATCGTCAACCGGCTCCAGGCCGGTAAGGACGGCGAGGGCGACTACGAGGTCGACGTGGCCAAGCGCACCGTGGCCATCACCGAGCGCGGCGTCGCCAAGGTCGAGGACCGGATCGGCATCGACAACCTGTACGAGTCGGTGAACACCCCGCTGGTCGGCTACCTGAACAACGCCATCAAGGCCAAGGAGCTGTACAAGCGGGACAAGGACTACATCGTCAGCCCCGAGAACGAGGTGCTGATCGTCGACGAGTTCACCGGCCGCATCCTGCACGGCCGCCGCTACAACGAGGGCATGCACCAGGCCATCGAGGCGAAGGAGGGGGTGGAGGTCAAGCAGGAGAACCAGACCCTGGCGACCGTCACCCTGCAGAACTTCTTCCGCCTGTACGACAAACTCGGCGGCATGACCGGTACCGCGCAGACCGAGGCCGGCGAGTTCAGCAGCGTCTACAAGGTCGGCGTCGTGTCCATCCCGACGCACCGGCCGATGATCCGCGTCGACCACCCGGACGTCATCTACAAGACCGAGCGGGCCAAGTTCAACGCGGTCATCGAGGACATCGCCGAGCGGCACGCCACCGGCCAGCCGGTGCTCGTCGGCACGGTCTCGGTGGAGAACTCGGAGATCCTCTCCCAGCTCCTGCGCCGCCGGGGCATCCCGCACAGCGTGCTGAACGCGAAGTTCCACGCCCAGGAAGCCACGATCATCGCCCAGGCCGGCCGGAAGGGCGCGGTCACCGTCGCCACCAACATGGCCGGTCGTGGTACGGACATCCTGCTCGGTGGCAACGCCGACTTCACCGCCGCCGCCGAGCTTGCCCAGCGTGGTCTGGACCCGGTGGAGAGCCCCGAGGAGTACGCCAAGGCCCTCGAGGAGATCCTCCCGCAGGTCAAGGAGGCCACCTCGGTGGAAGCCGCCGAGGTGCAGGCCGCCGGTGGCCTCTACGTGCTCGGCACCGAGCGGCACGACTCCCGCCGCATCGACAACCAGCTCCGCGGCCGCTCCGGCCGGCAGGGCGACCCGGGCGAGTCCCGGTTCTACCTGTCGCTGCAGGACGACCTGATGAAGCGGTTCCGGGCCGGCGCCGTCGAAGCGGTGATGGAGCGGTTCAACATCCCCGAGGACGTTCCCATCGAGTCGAAGATGGTGAGCAAGCAGATCCGCAACGCGCAGACCCAGATCGAGGCGCAGAACGCGGAGATCCGCAAGAACGTCCTCAAGTACGACGAGGTGATGAACAAGCAGCGCACCGTCGTCTACGCCGAGCGCAAGCGCGTGCTCGACGGCGAGGACATGCACGACCAGGTCACCCACATGATCGACGACGTGATCGCGGAGATCGTCACGGCGGCCACCACCGAGGGCTACGCCGAGGACTGGGACCTGGAGCAGCTCTGGACCAACCTCCGGCGCCTCTACCCGGTGAGCGTCACCATCGAGGACGTCGTCGAGGCGTCCGACGGTGAGAAGGGCACCATCGACGCGGAGTTCCTCAGCAAGCGGCTCGTCGAGGACGCGCAGGCGGCCTACAAGGCCCGCGAGGACGAACTCGGCTCGGAGGCGGTCCGCGAGCTGGAGCGCCAGGTGCTGCTCGCCGTCATCGACCGCAAGTGGCGTGAACACCTCTACGAGATGGACTACCTGCAGGAGGGCATCTCCCTGCGGGCCTACGCGCAGCGCGACCCGGTGGTCGAGTACCAGCGCGAAGGCTTCGACATGTTCAACCAGATGATGGAAGGGATCAAGGAGGAGGCTGTCGGCTTCGTCTTCAACCTGGAAGTCCAGGTCGAAGAGGCGCCCAGCGTCACCGTCGACCCCAGCCAGGCCTTCGCACTGCCCAAGGTCGGCGACGACACCGACGAGGTGCCGGACGACGACGAGCAGCCCGACCGGGTCGAGGTGCACGCCAAGGGCCTCGGCGGCTCCGGCCGTCCGCAGAACCTGCAGTACACCGCGCCCACCATCGACGGTGAGGCCGGCGCGGGCAGCCCGCAGATCCGGCAGGAGCCCGCTCCGGTCCAGATCGGCCCCGGCAGCGCCCCGGTCCCGTCCGGCTCGTCCGGTTCCCCGGTGCAGGCCGGCCCGTCCGTTTCCCCGGTTCCGGCCAGCCCCGCCCACACCAGTGCCGGTTCCCGCGGCCGGCACGCCGCGGACCAGCCCGAGTCGAACGGCCCGTCCCGCAACGCCCCGTGCTACTGCGGTTCGGGCAAGAAGTACAAGCGCTGCCACGGAGCTCCCGGCAACGCCTGATCCACCTTCCGGACGGCCCGCGAGGCCCGGCTCCTGCCGGCGCCTCGCGGGCCGTCCGTGTTCCCCGCGTCGCTTCACGGCCGCCGCGCGGATGCTGCCGGACGCCCCGGAGGATCAGGCCGGCAGGGGAGCAGGCTCGGCGGGTCAGATGATCAGGAGGGTTGTGGCGACCCAGGTCTCCTGGTGGAGTTCCATGCGGAAGGCCATCGCCCAGGCCCGGTCGCCGGTCACCAGGGTGACCGCCACCTCGACCGCGCCGTGGCGGGGTTCGCAGAGTTTCAAGCCGACCACCGCGACCGGCGCAGGTCGAGTCGGGCGACCCATGGATGCCGGACTGCGGGCGCCCGCTCGGGCCTCTCTCGCTGTCTCTGGCGGGCGGGGTTGTGCGCCGGCGTTGGACTGCCGCGTCCCGGGGCGAGGGTGCGCGGCGGCGTCGAGGCGGCGGTTGCCGGGGTGGGGCTGTCTGCGTAGTTCCGCTACCCGGCGGGCGCCGGCCAAGCCCTGTGCGACCACCTCAGCGGCCTCGGACGGGAGGGATGCGCGGCGGAGGTGGGCGGCCGGGCGGAAACCGTTGAGGACCTCGACGCAGAGGCGGACAAAACGGCGGACGGCGAGTCTGGCGTCGCCGGAGACTCCCGCGACGATCGGGGCTTCGGCTCGTGGCAGCACCGATGGGGGTGGGCCCGGTGTCGGGCGCCGGGTGGACGGCCAGTCGAGGACGGCCGAATCGGTCCACTCGCGGGCTGCCGGTTCGTCGTCGAAGGGAGGTTCGTATCGGGGCACCGGGCGCAGGCGAATCGCCGGCCGGGATCCGACGGGTGCAATCTCGACCGCCGATCGCATCACCACCACCAATCCTTGCGTTTGCCTCCGTTTGCTTTCGATGGACTGAAGTCTTGCCCGTTGACGGGTAACCGGTCAACGACCGCTCACCGATCCGGGAAGAGGCGCAAAAGCCGCCTGCCGGTCATTCCGGCTCCCGTTCGGTGAGTGGGTTCTCGCGGACCCAGGCAGCGGTCTCCGCGTACTTCTCCTCGATGTATCGCTCCAGCGTGGCGCGCTCGACCCGCCACTGACCGCGGCCACCGATCTTGATCGCGGGCAGCTCGCCGCTGCGGACCATGTGGTAGACCTGCGAGTCCGAGACGTTGAGTTCGGCGGCCACGTCGGAGAGCAGCAGGAAACGGGGCTCCGGCACGGATCCTCCTTTCGACGACCTGAGTTTGCCACCGTTTGCCCGCGGGCGCGTGCGCCGGACCCGCACCACCACGATCCGGAGACTCCTGATGGAATGGACCGCCGCGCGGCCGAGACGGCGTTGTACTGTGCACGCCCGGCCGCGAGGTGGCCTGTAACGCTGGAGGAGAAGATCGTGCCGATCACCGACCTGGTCCGGGTGTACCTCCCGGCCACGCTGCCGATGCTCGCGACTCTGCGGGCCGGAGGGCGGATCGGCGATCAGACCGCTGTCGCGCACGCGGTGACGCCGATGCTCCGGGAGTGGTATGCCGAGGGCGACGAGGAGGAGTTGGAGTACGTCGCCTTCACCCGGGCCGCCCAGGACGCCCTGCGGCTGCTGCATCAGGATCCGGCAGCGCCCCGCCGCCGGGTGGTGGTGTCGGCCGACGTGCCGACCGGCAGCCTGACTCACGAGGACACCGAGCTGGGGTCGAGCACGGTCCGGCTACCGCAGTCGCTGGGGCTCGCCGATCTGGCCAGCATCCACGTCGACGGGACGGACGCGACCGAGGCGGTCACCGCCGCCGTCGGCGTGGTGGAGGCGGCACTCGGCGGGGACTCCGACGCCCAGTTCACCGTCGACGGTGCCGAGGACCACGAGCTGGAGTGGTACGCCGTCTCCGAGCTGGACGAAATCCTCTAAGGCGGGGCGGGTTCAGCCCCGGGCCTTGCCGGTGTCCTCGCCGTCCGGAACGGAACCGGCGGGGACGGGAGCGCCGGGAGCGGAGTCGGCCGGAACGGAGTCAGCGGGAGCGGCCGGGGAGTCCTCCGAGGAGGCCGGTGCGGCGTCCGCGGGGAAGCCGGCAGTCGTGACCGGGGTGTCGTCTGTGATCGGGGTGTCGTCGTCGGCGGGGGCCAGCGTGCGCCCGATCAGGATGAGCGCTGTGAGCGTGCCGGCGAAGAGGACGATCAGGCCGTTGTTCAACCGGGCGGTGCTCAGCATCTGCTGCACCGCCTGCTCCAGTTCGCTCACCTTGCCGGCCAGTTCGAGCACCTGCGCACCGGCGGTACGGGACAGCAGCTCGGCGATCACCAGGAGGATGCCGGGGCCGGCGCCGGCCAGCGCGTACAGCGGGGTGCGCAGGTCGGCGCCGCCGGTGCGACGGTGGGCCAGGCGCAGTAGTGCGAACGAGATGAGCCCGGCCGCCAGCCCGCTCAGGGCCGCCTGGCTGTAGGAGAACCACTGGGACGCGTTGACCGAGGACTCGGTGTCGCCGGCTCCGAAGAGCTCGAGCACCGGCTCCTGGAACAGGTTGAGCACGAACCCGATGAGGAAGACACCGACCGACGCGGCGGTGGCTCCGGCGATGACCCGGGGAAGGCGGAGCCCGGCCAGGGCGCCACCGATGGTCGCGGCGGCCGCCACGGTGCCGCCGACCGCCGCGTACATCGTCCCGGCGGTGTTGATCGTGATCATCACGACCGCGCTCAGTAGACCGGTCAGCAGGCCCGCACCGGTGGCCACGGCGAACCGGGCACTGGCGCCGAGCGGCCGCCGGGAGCTGATCAGGGTGAGCGTGAGCAGAGCGACGGCGGCGCCCGCGGCCAGGCAGGCGGAGACGGCTCCGGGCAACGCGTACGCGGTGGAGGTGACCTCCATGATCGCGTCCGCCCGGCTGGTGATGGTGGCGCGGGCCGACCAGAGCATCGCGACGGCCCAGCCCAGGGCGGCCACCGCGATCAGCGCAACGGTGAGCCGGGATTCCTCGACGGTCTCCGGCGCGGTCTGGCGGTCTGTCATGGAGGCCAGGGTAACCGGCGGACCTGCATGCCCGGTGAGGCGTGGCATCCGCACGCGGCGTGCCGACGGAGAGACGCGGTGTGTCGGTCGACAGGAGCCGCGTGCCGACGGGCAGATGTGGCATCCGGACGGACAAAAGCCTCAAGTTGATCTTTATTGCGCGAGCAGGACATGGCGCCATCTGGAGATAGGGTGATTGTCTCGTTTCGCAGGTCGTTTCGCGGCTTTTGAAAGACTTCCTGCCCGCAACGGTTCGTCTGACCGTTTATCTGCGCCATATTACCTGGTCAGGGCTGCTATCCGGGCGCGAAACGCCCGATCTGCTCACTCGTTGTCGGACTGTCTGTGCGGGACAGTCGTTTGTGGAGGCGCAAAATGGACGGATCAGGCTAAATCCTGGACGGCGGCGCGACAAAGTGGCAGCTTAGAAGGCATGCCCGACTTCCAAATCAATCCGACGGCGGCTGCCCTTCTCGGCCTCCTCCACGAGGGGGCGATGACCGGTGGTCAGCTGATGGCGGCTGCCGAACGCCGCCTCGGGCCCTACTGGTCGATGACGCGGAGCCAGGTCTACCGCGAACTACCCGTACTGGCCGAAATGGGTTATGTCCGGCTCGGCAAGCCGGGGCCCCGGTCCAGCCAGCCGTACGCCATCACCGCGTCCGGTAAGCGTGCCTTCAGTCGCTGGCTAGCCGAGTCCCCGGGACGCGACGCGCTGCGTAACCCGGTGGCCCTCCGGGTCGCCTTCGGCCAGCAGCACTCCGGTGACCAGCTCCAGGTGCTCTACACCACCGCGAATCAGTACCACTCGGAGGCCATGACGATGGCCAAGGAGCAGGCCAAGGAGGCTAAGAAGAACGGCGACCCGTTCGGGGCCGCGGCGCTGGAGTTCGCGGTCGCCTATCACAAGGCCGCACTCACCTGGCTCAAAGCCGCTCCGACGAGTTGAACGGACCGCCCCGGCCAGTCAGCTGGCCGGGCGGCGTAGTCTTGGGTGTCGTGACCGCTGCCGACTTTCCCGAGCACCTGAAGTCCCTAGACGCCACCCTGCGCAACATCGAGAACGTCCTGGACGTCGACAAGCTGCGCCGGGACAAGGCGGACCTCGAGGAGCAGGCGTCCGCGCCGGACCTCTGGGACGACCAGACCCGTGCTCAGGAAGTGAACAGCCGTCTCGCCTACATCTCCGGTGAGATCTCCAAGCTGGAGCGCCTGCGCGGTCGTCTCGACGACGCCGGGTTGCTGCTCGAGATGGCCGAGGCGGAGGGCGACGAGGACTCGGTCGCCGAGGTCGGCACCGAGCTCGCCACCCTCTCCAAGGCGATCGAGGAGATGGAGGTCCGCACCCTGCTCTCCGGGGAGTACGACTCCCGTGAGGCCCTGGTGGCGATCCGGGCCGGCGCCGGTGGGGTGGACGCGGCCGACTTCGCCGAGATGCTGATGCGGATGTACCTGCGCTGGGCCGAGCGGCACGGTTACCCGACCGAGGTCTACGACACCTCCTATGCGGAGGAGGCCGGTCTCAAGTCGGCGACCTTCACCGTCAAGGTGCCGTACGCGTACGGCACGCTCGGCGTCGAGTCCGGCACCCACCGCCTGGTGCGGATCAGCCCGTTCGACAACCAGGGCCGCCGGCAGACCAGTTTCGCCAGTGTCGAGGTGATGCCGGTGGTCGAGCAGACCGACAGCATCGAGATCCCGGACAACGAGATCCGGGTCGACGTCTACCGGTCGTCCGGTCCCGGCGGGCAGAGCGTCAACACCACCGACTCGGCGGTCCGGCTGACGCACATTCCGACCGGCATCGTGGCGTCGTGTCAGAACGAGAAGTCGCAGCTGCAGAACAAGGCGGCCGCGCTGCGGGTGCTGCAGGCCCGGCTGCTGGAGCGCAAGCGCCAGGAGGAGCAGGCCAAGATGGCCGGCCTCAAGCAGGACACCACCGGCTCGTGGGGCGACCAGATGCGTTCGTACGTTCTGCACCCGTACCAGATGGTGAAAGATCTGCGCACCGAGTTCGAGGTCGGTAACCCTTCGTCGGTCTTCGACGGCGATGTGGACGGCTTCATCGAGGCGGGCATCCGGTGGCGCAAGCAGAATCAGCTGTCGGCCTGACGCTGTCGTTACCGAGCGCTACCGCTCCTGAACGCTGGGTCAGGTGTGATAGTGCTCGATTCCGCCGTTACCGCAGCTCGTGAATATTCCCGACCCCGGCGGGCTTGGCGATTTCGTTACACCGCGTAGACTCCTGTCCCGTGATTCAGCTCGAGAACGTGACGAAGACGTACCCGAAGGCGTCTCGGCCGTCGTTGGACAATGTCAGCGTCGGGATCGAGAAGGGTGAGTTCGTCTTCTTCATCGGTCCCTCCGGTTCCGGCAAGTCGACGATAGTCAAGCTGCTGTTGAAAGAGGTCCAGGCGACCACCGGCAAGGTGGTGGTGAACGCCAAGGACGTCACATCCCTGCGTCCCTGGAAGGTGCCGCACTTCCGACGTTCGATCGGTTGTGTGTTCCAGGACTTCCGGCTGCTGCCGAACCGCACGGCGTACGAGAACGTCGCGTTCGCTCTTGAGGTGATCGGCAAGACCAAGGCCGTCGCGCGCCGAGTGGTGCCCGAGGTGCTCGAACTGGTCGGCCTCGGCGGTAAGGAGCACCGGTACCCCAACGAGCTGTCCGGTGGTGAACAGCAGCGTGTCGCGGTGGCCCGGGCCTTCGTGAACCGTCCGCTGATCCTGCTGGCCGACGAGCCCACCGGTAACCTCGACCCCGACACCTCCGTCGAGATCATGCGGCTGCTGGACCGGATCAACCGGACCGGCACGACCGTCGTGATGGTCACGCACGACTCCAACATCGTCAACCAGATGCGCCGCCGGGTCATCGAGATCGAGAGCGGGCGTATCGTCCGGGACCAGGCACGCGGTGTCTACGGCTGAACCCGGCTCCGCCCCCACTGACAACGCTGCACCACAGCCACGCGGAGTCCCGGAAGGATCCCCCCGATGCGCGTGAAGTACGTATTCAACGAGGTCTTGGTAGGCCTGTGGCGAAACGTCACGATGACGATCGCCATGGTCATCACCATGTCGGTCTCGTTGTTCATGCTGGGCGCCTCTGTACTTCTGTACATGCAGGTCGACCAGATGAAGGACTACTACTACGGCAACATCCAGGTCTCCGTCTTCCTGACCGACGAGGTGACCGAGGCGCAGAAGGCCGCGATCGATCAGGCCATCGACGGCAGCGGACTGGTCGCCAGCAAGGTGTACGAGAGCAAGGAGGACGCTCTCCTGCGCTTCCAGAAGCTCTGGGCGGACTCCCCGGACTTCGTGAACGCGATCAACGCGGACAGCCTGCCGGAGTCGTACCGGGTCAAGCTCAACGACCCCGAGAAGTACGACCAGTTCAACGAAGCGATCGGGAAGCTAGCCGGGATCCGGCAGGTCATCGACCAGCGCGAGCTGCTCGAGAAGGTCTTCGAGATCTTCAACGCGATCCAGCTCGGTGCTCTCGGTGTCGCCATCTTCATGGCCTTCGCCGCCCTGCTCCTGGTCGGTAACACGATTCAGGTCGCCGCTTACAGCAAGCGGCGAGAAGTGGCGGTGATGAAGCTGGTCGGCGCTTCGAACTGGTTCATCCAAGCGCCGTTCGTCCTGGAGGCGGTGGTCGCCGGCATTGTCGGTGCGTTCCTGGGCTTCATCATCCTGTTCGTCGGCAAGATCGTCATGCTGGACAACAAGCTCCAGGCCCTGACCACGATCCTGACGCCCATCCCCAACGGCAACGTGTGGCTGATGCTGCCACTGCTCGCCGGTGTGGGTTCGCTGGTCAGCGCGATCACCGCGTGGATCACGCTGCGCTTCTACCTGAAGGTCTGACGCGAGGTAACGCCTGCGATAGCCGTAACCCTGGCCGGGGTTGCGGCTATCGGGCGTTTTAGGGCTTTGGTCGTCATTGGTCACGGTAGCGTGCGTTGCATGGGGTATCGCCGACGTATCGCCGCCTGCCTCAGTCTGCTGATCGCCGTCACACTCGTCCTGATCGCACCCCGGCCCGCCGCCGCCGATCGGAAGGACGAGGCGGCCAAGGCGGTACGCCGGGCGGAGGCCCTGCTGGAGAGCGCCAGCGCGTCCGCCCGTACCGCCGCCAAGAATCTCGCCCGGGCCACCGCCGGCATGCCGGCCGCCCGCGACCGGGTGGCCCGCAGCCGCGGGGTCGTGGTCGCCACATGCGTCGAAGCCACCACGGCACGCCGGGAGGCCGACACCGCACGGGCCGGATTCCGCCGGTCCGCCGCCGACTACCGGACCGCGGCCGGGCACGTGGACGTCGCCCGGGACCGGGTCGACCGGATCGTCAGCGAGAGCTACATGGGCGGCAACCTCGGCCGGGTCAACATGATCGTCACCGCTACCGGGCCGCAGGACCTGCTCGACCGGCTGGGGCTCCTCGAACACCTGATGACCCGGGAGCAGGAGGAGGTGCGGACCCTGGTCGGCGCCCGCCGCGTCGCCCGGGACGCACAGGACCGGGCCGGACTCGCCCGCCGGGACGCCGAGGCCGCCGAAGACGCCGCCCGGGCCAAGGTGCGGGCCGCCGAACGGGCCCGGGCCGCCGCAGTCCAAGCGCAGCAGGCCCTCGACCGGGTGGTCACCGCCCGCCGGGTCGCCCTGCACACCGCCGAACGCCAGCGCTTCACCGTGCTCGCCCAGTACCGGGCCGCGGTCCGGGCCGAGAAGCGGATCCGGGGTGCCATGCGCGGCTGGGAGAGACGAGGCGGCGTCGGCAGCAGGTACCCGGGCGGGCACCTGCTGATGCCGGTCCGAGGCTGGAAGAGCAGCGACTTCGGGAACCGGTACGACCCGTACTACCGGGTCTGGCAACTGCATGCCGGAACCGACTTCGCAGCCGGCGGCGGCAGCCCGATCCGGGCCGCGGCATCCGGGCGGGTGATCCAGGCCGGCTGGAACGGTGGTTACGGACGGTACACGTGCATCAGCCACGGGCGACTGAGCGGATACGGATTCACCACCTGTTACGCGCACCAGTCCCGGATGTACGTCCACGCCGGCGAGTACGTCCGGCGGGGCGAGATGATCGGACGGGTGGGGAGCACCGGTGCCTCGACCGGAGCGCATCTGCACTTCGAGACGCGCGTGGGGGGCGTACCGCGGAATCCGTTGAATTACCTGCCCGGTTGTCTCTGTTGAAACCCGGGTAGTCTATTCCCTCATGCCACGCGAACAGGGCCGCAAGGTGGTCGTCTCCAACCGGAAGGCGTACCACGACTACGCCATCTCGGACACCTACGAGGCCGGCCTGGTCCTCACCGGCACCGAGGTGAAGTCGCTGCGCCTCGGCCGGGCCACGCTCGTCGACGCGTTCGGCCACGAGAACGGCGGCGAGATCTACCTGCACGGAATGCACATCCCGGAGTACACCCAGGGCACCTGGACCAACCACGAGCCCCGCCGGGTCCGCAAACTGCTGCTGCACCGCGAAGAGATCCACAAGATGCTGGGCAAGCTGCGCGACGACGGCGTCACCCTGATCCCGCTCTCGGTCTACTTCAACAACGGGTATGCGAAGGTCGAACTCGGCGTGGCCAAGGGAAAGAAGTCGTACGACAAGCGACAGGACCTGGCCAGCCGGGACGCCCAGAAGGAGATCAACCGGGCAATGGGGCGGCGTGCCAAGGGCATGGGCTGACAGGTATCCTCGCCCGCCGGGCTATTTCGGTTCCTCGATAGCCGGAGCTCCTTGATCATTCCCGTTCCCGAGGGAGATCCACGCGTTGGCGAAGCACACACCCCGTCATGTCATGGTGTCCCGAGCCGTCTTCGGTTCCGCCGCGGCGATCCTGCTCGGCCTGGTCGGCTGGATCGCCGTCCGGGCCGGTGGCGGCGAGGCGGGCCCGGACGGCAAGCCGCTGATGGTGCTACCCACCGGCGTCGTCCAGGCCGCCGCCGAAGGCTCGCTGCCACCCCTGCCGCCGGTGGAGTCGGAGGTGGTTTCGCCGTCGGCGTCGGCCTCCGCCTCACGCAGCCCGTCGGCCGCACCGTCCGCATCACGCACCCCGTCCGCTTCGGCGTCCGCGTCGGCCAACCCCACACCCTCCAAGAGCACGATCAAACCCAGCGTCGGTACGAGTCCCTCGCGCACCGTCAGCCCCACTCCCACGGTGGACGTGCTGTCCGCGAGCTACGGCACCAGTGCGTCGTGGCGGGACGGGTTCATCGCCGGGGTCCGGATCACCAACAACGGCGGTGAGGCCCGCGAGTGGACGGTCACGCTCACCTACCCGTCAAGCGCCGATGTCGAGGTGCGCGGCGGCTGGAACGCCAGCGTCAGCCGCAGCGGCGACACCATCACGCTGCGCGGGCGGTCGCTCGCCGCCGGCCAGTCGATCAGTGCCGGATTCCAGGCCGAGAAGCGCACCAACGACGCGGTCAAACCGGTCAGCTGCTCCGTCGGTGGCGGATCTTGTCGGGTGAGCTAAGATTGCGGCAGTTGAAGTACTGACACGGGGGTGACTGGTTTCGACTTCGTACGTGGAGACAGGGGAAGCGAGCCGAGGAAGCCGACGTCGTCTCGAGAATCGGTCGTCGGAAACTTATAAGCGCCAACGATAAGTTTGACGCTGACCAGTACGCTCTCGCCGCCTGAGGCAAGTAGCGTGGTCTGTCGGTCTGGGAGCGCCTCCGTTCCAGTTGCCGGCATCATTTAGGAGGCTGGCCAATGGGTCCCGGTCACGGGGACCTTACGGCGAGATCAATCAGTGACTGGGCCCGTCGTCCGAACTTGCTCACGTGAGTCGGAGGGCCGAGTAGGGACATAGTGAGCTGCGCTCGGAGAAGCCCTGACAAAGCAACGAAGGACCCGGGTTCGATTCCCGGCACCTCCACGGCATGGCGGCCCCCTGTTCGCGGAACGCGCGAACCGGGGGCCGTTTCGGCTTTCTGCCCCGGGGGCCGAGCCCCCGGGGGCCCGCATCACGTCCTGTCGCTGTTGGTCGGCTGCGGGGCTACTGCTGCGGTCGCTTCGCTTCGCCTTCGTCCGCGGTCGCTTCGCTTCGCCTTCGTCCGCGGTCGTGGCCGTGGGCTCGTATGGTGGCGAATCCCCGGCGGGATGAAGACTTTCTGTGGTGACTGGGTGATCGGGATCGGTGAGCGGGCTCGTGGGCTCCGGCCGGTCGGATGCTGGGCTCGGCAGGCGGTGGAGCTTCGGGCGGGTGCTCGGCATGCCATTGTTTGCGCTTGTGTGCGGTTGTCACAATCAGCGGCCGGAGGTTTGTTGATGATGAAACGGATTGTCGGGCTGATGGCGGCTCTCGCGGTCGGTGTCGGGGTTGTGGTGGCCGTGCCGGCTGCTGCTGCGCCCGTTCAGGCGGCTGCGAAGGTGCCGAAGCGGAACGACGGACTGAACGAGACGATCTACTGGGTGCACGGCATCCAGGTGGGTCCGGGGCAGAAGGTGCCGTCGGCGGACTGCAAGCAGTGGGAAGCTGCCATCAAGCG
>DATMVU010000044.1:0-12353 GCA_035562875.1 Actinoplanes sp. | reverse complement strand
CGTGGCCGCATGGTCGGCGGGTTCTCGTCTACCGTGGCGGACTGCTCGGTCACCATCGTCATGAGACCCGCCTTCCCTTCGCTGTCTGGAGGAGACCTTATGCGACCGGGAGGCCGGACGCTCAATCGCGGACCCGACCTCCCGTGTCAATTACGTGAGGAGTGTTACTCCTGGCCGACCTCGTACCGGACGAACCGGGTGACCTGGATGCCGGACTCGGCGGTGACCTGCTTGACGGTCTTCTTGCTGTCGGTGACCGAAGCCTGCTCCAGCAGGACGAAGTCCTTGAAGAAGGAGTTCACCCGACCCTCGATGATCTTGGGCAGGGCCTGCTCCGGCTTGCCCTCCTCACGAGCGGTCTGCTCGGCCACACGACGCTCGGTCTCGACCGTCTCGGCCGGGACCTCCTCGCGGGTCAGGAACTTCGGCCGCATCGCGGCGATCTGCATGCCGACTGCGCGGGCGTCGTTGTCGGCCGCCTCGTCGTCCTTGCCGGTGTACTCGACCAGGACGCCGACCTGCGGCGGCAGGTCCTGCGCCTTGCGGTGCAGGTAGACCGCGACGGTGCCCTCGACGATCGTGAAGCGGTTCAGGACGATCTTCTCGCCGATCTTGGCGGAGTACTCCTGGATCGTGTCGGCGACGGTCTTGCCGTCCTCCAGCGTCGCGGCCAGCAGCGCGGCGGCGTCGGCGACCTTGTTGGCCTCGCCGAACTCGACGAAACGCTGACCAAGGGCGACGAAGTCCGGGGTCTTCGCGACGAAGTCGGTCTCGCAGTTCAGCTCGAGCAGCGCCTTGCCGGAGTGGCTGACGATGCCGTTGGCGGCGGTGCGACCGGCCCGCTTGCCGACGTCCTTGGCGCCCTTGACGCGCAGGAACTCGACGGCCTTGTCGAAGTCGCCCTCGGACTCCTCCAGCGCCTTCTTGCAGTCCATCATGCCGGCACCGGTGAGTTCGCGGAGCTTCTTCACGTCCGCGGCGGTGTAGTTAGCCATGACTCTTCTCTCGATGTCAGTCGGGAAATCGGCCGCCGCTTTTGATCGCGGCGGCCGGAAGCACGTCGGTTGACTTACTCGGCGGGGACTGCGGCGGCGACGGCCGGCTCAGCCGCGGGAGCCTCGGCAGCGGGGGCCTCGGCAGCAGCGGGCTCAGCAGCAGCCGGCTCAGCAGCGGCGGTCTCGACGGCCTTCTTCTCGGCGCCCTCGTAGAGGTCGCGCTCCCACTCGGGGAGCGGCTCGCCGGCGGCGACAGTGCCCGCCTCGGGCTTCTCGTCGGCGTTGCTCCGGCGGCTACCGTGCCGCTTGATCAGACCATCGGCGACGGCAGCCGCGATGACCTTGGTCAGCAGCTCGGCCGAGCGGATCGCGTCGTCGTTACCCGGGATCGGGAAGTCGACCTCGTCCGGGTCACAGTTGGTGTCCAGCACCGCGATGACCGGGATGCCCAGCTTGCGGGCCTCGTCGACGGCGATGTGCTCCTTCTTGGTGTCCACGACCCAGATCGCCGACGGCGTCTTGGTCATGTCACGCAGACCACCGAGGGTCTTCGAGAGCTTGGTCTTCTCGCGGAAGAGCTGGAGGGTCTCCTTCTTGGTGTAACCCGCGGCGGTGCCGGTCAGGTCACCCAGAGCCTCGAGCTCCTTCATGCGCTGGAGCCGCTTGTAAACGGTCTGGAAGTTGGTCAGCATGCCGCCGAGCCAACGGTGGTTCACGTAGGGCTGGCCGACCCGGGTCGCCTGCTCGGCGATGGCCTCCTGCGCCTGCTTCTTGGTGCCGACGAAGAGGATGTGGCCACCCTCGGCGACGGTGTCACGGACGTACGCGTAGGCCTTCTCGATGTACTCGAGGGTCTGGCGCAGGTCGATGATGTAGATACCGTTGCGCTCGGTGAAGATGAAGCGCTTCATCTTCGGGTTCCAGCGCCGGGTCTGGTGCCCGAAGTGGACACCGCTCTCGAGCAGCTGGCGCATGGTCACGACGGCCATGGTTGTTACTCCCTGATCATCCCTGGTTGTCACGCTCACCGGCGGTGGGCGTCCTGGTGCCCGGTCGATGGCCGCAGTCGGGCCCGACAGAAATCGGGACCAGGGAGGGCCACCGCCGACGACCGTCGCTGAGAAACAGCAGGCGGAACCGTCAGAGGGCACGCGAGGTCGACCGCGTGGGCGGTCGCCGTTGACAAGCATACGCCAAGCCGCTCGACGGGAAGGTCCGCCCTCGTGCCTAGCACGATCCGCGCGGCCGGCCGCCACTCATCCACATTCGCGGACGGTCCACAGGCCCGCTCGTACCGGCACCGGAAGCCTGTGAAGGTCCGGGCCATGACGACTCAGCGACGGGCGATCGGTGCCTACGGCGAGCGGCTGGCCGCCCGGCACCTCGAAGAAAGCGGCCTCGAGCTGCTGCAACGCAACTGGCGCTGCGCGGAAGGAGAGATCGATCTCATCCTGCGTGACGGAGCCGACGTGGTCTTCTGCGAGGTGAAGACCCGGCGCACGGCGACCTTCGGTCCACCGGCGGAAGCCGTCGATCACCGCAAGGTGCGCCGGTTACGGCAGCTGGCCGCCCGCTGGCTGACCGATTCGGGGGTACGAGGGGACCGGGTCCGTTTCGACGTGGTCGAAGTGCTCCCCCAGCCTCGTGGCGCCGCCCGGGTCAGCCACATCCGGGACGCGTTCCGGTGAGCTACGCCCGCGTCCTCTGCGCCGGTCTCAGTGGTGTCACCGGTCACCTCGTCGAAGTGGAGGCCGACCTCTCCAACGGGCTGCCCACCCTCGTCCTCACCGGGCTGCCCGACACCGCCCTGCACGAAGCCCGCGACCGGGTCCGGGCGGCCGTCGTCAACTCCGGTCACGAGTGGCCCAACCGGCGGATCACCGTCAACCTGCTCCCCGCCGCCCTGCACAAGTACGGCAGCGGCTTCGACCTGGCGATCGCCGCAGCGGTCCTGGCCGGGGCCGGTGCACTGCCCCCGGCCCGGCTCGACCGGGTGGCCCTCCTCGGTGAACTCGGCCTCGACGGGACGGTCCGGCCGGTCCGCGGCGTCCTGCCGATGGTCGCCGCCGCGGCCCGCGCCGGGGTCACCCGGATCATCGTGCCGCTGGCCAACGCCTGCGAGGCGACAGTCGTGCCCGGCGTCACCGTGCGGGCCGTCGACACCCTGCAGCGCCTCGTCGACTTCACCACCGGAACGGGAACCCTGCTGGAACCGCCGGACGTACCGCCCCTGGCCGAACCGCCCGGCCCCGACCTGGCCGACATCTCCGGCCAGGAGACCGGCCGCCGCGCCCTGGAGATCGCCGCCGCCGGCGGCCACCACCTGGCCCTCCTCGGACCGCCCGGCGCCGGAAAGACGATGCTCGCCGAACGCCTGCCGTCGATCCTGCCCCCACTCGACGACGAGGCCGCCCTCGAAGTGACAGCACTCCAGTCGATCGCCGGAGTCCTGCCGCCGGACGGCCGGCTGATCCGCCGCCCACCGTTCCAGGCACCCCACCACAGCTCCTCCCTGCCCGCCCTGATCGGCGGCGGATCCGGGCTGATCCGGCCCGGGGCGATCTCCCTCGCCCACCACGGGGTGCTCTTCCTGGACGAGGTCCCCGAAATGGGCCGGGCCACCCTGCAGGCACTGCGGCAGCCGCTGGAGAGCGGACGGGTGGTGATCTCACGGACCCGCGGCACCATCGAATACCCGGCACGCGCCCAACTCGTGGTCGCCGCCAACCCGTGCCCCTGCGCGTCCCCCGCCGGGGACCAGGCCTGTCACTGCGGTCCGGTGGCCCGGCGGCGTTATCTCGGCCGGCTGTCCGGGCCGCTCCTCGACCGGATCGACATGAAAGTCACCCTGCTGCCGGTCCGCGCCGCCCAGTTGCTGTCCGGTCCCGAACCCGCCGAGCCCTCCGCAACGGTCGCCGCCCGGGTGGCCCGGGCCCGCGCCGCCGCCGCCGAACGCTGGTCCGCCCGTCCCCACCCGCCGTCCGGCCGACTCACCGCCGGCGACCTCACCGCCAGCACTCACCATCCGCCCACCGCTGACAGCCACAGCTCCGATTCACACCAGCCGCCCACCGCTGACCCCCTCAGCTCCGGAACACTCCGGCCGCCCGTCGCTGACCGCATCGCCTCCGGATCGCATGGTCCGCTCGTCGCCGACGGCCTCGGCTCCGGGTCACACCACCTGTCCGGCCTGGCCGGCCCGGCCACCGAGGATGTCGTCGCGGCTGTCTCTGGAGCGGATCGTCCGTCCTGGCGGCTCAACGCCGACGTGCCCGGTGCCGACCTACGCCGGCCGCCGTGGCGGCTGCCCGCCGCCGACACCGCCATCCTGCACGCCGCCCTCGACCGGGGGATCCTGTCGGCGCGTGGCTACGACCGCTGCCTCCGCCTGGCCTGGACCATCGCCGACCTGGACGGGCGGCCACGGCCCGACGGCGGCGACGTGTGCGAGGCCTACCAGTTGCGCATGGGAGAAGCCGGTGCACGGCCCCTCCGGTGATTGCGGACCCGGCCTTCCGGTTGCACGGATCGGCCCCTCCTGCGGGCTCACCCTCCCCTCGACGATTCACGCAGCCTGCGGCACATCCGCCACCCTCGCGAAGCCCGGGCCGAACCGATTCCTGGCGCCTTCCCGCGCCGTGTTCCCACCGAACCTCCCGCGGTTCCGGCCTCCTGCATTCCCTCTCCCCTGACCGCTCTCCTGCACAGCTCCCTTCCACAGCGGCCCACCTCCTGCCTCCCGCCCGGCACGCCTTGCCTTCTTGCCCTCGCCCGGCGCCGGGCTTCCAGCCGCTCCTGGTGCTCAGACCTCTCCTGGATCTCGGCCCCTCGCCTGGGATCCCCACCTCTTTCCTGAACGGAGAAACCGATGGACAGCACTGCCAACTGGCTACGTACCACCGGCATCGCCTTCGCACATTTCAGGCGTCCCCATCGGATTCTCGATGCGTCCTGTCCCACACCGGTCCGAGACCGGGGAGGGCAGGCATGAGTGGGCTCGCGTCCGGCGAGACGACTGCCGGCGGAGCGCAGCCCGGCAACGCGCCGAACCGCGCCCCGCAAGCCGGCACCGGGACGACCGGGACCGCACCGTCTGGACCCGTGCAAGCCAGCCCCGCCCGAGGCGGCGCAATCCCGGCTGAGGCCAGGCAGTCCGGCCGGCTACCGGCCGGCGAGGTCCAAGCCGACGAGGTACCGGTCGGCCGGCTGGAGGCCGACGGAATGGAGGATCGGGTCGCGCGGGCGGCGCTCACCTGGCTGACCGAGCCCGGGAACCGGACGGTCTGGTCCCTGGTTCAGGAGTCGGGAGCCCCGGCGGCTCTGGAACGGCTGCTGGCCGGTGACGTTCCGGATCGCCGGCTGCGTGCCACGGTGGCCGCCCGAGCCGTGGCCGGCGACGCCCGGCGGATCGCGGAGGCCGCGTTGCTTCGTGCGGAACGGCTCGGCGCTCGACTGGTGGTGCCGTCCGACAGCGAGTGGCCGGCCCGGCTCACCGATCTGGCAACGTTGGAACTCGACACCTCCGGACGGATCAATCACGACATCCGGCCACCACTCTGCTTCTGGGTTCGCGGAGAGTGGCAGCTCGGCGCGACTCTGGAGCGGTCGATCGCGATCATCGGAGCCCGCGCGGCCACCGAGTACGGGGTGAACGTCACCGGCGACCTGGCGTATTCGGTGACCTCCGAAGGCTGGACCGTCCTCTCCGGCGGGGCCTTCGGGATCGACGCGGCGGCTCATCGGGGTGCGCTCGCGGCTGACGGGCGTACCGTCGCAGTCCTCGCCTGTGGGGTTGATCGGCCCTATCCGGCCGGTAACTCGGCCCTGCTCGAGCGGGTCGCCGAGACCGGCCTGCTGATCAGTGAGTGGCCACTCGGCTCCGACCCACTCCGGCACCGTTTCCTGATCCGGAACCGGGTCATCGCCGCGGCCACCGCCGGGACCGTCGTCGTGGAGGCCGCCGCCCGCAGCGGGGCGACCCAGACGATGAACCGGGTACTGGCGCTGGGCCGGCCCGCGATGGTCGTACCCGGGCCGGTGACCTCGGCGATGTCGGTCGGGTGTCACGAGATTCTGCGGTGCAACCCGTACGCGCGGATCGTCACGTCCGCCCGCGAGATCCTCGAAGAGGTGGGCCGGATCGGTGAGTACCTGGCCGATCCACCGCGCGGCCCGGAACGGCGCCACGATCGGCTGGACGAGGAGAGCGCCCTCGTGCTGGAGGCGATGCCGGGGAACCGGTCGTCCACTCCGGAGCGGATCGCGGCGGAGGCCCGGCTGCCGCTGCGCACGGTGCTGCGGCGACTGTCGCTGTTGGAGATCTCCGACCTGGTCGTACGGGCCGGTGACGGTTACGCCCTCCGGTATGCCCGCTCCACCGACGGCTGATCAGGCGACCGCCTTGGACGAACGTCCTCGGACATGCTGAAAGCCGGCCTGTAGATGGGGCCGGCCACCGTCACGGCGGTGGCCGGCTCCCGGGCCGGTGGAGACGGCCACATCTCGTGGCCGGGTGTGTCAGTCCTCGGACTCGTCCAGATCCCGGCGATGGACCTTCATCCACGCCTCGACGTCCTCGGTCAACCACACCTTCCCTTGTGCCAGGTCAGCAACCGGCTTCGGAAAATCGGCACGGCTGGTGATCTGGTACGCCCGCTGCCGGCTGACTCCGCCGAGACGGATGCGGATCTCGTGCGCGCCCATGAGGCGGATCGGCTTCACTCCCACATGATCGACCGTAGGCGCGAGACTATTAGTCCCTTATCAGGTTCCTACAAGACAGCTAGTCCCTGACAAAATAAGGTGGACCCATGCCTAGAGTACGCCCGTCAACTGAACCAGTTCGTTTTCATCCACACCACCGACGCGATTGGCGCACTTTCTGGCGGCGCTGCATCTGCGGCCTACGAGCCCCCTGCATCGACCGTCTTTCACCGGATTCTCACTCGACGCCACGAGCCTCACCTGCGCAAACTCCACAGAAAATCGGACTGCGAGGCCTCTACCGATCACGTCACGCCCGCATCGAAGAGGAGACCCGACAGATTCCCCCGGCCGACGACTCCCCCATTCACGGAACGGATCCCGGCACGAACGTGGGACGACCCGGCCGCCTCACCCCGGCCCAGCAACATCGTGCCGGCCTCGACCGCCGACCTCACCGACGACGAGATCCCCGCAATCCGTGATTTCGCAGATCCAGCAACTGAACACTTCCGGGGGAAAGCGTTTGTCCACGATCACGGGGCCTGAACACTTGAGCAACCGTCCCGAATGGCTCTGCCGCGTATGCGGCCACTCGTGGCCCTGCACCGAGGCACGGACCGCACTCCTGCGGGAATACCAGGCCTTCCCATCCCTACTGAAGATCTACCTGTCAGCGCAGATGTACGACGCCCTGGACGACCTGACCAGCCACGGTGACCCCCCACCCGCAAACCTGTACGACCGATTCCTGACCTGGGCCCAGAGCCCCTCCACCGACTGACCGGCGCCCGCCCCTCCCTCGGCCGACCGGCACCCCGTCTCCTCTCTCAGCCAACCGGCACCCAGCCCCTCCCTCGGCCGACCGGCACCCCGCCTCCTCTCTCAGCCAACCGGCACCCCGCCCCTCCCTCGGCCGACCGGCACCCCGCCTCTTCCTCGACGGCCACACCCGGCGCCCGAACGAGTACGGCCCTCCTGAGTGACCACCGGCAGAGCACTTGGCTCCAAGCCCAAGAGCCACCCCTCAACACCGAGCCCGGGCCGTACGACTCCGATTCCAGAACTCCCGACATCGGATATCGATCTACAGCAATAATCGGCAAATGACCTGATTAATGACTTCTTCATGCCGGATTCGGCACACAACCCGGCCGGACAGGTTCAGCGCATGACTCGGCAGGACAGAGCTGCGACCCCCGAATCGGCAGGGCGGAGTTACGGCCACGGATCGGGAAACTGATGTCAGCCAGGGCACAAGCTGACTGACAGAGCACTCCCGTAGGCGCCCATACCCGACAGAACATCACGATCGGATCAGCATGCGATCTCCTGTTGAGGCATAGGCCCAACCGAAGAACAGCCAGCAACGGGAACCACAGCCGACAACCGTGGGAACCACAGCCGACAACCGAACGGAGTCGACACCGGGAACGCCGCCCCGCGGCAACACGATGAACGACAAAAGCACGGTCAACGACGAAGCCGATCGACAACGGCCGAAGCCCAGTCAACGACGAGGCACGATCGACGACAGAGCACTCGTTTCGGCCTCCGCCATCCGGGGCCTGTCACTCGGCAGGGTTTGCAAACACCGTCTCCCGCCGTGCCAGCCGGCGAACCCCGCCACAGGCACACGATCGCGAATCGGTACACCGACCGGGGCCAGGACACCAACGCCACAGCACTCGTTCCCGAACGTGTTGCGCCGTCGGACATCGAGAGCCCTTCTCTCGACCGCAACCGCCGGACGGGAACGCCGATGCCGCGGCCAGCCGACCACTCCCTCTGACAACTCCTTGCCCCGATCTTGGTCAACCACCCACCGAAACCGGTAGCCGCTCGACCAAGATCGGCAGCCCCACCCCCGACCACCCCGGACCTTGGTCAATCGACCACCGAAACCGGTGGCCGACCCACCAAGATCCGAGCACAGCAGGCACGAGAGCGAGCACAGCAGGCACAGCGGGCACAGCGGGCACAGCGGGCACAGGAGCGAACCCAGCGGGCACGAGAACGAGGTTGGCGGGCACGAGGTGCAGGTGCAACACGACGCGAAACAGCAACCAGGCGCCGCACGACGCGGGAACTCAGTACGACGCGAAACAACACGAAAGGTGCGGCACGAAAAGCTCGATACGACGCGGGAAACCCGGCGCGGCACGACGCAGCACGAACGGGCACGGCACGACGTGAAAAGCCCGGCACGACGCGAGAAGCCGGGCACGACGCGAGAAGCCGGGCACGACGCGAGAAGCCGGGCACGACGCGAGAAGCCGGGCACGACGTGAAAAGCCGAGCACGACCCCAAGCGAACGGGCACGGCACGACGTGAAAAGCCCGGCACGACGTGAAAAGCCGAGCACGACCCCAAGCGAACGGGCACGGCACGAGGTGAGAAGCCGGGCACGACGCGACACGACACGAACGGGCACGGCATGACACAGGCAGCGGGAACGGGTGTGGCGTGAAGTGGGGCGACAGGGCCTGGAGTGAAGCAGGGCCGCTGGTGGGGATGCGGTGAGGTGGGCCGGGCGGCGGGGATCGGGTAGTGGGGTGGTGGCGGAAGGTCAGGTTCGGGTTCGGCGGCGGTGGCCTCGGGAAGGGGTCCAAGACTCGATCACCAGGTGGTCGGCGGGGGTGCCTACGTAGGTCAGGGACACCTCGGTGATGTCTATGCGGAAGAAGCCGGCGCCGACGTGTGGGGTGTCGGGTGGGGGTGGGATCTCGACTGCCCGGCCCGCGAGTTTGGCGTCTCCGGGGGCATCGGACGGGCTGCCGGGTGGGGGCTCCAGTGTGGGGGCGTGCATCGCCAGCCGGGGGTCTCGGCGGATGTCTCTCAGCTTCAGCGAGTCGGGCATCATGCCGAACGTGAGGTCGCCGTCGGTGAACTGGGCCTCCGAGGCGCTGATGCGCGGGGCTCCGTCGCGGCGGAGGGTGGCGATCGTCTTGTTGGTCCCGGCTTCGAACAGGGAACGCACCCGGGCCGCGAACTCCGGGGCTGCTGCTTCGATTTCGCTCCAGCGTGCCATGTCTCGGAGACTAGACCGGGGGTATGACAGAAACACCGGATCGCAGACTTGACCGGGGATCCGGATGGGTGGACGGTCGGTGCGATGCGGATCCGTGAAATGCACGAGCGGCTGCCCCGGGGGCTGCGGGAGGCTGTGGACGAGTTCGGCCGGCACCTGGCGATGGTGGAGGGGCGGTCGGAGCACACGGTCCGGGCGTACGTCGGTGATGTGGTCTCCTTGCTCGATCATGCGGGGTTCGAGGGGCGCACGACCGTCGCCGAGTTGGACATCGTGGTGCTTCGTGGGTGGCTGGCGGCTCGGATGGGTTCGGGGGCGGCCCGGACCTCGCAGGCGCGGCGAGCTGCTTCGATCCGGGCCTTCACCGGATGGGCGCACCGCACCGGTCGTGCGCCGGGGGATCCGGGTGCCCAGCTCGCCAGCCCGCGCGCGCACCGTTCACTGCCGACCGTGTTGCGGGCCGATCAGGCCGCGGCACTGATGACCCCGGCCGGGCGGCACCCGGAGACCGCCGGGTCTGAAGTCGAGGTCACCGTTGGCGGGAGGTCTGGTGAGGGACCAACCGAGGAAGCCGTTGACAAGACAGGCGTAGAGACAGGTGGGGAGGCAGGTGAGGGGACGGCGCTCGAGATTCGGGATCGGGCCGTCCTGGAGCTGTTGTACGCCACCGGGATCCGGGTCAGTGAGCTCTGTGCCCTGAACCGCGCCGACGTCGATCACGCCCGCCAGGTGGTCCGCGTCTTCGGTAAGGGGGCGAAGGAGCGTGCGGTCCCGTTCGGACATCCGGCCCGCCGGGCGCTGGACGACTATCTGCGCCTGTCCCGCCCGGCTCTACTCGCCCGATCCAGCCGGGACGCGCTCTTCCTGGGTGTGAAGGGCGGCCGCCTGCAGCCGACCGTGGTCCGCCGGATCGTCGGTGACGCCGCGCGGACGGCGGGCCTGCCGCACACCAGCCCGCACGATCTGCGGCATTCGGCGGCCACCCATCTGCTGGACGGCGGCGCCGATCTGCGGGCGGTGCAGGAGCTGCTGGGGCACAGTTCACTGGCGAGTACCCAGATCTACACGCATGTGTCCACCGAGCGGCTGCGGGCAGCGTTCAAGCAGGCACATCCACGGGCCTGACATCGTACGATCCACTGCATGAGCGCCCTGCGGCCCATTCCCGGCGCCCGCCTGATGTTCTCGCTGGATCCGGCGGTGTCCCATCTCAATCACGGCTCGTTCGGTGCCCTGCCGATCAGTGTGCAACGTGCCCAGCAGCGGCTCCGCGACGAGGTGGAGGCGAATCCGCTGCGGTTCTACGGCACCGGCCTGATGGACCGGATCGTCCATGCCCGACGCCATCTGGCGACGTTCCTGGGCGCCGATCCGGACGGTAGCGCCCTGGTGCCGAACACGACGGCCGCGGTGTCGCTGGTCCTGCAGTCGGTGCCGTTGGGTGCCGCTGACGAGGTGCTGCTGACCGACCACTCGTACGGTTCGGTGACGGCGGCGGTGCGCCGGCAGTGCCGCCGGAGCGGGGCGTCGGCGCGGACGGTGGCGATCCCGTTGGGGGCGTCGTCCGCGGACATCCTGGACCGGGTCCGGTCGGCGCTGCGGCCGGGCCGGACCAGGTTGCTGGTGATCGACCAGTTGGCGTCAGCGACGGCGACCCTCTTCCCGGTCCGCGAGATCGTCGCCGCCGCTCGCGAGTTCCGGATCCCGGTGCTGGTGGATGCCGCGCACGTGCCGGGGATGCTGCCGGTGGACGTGTCCGCGATCGGCGCCGACTTCTGGGTGGGCAATCTGCACAAGTGGGGCTGGGCTCCGCGGGGTACGGCTCTGCTGCAGGTGGCGCCGGCCTGGCGGAAGCGGATCGATCCACTTGTCGTCTCGTGGGAGCAGGAGCGGGGTTTTCCGGCGTCGGTGGAGTTCCAGGGCACCGTCGACTACACGACGTGGCTGGCTGCCCCGGCGGGTGTCTTCATGCTGCGGTCGCTGGGGCCGGCGGAGGTACGGGAACACAATGCGGCTCTGGCGGCGTACGGCCAGCGGGTTGTCGGTCTTGCTCTGGGTCTGACACCGGGCGATCTGCCGAATCCGGGCGGTTCCGGGGTGGCCATGCGGGTGGTGCCGTTGCCCGCCGGGCTGGCGACCACCCAGCCGGCGGCGAACGAGCTGCGGCTGCACATCGCCGACAAGCTGGCCGCCGAGGTCCAGGTGAGCGCCTGGGGTGGGGCCGGCCTGCTCCGGTTGAGCGGCCAGATCTACAACCGCCCGGAGGAGTACGACAGCCTGGCCGAGCGTCTCCCCGCGCTACTCGCCGCCTACCAGCGGTAGCAGGCGCACCCGCCCCAGCCCGAGCAGCAGTAGTGGATCGAGGTAGACGTCGCCGCGCCGCAGCCCCCAGTGCAGGCAGGCGCCGGGGCAACCGGGATGGCCGGGCTCGACGGTGCCGATCGGATCGCCCGCGGCGACTGACGCTCCGGCCGTGACGGTTGCGGTGACCGGCTCGTAGGTGGTCCGCAGGCCGCCCGCGTGGGCGACACTGACCACACCCCGCCCGGCGAGCCGCTGAGCGTAGACGACGGTGCCGCCGCCGGCGGACCGCACCACCGAGCCGGCGCCGGCACTCAGGTCG
>DATMVU010000043.1:0-2571 GCA_035562875.1 Actinoplanes sp. | reverse complement strand
AGCCAGCCGGAGACGGTGGTCGCCGGGCGCCCGTTCGCCCCCTCGGCGGGCTCGTCCACCAGGTGATCCTGGACCAGCCGGGCCAGGTCCACGTTGCCGGCCCGGGCACAACCCGCCTCCCGGGCCACGTAGTCGATGGTCAGCCCGGCGTCGGCAGCCGCGGCGACCAGCGAGGTGACCACCTCCCGGGGCGTGGAGAAGCGGGTGAAGTAGTCGTCGATGAGGAAACAGGTGCTGACCCTCGGACGGCCCCGGAGCAGAGTCTCCGCCGTCTGCCGGTGGGCGATCCCGACCCAGGGAGCAACCCGCCGGAACTGCTGCCGCAGCCGCTCCTCCCCCTCCAGGAAGTCGTTCATGTAGAGGTGGCCCAGCTCGATCGACAGGTGCGACAACGCCACCGAGCGGGTCACCGGGACACCACCACCGATCTCGGTGGCCAGGTCGTCGGCGGTCGTCACAGGCCGACCCAGGCCGACTCGTCGACGATCTTCTTGGACAGTTCCTCGAAGGCGACCACGGTCCGCTCGTTGGCGGTCCGGTGCAGCCACACGTCGTCGTTGGAGATCAGCTGCTCCTGCCACTGCAGCACCGGGTCCAGCGGCACCTCACCGATCATGTTCAACCGGCCCACCCCGTGCCGGGCGGCCAGCTCCTGCAACCGCCTGTTGCACACGTCCAGCCAGGCCAGTTGCTCGGGCCGCAGACCGGCCTGGTCCGGCGACGACGGGTCCAGCACGGCGGTCCGGACGTACCGGATCGCGTTCGTCAGCTCGGCCCGGTCGTGCCCGAGCCCGACGCCGGTGTCGATGATGCCCTGCCTCCCGTGCACCAGACCGCCGGCGGCCACGATGTGCTGCCGGGTCCACCGATGGAAGACCAGCCACCGGACCGGCACCTCCCGCAGGGCGGGCAGGCTGGTGGCGGCGAGCACGATCTCGGTCGCGTACGACCGGCCGGCCGACAGGTCGACCAGGATCAGCTCGTACTCCTCGTCGAGCCGCTGGAACAACCGGGCACACCGGTCCACGATGCCCGGTGCCGAGCTGAACTCGCTGCCGCCCACGTCCCCCGGCATCAGCGTCAGCCGGCCGGTGCCCGGCGGCCGGCCGCGCAGCGCCTCCCGCTGGGACTCGGCCCACACGTTGATCTGCCGCGGATCGGGCCCACCCCCGGCCAGGTAGGTGTGCAGCCCGCCCCGCTCGACACCGGCCAGAGCCTCGGGCAGGTCGAAGATCGCCCCCGAGGTCGGCGAACCGAAGTCGAAGTCGACGTAGCACGAGTCGTTGCCCTGGAGCGCGTGCCGGTAGGCGAGGTTACCGCTGGTCACCGAACGTCCGGTGCCACCCTTGTCGGAGGTCGCGAAGACGAGCATCAGGTGACCCCGCTGTCCGCCGCGCGGGCCGCCGAGAGCCGGTCCAGTTTGCGCAGCACCTCCTCGGTCACCGCCACCGCCACCCCGGGCTGTTCCCGCCGGACCGCCCGGGCCCGCCGCAACTCGGTGCCGATCCGGTCGAGTTCGACCTTCAGCGTGCCGCCGCGGGCCGTACTGCCGTTGAGCAGTTCCCGGTCGTACAGGTGGTCGGCCTCGTTGAGCAGGTCGGCCGCCATCTGGGTCAGCACACCGCTGCGCAAGGGTGGATCGTTGATCAGACGGGCCACCACGACCAGGCAGTCGACCACCCGTTTGGTGAAGTACCAGGACACCTCGGTGGTGTCCACCGGAAGGTACTTGTAGGCGCCGGCCGGCTGGTCCCAGAGGCCCTGGTCACCGCCCTCGGGCAGAACCCGGCTCTGCAGGTGGGCCCAGATCGCGTCGGCGAGGTCCAGGAGGCGGCTGCGGATCACCCCGTCGTCGGCCATCCCGGCCAGCGTGAGACCGCGCCGCAGCAGGGTCGGGGCGATGTCGCCGACCGTCCACGCCAGCCGCGGACCGCCGGAGACGTCACTGCCCTCCAGCGGGAACCGCAGGCCCGGGAAGTGCACGTTGACGGCGTTCTCCGGCTCGGTGGAGCGGCGGGTGATGCGGCTGCGGTTGCCGATCTCCTCGAGGACGTCGGCCACCCGGCGCATCTCGGTGCTGGACGCCCGGTCGGACTGCATGTCCTGGATGACCATGCCACCGACCAGCAGGCTGAAGTAGTCGAACTCGATGCCGTCGGTGGCCCGCCACGGCAGGTCCTCCAACGGCCAGCGGCCGGACCCGAAGGTCGCGATCGTCGCCCAGTACGACCGGGTCAGCTCGAACCGCAGCTGCAGGGACTGGGCGAGACGGGACTGCTCCGGGTCGAGCAGGCCGAGCAGCCGGGTGCGTTCCGAGGAGAGCGCCTGGATGGCGTCCATCGCCACGGTGGTGAAGTAGAGGTACGGGGCGTTCTGCGCGTACCCGGTGCGCTGTTCCCCCATGGCGGCCAGCGACTCGATCTTCGGGGCGTTCTGCACCACGCCCCAGGACCAGCCGCACTCGAACAGCCGGTTGGGGTTGTCCAGCTCGCTCTCCGAGGCACCGGAACCGATGGTGACGTCGTCCCGGAGGCGGGCGTTGATCTCCCGCAGCGCCTCCCGTAACTCCTC
>DATMVU010000042.1:0-3880 GCA_035562875.1 Actinoplanes sp. | reverse complement strand
GGCTAGCGGCCCCGGCGAAGAAGACGTCGACACCGTTCTCTGCGCGATCGGCAATGCCGAGGATGACCTCAAGCCCTACCTCACCGAGTGGGCTTCAGCCTTCACCCGATCATCGGACAGACCCGCAGCGGCGGCGCAGCTGCGGTCACTGCTTGAGAGCGGCTATCGCTCGGACCGCAACAAGCGACGGCTCACCAATGCCTTCTGGCGAGACCGCGACCGCCAGGCCGAGCAGGTCATCATTTGGCTGTCCAGCGCCGATCTTCAGTCGACGCTGTTCGCGGCGTTCGACGCCGCCGACAGCGAGGAGACCCTACAAACACTCGCTGACATCGACGACCTGATGTGACTAAGGACCCCGGGGCCGTTGCGGACATGACCGGGCCGGCCGACAGCCCGGGCAGGCTGGACCGACTCAGCGAGGCGGACCAAGCCGGAGAAGCCCTCGACATCGCCGGGTACGTACGGTAGCTCTGCCCGGTGTACCCGACCGACCTGGTCGAAGGCTGGATCCCGTCCGTAGCCGCCGAGGCGCAGCTGCTCGGGGTGGTCGCCGCGGGCGCGGTGAGCGCTCTGGGCCGCGCATTGGTAGCGGATGGCGACGTCGTCACCACCGCGCAGGGGCTGCTGACGGTGTCCTGCGAGACGGCCTTGCTCGGCGCGGACTACACGGCAGTGGTGACCGGCCCACCGTCTGCCGAGCTGGCCCGCGTCCTCGACCGCTTGGCCGACCGGGAGTCCCGAGGCACCGCCCCGATCTGGCGGTTCAAGCCGGCCACCGTGCGCAGAGCCCTCGACGATGGGTTCACCGAGGAACGGATCCTGGCCGACCTGACCGCCATCGCCGCGGGCGGGTTGCCGCAACCACTGGAGTACCTGGTCAAGGACGCGGCCCGGAGGCATGGTGAGATCGCCGTCACCGGGGTGGCCTCTGTGGTCCGCGGATCGGTTCAGCCTCTACTGGCCGAGCTGGTCGCCCATCGCAAGCTCGCCAAGCTGGGACTGCACATGCTGGCGCCGACCGTGCTGGCCAGTGGGCTCCCACCGGAGCAGACCCTGGCGATGCTGCGCGAGGCCGGGTACTCCCCGGTCCCGGCCGGACTCGACGGCATCTCGACGATCCAGCGCGCTGCCCCGTCAAGGACCGGCCGGAAGGAAGGGGAGAAGCGCGCTGACGATACCGGCCCGAAGCCCGCAAAGAGCGCCGCGCCACGGTCCACCGAAGCCGCCGACACGGTCCCCGATCCACGGGTGGTGGCCGAACGGCTGCGGACCACTCCGGTTCCGGTCAGGCTGTCCGAGAACGAGACCCGGGAGCTGATCGCCCGGTACACCGGGCACCAGCGTGGCGTCGTCCCCGGGCAATTGCAGTACAACGTGACCTACGGGGTGCCGATGAAGGTGCAGGTGAAGCTCGAGGACGGTACGAAAACCTGGTGGGCGCCACGGTCCGCAGAAGTCGAGGAAGACTCACTCATCGGCTGGTGCCCCGAACTCCACGACTACCGGCGGATCCGGCTCGACTCGATCGTCCAGGTCCACCAGCACTGGGGCTGAGGAGACCACATCAACCGGGGACCCGACATCGACCCGCCCCTCGTCCCCGCATCTACACGCCCGTCAGGCTGCTTCGGACAACTCCACTGCGCCGTTGGCCACCGACAGATGGAACGTCAACCCGGTGACGGCGGTCATCCGCGCCAGATCCTTCAGGGTGGGCGTCTTCTCGCCGCTCTCCAGCCGGGCCACGTTGGGCTGGTGGACCCCGAGCAGACCGGCCAACTGCTGCTGGGTCAGGCCGTGCTCGGCCCGGTAACGCACCAGCGTGATCGCCACCTGCCGGGCGAACACGCCCTCGTCCCACGCCTGGCGGAACGCCGGATCCTGCCGCTGCTCGGCGATGACGGCATCTAGCGGCACCACGTCGGAAAGGTTCATCAGCGCCCCTCCTCATCCTGCTCGATCTTGTTGAGCCGATCCTCCGCGCTGCGGATGGCCCGGACGAAATCGCGCGGTTTGACGGCCGCTTCCGGACCGATCGCGCCCACTACGAAGATCGCATCCCCCATCTGACGGTAGAACGCCCGCCGCGGACTTCGCAGTCTCATCTAGAACCGTCCCCGACAAGCGACATATTGCCTGACACCGATAAGGGGGTGGACGGGCTGCGCGCTCTGTCGTCGGCTTCTGGTAGGGCGCTGCCGCTGGGTTTCTCGGCCGAGCCAGATCCCAGTGTCCACGGCGAGCGGAGATCGGGCCGATCGCGTGAGTATCCGCACCTTCGCCAGGCGGGTCAGATCACGGACTTATTCAAGCCCATAAGGATGACGATACGTAGTCTGCGTGGTCGTAGCCGGGACGATCGGAGAGTGTCGTGACCGAGGTCAACCGTCCGCGAGAGCTGCCTCCCTATGTGTACGTTCCGTGTTCGCCGGTCCGCGAGGGCACCACGGATCTGATCGTGGACCTCCGTCGTACCCAAGCTGGGCAGGTGGCACTACTCGTCTACTCGGCCCTCGATCGACTGATCGACAACTGCGGCGAGCAGCAGGCTTGGACGGCCCTGCCCACCACGGAGCTGGAAAGGATCCGCGAAGCGACCGGCTTTGAACTGATCCTGCTCGATGTGTGTATACCCGAGCATCTACGGAAAGGCGCGGGGGAGCCGTCATGACTGACCACCTGGATGTCGACCCGGTGTTGCTCGACGCCATCGCCGACCAGCTGAAGCGAGCCGGCGACAACATCGACACGACCGGATAATCCGCGGCTCTGCGGCCGGATGCCGGCGAGGCCACTCCGATGGTGTCCGACATGCTCGCTCGGCTCTGTGCCGGTGCCGCCCAGCTTGCTGCCGACATACACGCCGTCGGTGACAGAGTGGCCGAGGCCGGACGGTTGTATATGAGGGAGGACGTCGCAGTCGGGCAGGACCTCTACGGAGTGAGCTGATGGCCATCGACACTCGTCTCGACGGCCAGCCGGATTCGGTGCACGCCACAGCCCGCTGGCTACGGAACAATCTGGCCTTCGAAGTGAAGGCGAGCGCAGCTGCGATGCACTCGGCCCGCACCGACGCCGACATCAGCTGGCAAGGAGCCGCTGGCACCGCGTTCCAGCGCAGCATGTCCCGACATGCAACGACGGCCGAGGCCTTGCATGCCGACATGGAGACGGCCGCCGACAAACTCACCGAACTCGCGAACCAGTTGGCCATCGCCCAGCAGCACATGACCAATGCACGCGAGATCGCGGTGGGTGGCGGTTTGACCGTCGACGGCTACGTAATCCAGGAACCCGGTCTCGCGCCAGCCGTAGACATCAGCACAGCGGCGACACCGGAGATTCCAGCCACCCACACCGAGGCGGTAGCCGCTCATCAGAGGCAGGTGGACGCCTACATGCTCGCTGAACGCGAGGCGGGCCTCGGCAACACGGCGTGGCAATTCATCCTGGACGTCCTCAGGAACATGTTGGACGACCTGACTCAGAAATGGTTCTTCGCCCTCGGCGACTTGACAAACGGCACCTACGGCGGGTTTCTCAAGGCGCACGTCAACGTTCTCGGGGCGGACGCCAAGGAAGCGGCGGAGCAGATCACGAAGCTTGAAGTCGCATACCTGAAATCACAGGGCGGCTCGGCACACTCCAGATCGCTCGTCAGCGCCATCTCTGAGCAGAAGCTGGGAACTGTTGCGACCGAGGCACGGATCTCCTCGCTCTCCACGGGTCTGCTCAAGAAGGTTCCGATCATCGGGTACGCGATCACCGCGGCCGGAGTGGGTTACGACATACAACACGGCAAGCCGGCGGTGAAGGCCGTTACGGGTGGCTTGGCCAGCATCGGTGGGTCGATTGTCGGCGGCATGGCCGGCGGCGC
>DATMVU010000041.1:0-3806 GCA_035562875.1 Actinoplanes sp. | reverse complement strand
TTCTGCCCGCGGTATCGCGCCTCCGCCATCCAGTGCGCGTCCGGGGTCCGCGTCACCGGGACGTTCGAACCCCACATCACCAGGTAGGAGGCGTCCCACCAGTCACCCGACTCGGGCACATCGGTCTGGTCGCCGAACATCTGCGGCGACGCCACCGGCAGATCGGCGTACCAGTCGTAGAACGACAGCATCGAAGCGCCGATCAACGAGAGGAACCGGGCGCCGGTCGCGTGCGACACCATCGACATCGCCGGGATCGGCGAGAACCCCGCGACCCGGTCCGGCCCGTAGGCGCCGATGGTGTGCACGTGCGCGGCGGCGACGATCTCCTGCGCCTCGTCCCACGACACCCGCACCAGACCGCCCTTGCCCCGGGCCTGCTGATAGCGGCGCCGGCGCACCGGGTCGGCCTGGATGTCCGCCCACGCCGCGACCGGGTCGCCGCCCAGGCGGCGCTTGGCCTCGCGGAACATCTCCACCAGCACACCACGGGCGTACGGGTACCGCACCCGGGTCGGCGAATACGTGTACCAGGAGAACGCGGCACCGCGCGGACAGCCTCGCGGCTCGTACTCCGGCCGGTCCGCACCCACGCTCGGGTAGTCGGTCTGCTGCTGCTCCCACGTGATGATGCCGTCCTTGACGTACACCTTCCACGAGCACGACCCGGTTCAGTTCACCCCGTGCGTCGAACGCACCACCTTGTCGTAGGACCAGCGATCCCGGTAGAAACTGTCCGCCTCCCGGCCGCCGATCTGATGCAGCGTCCGCCCGTCGCCGGACACCTCCGCCCGCCGCACCAACCCGCCGACCGCCAATAGCGCCCGTCCTGCGGTTTCGGTCGCGCTCGCCATCTGCCCTCGTTCCCTCGCTAATGACTCTGAAAGCCACATTGGTAGCTGCAACACATTGACGCAACTCGAACGACTGGCCTCTACCACTCCACTACGATCTTGCCGAGAATGCCTGGGCCGAAGGTCCCGATTCGGCAAGCAGCCGGTCGGGGCTCGCTCGACGCCATGCTCGGCCGGGCCATAGGGCGCAGCACTCAGGGCGTTTTCGCACGCACGTTCGCCATGCGACGCTGGTCGATACCCGCTGCCGATGATCGGGCGAGGCGTCATCCTCCGGTCTGGCTTCGGGGTCGGACTTCTCGACGGCGGGCCCTTCGGCCCAAGTTACGGTGCCGATGGGCCCCACGTTTCCCGATCCATCCGCTGTCGACCGGATGCTGATTAATGTCGGGGACAAGATCCGTTTCCGGGCGAGCGCGTCACGCCAGGCATCCTGCGCCGCGCGGACATACGACACCACCGGGCCGGCACCTCCGACCGCGTGTCGGGGGATGGCCGCCCCCTACTTCCCGGGAGGTCCACCGTGCTGTCGGACAAGGCGCGCCCCATCGTCGAGGCCACGCTGCCGGTCGTCGGCGCTCACATCGAGGAGATCGCGAACCGGTTCTACGCCCACATGTTCGCTGAGCATCCAGAGCTGCAGGACGGCGTGTTCAACCGCGGGAACCAGGCCGAGGGCAGCCAGCCGAAGGCCCTTGCCGGCTCGGTGGCCGTGTTCGCCACCGCGCTGATCAAGAGTCCGCAACAGCTGCCGGAACGGCTGCTCACCCGCATCGCGCACAAGCACGCGTCATTGGGCATCCGCGCGGATCAGTACCAGACCGTGCGTGACAACCTCATGTGGGCCATCGGCGACGTGCTCGGCGACGCCGTCACCGAGGACGTCGCGGCCGCCTGGGACGAGGTGTACTGGCTGATGGCCTACGCGTTGATCCATCAGGAACGCGGTCTGTACAGCGCCCGGGGAGTGACGGCGGCACGGGTGTGGCGGCAGTGGCGGGTCGCTCAGAAGGTCCCGGAGACCACCGACGTCACCTTGTTCGTCATGCAACGCATCGACGACCGGCCGGTCAAGACGTCACTGCCCGGCCAATACATCACCGTCAACGTGCTGATGCCGGACGGAATCCGGCAGCCCCGCCAGTTCAGTCTGACTCGCGCGGACGACGGTGAGCACCGCTACTTCGCCGTCAAACGGGTGCACGGCGGCGGGAAGCCCGACGGTGAGGTGTCGACGCTGCTGCACGATCACATCCGGGTCGGCGACGAACTGACCATGAGCGTCCCGTACGGCGATGTCGTACTCGACGACGGCGGCCGGCCGGTGGTGTTCGTCAGTGCGGGGATCGGGATCAGCCCGATGGCCGGGATGATCTCTCACCTGGTCGCGGCCGGTTCCCGCCTGAAGGTGACCTTGCTGCACGCCGATGCGAACGAAGCCTCGTTCCCGCTGCGCCGCCAGGTCGCTGCCGATCTGGCCCGGCTGCCGGGATCCGCGATGTACGTCTGGTACGAGGACGGCTCCGGCAGCGAACTTCCCGTCACTGGCACCCACGCCGGCATGATGGATCTGACCGGCGTGGACCTGCCCGGTAGCGCCGTCTACTACCTGTGCGGACCGATTCCGTTCATGCAGGCGATCCGCTCACACCTGCTCGCTCGCGGAGTTTCCGTTCACGACATCCAGTACGAGGTGTTCGGTCCGGACCTGTGGCAGGCGGACACCGACTGAGCCGCCCTCACAACGGCCGGGCGCCGTGGGCCGTACCTTCGTAGCGATCGGCATGGCCGGCCGCTGTGGTCCCCGGCCACGGCCAGCGAGCGGCACCACCTGGCCGGGCATCACCCCCTATGCGGCCCGCCCGGGCGTTCACCGAGAAGATTCGGTCCATGCACCGCCCTGAGCTGCGACACGACCTGTCGGCACCGGCCAGGAAACCAGACTTCGACTGCGAGCCACCGAGCACGGCAATAGCATCCGATCGAGATGTCATCGCACAGGAGAGGACCATGTCTGTGACCGCCGTTTCGGACCACCGGACCGCCCCGAGCGACCAGCAGGAACTGGTGCGCAGACTCGCCGCGCCGGACGACGCCGAGGTGGCCGGGCTGGACGCCTGGTGGCGTGCGAACAACTACCTGACCATCGGCCAGATCTACCTGCAGGGCAATCCGCTGCTGCGGGAGCCGCTCACCAGCGAGCATATCAAGCCGCGCCTGCTCGGCCACTGGGGCACCAGCCCGGGACTGTCGTTCATCTACGCCCATGTGTCGCGGCTGATCAAGCAGACCGGGCAGCAGTCGATCTACCTGGCCGGGCCGGGGCACGGCGGCCCGGCGCTGGTCGCGGCCGGCTACCTGGAGGGCACCTACTCCGAGGTGTACCCAAAAGTGAGCCTCGACGAGGGCGGCCTGCTGCGCCTGTTCCGGCAGTTCTCCTCGCCCGGCGGCATCCCCAGCCACGTGTCGGTGACCACGCCCGGCTCGATCCACGAGGGCGGCGAGCTCGGTTACGTGCTGGTGCACGCGTTCGGCGCGGTGATGGACAACCCGGACCTGCTGACGATCGCGGTCGTCGGCGACGGCGAGGCCGAGACCGGCCCGCTGGAGGGCTCCTGGAAGGGCATTTCCTTCATCAACCCGGAGCACGACGGCGCGGTCCTGCCGATCCTGCACCTCAACGGCGCGAAGATCGCCGGCCCGACCGTGCTGGCCCGTAAGGACCCGGCCGAGGTGCGCAAGCTCCTCGAGGGCCACGGCTACGACGTGATCGAGATCGAGGGGTCCGACCTGCCCGGCATGCACCACCGGTTCGCGGCGACGCTCGCCGAGGCCTGGGGCAAGATCAAGAGCATTCAGAGCGAGGCCCGCGGCGGTACGTGGGACGGAAAGCGCCCGAACTGGCCGTTGATCGTCATGCGTACCCCCAAGGGGTGGACCGGTCCCGAGAAG
>DATMVU010000040.1:0-11091 GCA_035562875.1 Actinoplanes sp. | reverse complement strand
GGCCACCTGCTCGGCCTCCGCCCGCCACACGTCGTCGAGATGGGCGACCGCTCCCAGGTCACGCCACACCCCGCGATGGTCGCCGTCCCGGTAGCGGGCGACAAGATCCCCCGGTCGCAGGGACTCGCCGACCGGCGTCGTCGGCCGCGACGCCCGCAGAGCCCGGGCCGCGTCGAGCGCCGGACCGGTGACGGCGGAATCGGCATACTTGAGCACCTGGCGAGCCGGCGACCCCAGGAATTCGTGGTCGCGAAGACCGACGCACAGGTCAAGCCAGCGCCGGTCCTGTGAGATCAGGTCGCGAAGCTGCTCCGAATGCCACCGAGGGCCCGCCGAGGAGTGCGACCACGGTGCCAGCAGGGCGAGAGCCTCGGCTGCAGCCGTCAGCCCGGCGGTGGTCGCCAGGCGCTCACCGGAGAACAGTGGGCCGGCGTTGTCCCAGGCCGCGCCGTCGTCGGTGAACAGGACCTTCAGGGCCATGAACCGGCCGAAGTGCTCGTGATCGTGAATTCCGCGCCGCAGGGCATCCCGCGCCTCGGCGGTGCCGATCTCGAACAGTGCATGGCCCGCCGCCACCACGACCGGATGGACGGGACACTCCTCCCACAGCCCGATGAGGGGCGGAACGGCCGGCTCGTACCGCAGTCGGCCGAGCTCACGAATCTGGTCGGTCACCGACCGCCAGCCGTCGGCACCCTGTATGGCGGAGATGCCTTCGTCCTGATGAGCCTTCACTTCACCGGCGGTGAAACCGTTCCACCGCTCGATGCTGACGCGTGGCCGGCGCCCGGCATCCGGCCACCGGGCGAGAGCCTCCAGAAGCGACTCCAGCAGCCGCGCCCCATCGATGTCCGTGCCCTGATTCCCCGTCATGTGCACAGTATGTCAGTGCGTCGATCTTGGCCCACCGCTGCTCGGTGCGGCGGTGGCTCCGATCCTGCGGCGGCTCCTGCCGGCCGGGTCAGTCCCCGCGGGACCGGGGCCGGGCCGCCGGTGACTTCGCCGACGTACCGCGTCGACTCCTGCCGGAAACGCTCCACCGCGTCGCGGTCGGCCATGAAACGGTCGAGGCCGGCGTTCGGGTAGTTCCAGATCGGGCGGTAGCCGCGGTGCGGGGGTGACGCCGGTGCGAACCGGCCACATGTCGAAAGTCGCTCCGGGCCTGCTTCGACAGCCGCCAGTTCAGGTACAGCCCGGCCGCCGCGGGGTGCCGGGCGCCGGTCAGGATGGCGCCCAGGCCATGAACGGGCCCCGGGACGGCACCACGAACCGGGTCGTGGTGCCGTCGCCGGGAGCCGGCACCGGCGGGCGGTGCTGCTGGGGCCGACCGCCGACCGCCGAGGGCCGTGGGCTGCTGCGGCAGGCGCTGCCGGCGCACGTGCCGCAGATGAATCAGGACCTGCTCGGCGCGCCGGGCCCGATCGAGCGGCTGGTGTTACCGGAACCGGTGCGGAAGGTGCCGGCGCACACCGCACGCGGCCCGGCTCACTGAGCGGGCGGCAGCGGTGCCGTGCCGCGCAGCCGGTCGAGCACCGCGGCGGGGACCGGCTCGCCGAGCATCCGGCAGGCGAGCACGTCCTCGGCGGCGAGCGCGAGCTGGAGGTAGCGCCGCGGATCGATGCCGGTCGGTGACATGGTGGTGTCGCTGATCGCGGTGCGGCGGCCGTCGGCGGTGGTCACGGCGGTGCTGTGGTGGCCGTTGGTGTCGCCGCCGTGTCCCCAGACCGGACCGCACGGGGTGTCCTTGCGCATCAGTCCCAGGCCGTAGCCGCCGGTGACCGGGAAGCTCGCCGGGACCGGCACGGTGGTCTTCATGTCGGCGAGCCGTTCCGGCGAGATCAGTCTCCCGCCCAGCAGCGCGGAGAAGAACCGGGCCAGGTCCCGCTGGTCGGAGATGACCGCCCCGGCGGCCCCGCCCCAGGCCAGCGACCAGCCGGTGGTGTCGTGGTGGACCGGCTCGGGACCGGAGAAGTCGATCGTGTAGCCGTGTGCGTAGCCCCGGCCGGTGCCGGTGGCCCGCGGGTCGGCGAGGTAGGTGCGGGTCAACCCCAGCGGTCCGGCGATCCGCTGCTGGATCAGGTCCGCCAGACCGGTCCCGGTCAGCTTCTCCACCAGCATCCCGGCCAGGATGTAGTTGGTGTTGGAGTAGGACCAGCTCGTGCCCGGCGCGAATTCCGGGTCGTTCCGGAAGGCGTAGCCGAGCAGCTCGGTGGGGGTTGGTGTCCAGTCCGGGTCGAAGACCTTGGTGTTGAAGACCTCGTCGCCGGTGTAGTTGAACAGCCCGCTGGTGTGTTGCAGCAGCATCCGGACGGTGATCGCGCCCCCGTTCGGTACGACATCCGGCAGGTAGCGTTCGATCGGCGCGTCCAGGACGAGCCGCCCGCGGTCCACCAGTTGCAGGGCGAGGACCGCGACGAACGTCTTGGTGTTGCTGCCGGCCTCGAACTGTTCGTGCCCGGTCAGGCGGCGGCCGGTGTCCCGGTCCGCGACCCCGGCGGCGGTGACCGTCACCCGGCGGCCGTCGTCGATCCGGGCCATGAAGCCCGGCGCTCCGAAGTCGAGGGTGTGCCGGACCACCTCGCGCATGGCGTCCTGCCGGGATCCGGCCACCGCGCCGGTCACGCCGGAGCCGGCCAGCGCGGCCGTCACGGACAGCGCGAGGGTGGTGGCGGCGGCTGACTTGATCAGGTGCTTTCTCATGTCCACCAGCCTTGTCGGCGACCCGCCCGAGGGCATTCCCGCACGCTACCCAGTGGACCTACCGCAGGCCGGACCGTTGATGGTGGGGTTATCCCCCCTGTGCCACGGTGGCTGAGGCGAGCACGGCCGCGGTGGGCAGGGCGAGACGGCCGTCGGTGTCCAGGTAGGGCGTGACGAGCTCGTCGTACCGCGCCCGGATGGTTCTGATCATCGCAGGGGTCTGGCTGGTCAGGATCAGGCCGGGGGTGCCGATGCCGTTGGCGGGGCCGCTCCACCAGGCTTCCGGGTCGGTGCGGTGGATCCACGGCAGCGTGTCCGCGGTGACCTCGGTGAGCCCGGCCCGGACCAGCAACCCGGAAAGACCTTCGGCGGTACGGGGAAAGTCCTTGTCCGGGGTGAGTCTCGGCAGGCCGGCCGGTCGTTCGGCACCTGCCGCGTCGAAGACCGTGCCCCACAACTGCTGGGCGGCCGGCACCGGGTACGGCCAGATCGTCACCGCCACCCGGCCGCCGGGGCGCACCACCCGGCGCAGCTCGTGCAGAGCGGCCAGGGGATCGCCGACGTGGTTGATCACGAAGTTGGCCACCGCCGCGTCGAAGGCGCCGTCGGGGAACGGCAGGTCCGGCAGCACCGCGTGCCGGATGTCAGCGGCCGGGAGCCGGTCCCGGAGCAGGTCGAGCATGCTCGGCTCGGCGTCGACGGCGGTCACCTTCGCGCCGCGTTCCACGGCCAGGGCGGCGATCGTGCCGGTGCCGGAGCCGGCGTCCAGCAGGCGGGTTCCGTCGCCGGCTCCGGCCGCGTCCAGCAGGTCCGGGGCGGGGTGGGCGCACAGGGCGGCGAAACTGTCCCGGAAGGCGGCGGCCTGCCCGGTCCAGCGGAGTCGTTCGTACTCGTCGAATGCTGTCGTCACGGTGCCCCATCATGGCGGATGCGGCCGGGCCTCAAGTGGGCGCGCCGGGATGTGGACCGTTGTGGCCCTCGATGGACTGGAAGCCGTCGGCCAGGGTGCCCGGCCGCAGGGCCTGTGCACCCGTACCGCTCAGGGTGATCAGGGCCGTGTGGCCGCGCGGGATCTCGTCGACCGTTCGGTCGTACCAGAGGATCCGGATCAGCTCCAGGTCGATCACGTCCGCCGCACCGTCCAGCAGCTGGAATCGGGCGCCGCGGAAGGCCGGGCCGCGCAGGTTCCGCACGGTCACCGTCGCCTCCGTCCATTGCGAGTTGCGAACCTCGCTGATCTGCAGTTCCACAGCGTCTCCGGTGTCGTTCACGAGTCGATGCTCGCCGAGATCAGGACGGAGATCAACCCGGGTGGTGCGGCCACTGGGGGAGGACTCAGCGGCCGCACCGGGATGTCAGCCGGCGTAGGTCTCGAACTCGGCTACCTTCGGCGTACCGGAGGAGCTGGTGATCTTGAAGGTGATCTTGGTGGTGGAGGTGGCCGCGAAGGTGATCACGCCGGCTCCGGAACCCGAGGTCAGGACGGCGCCGGTGGCCCCGTTGAGGACCTGGTACGCGCCGATCGACGAGCCGGACGCCTCGCGGATGTTGATCTTCGAGACGGTGGTGGCCGAACCCCACTTGATCGAGATGTCGCCGGTGGAGCCGCTCGGGGACCAGAAGGTGGTCAGGCTGCCGTCGCGGACGTCGCCGTAGCTGGTGCCGCTGGCCTTGCTGGAACCGTCCGAACCGGCGCCGATGCTCAGGTTCGTGCCGGACGGGTTGCCCGTGGGCGACGTGGTCGGGGAGACCGTGGGACTGGCCGTCGGGGACGAGGTGGGTGACGTGGTCGGCGAGGAGGTCGCGTTACAGCTGCCATTCGACACTTTCAGGCCGGTGTTCGCGCCGGCCGTGGCGGCGACCACCGACGGGACGCAGGACGCGTTGTCGGCGGTGAACGAGTAGGGGATGCTGACCGTGGTGTTCGAGGTGACGTTCGGTCCGGCCGGGTTGTTCTCCGAACCGGGCGACGACCAGGTCACGTTGTCGAAGATGTTCCCGGACACCTGCCAGTAGCCGGCCTGGTCGGTGTAGAAGGTGCCGAGCACGTCCTTGGAGTTCTGGAAGTAGTTGTTGTCCACCTTCGCCTTGGCCCCGGCCCGGGAGTTGATGCCCGACTCGACAAGCCCGACGTAGTGGTTGTTGTAGATGTGCGCGGTCCCGCCCCGCAGCAGCGGCGTCCGGGAGTCGATGTTCGAGTATCTGTTGTGGTGGAACGTGATGAACGAGTTGCCGGTGTCGGTCTCACTGGACCCGATCAGGCCACCGCGTCCGGAGTTGCTGAGCGTGCTGTACGACAGGGTCACGTACCGGACGTCGTCCTTCAGGTCGAACAGCCCGTCGTAACCGGCCGACTCCCCGCCCGAGGCCAGCAGTGTCGCGTGGTCCACCCAGACGTTGCGGACGGTGCTCTCCATGCCGATCGCGTCGCCGCCGTTGGAGATCGGCGAGCCGGACTTCTTGACGTTCCTGACCGTCACGTTCTGGATGATGATGTTGCTGGAGTCCCGGATGTGGATGCCCAGCTGGTCGAAGGTGGCCCCGGCGCCGACGCCGACGATGGTGACGTTGCTGATCTCCTTCAGCTCGATCTTGTCGGCCGCGGTGTTGCAGCTGCTGCCGGAGACCTTCGTGGTGTTGCCGTGGTTGATGGTGCCCTCGACCTGGATGATGATCGGGGTCGAGCTGCTGGCCCGGGTGCACAGGGCGCTGTGGATCTGGGTGCCGGTGGTGGCCCGGACCGTGGTGCCACCGGCGCCGCCGGTGGTGCCACCGTTCTGGCTGGCGAACCCGTCGGCGGTGGCGGCGGCGGCCTCGGCGTGCAGGGCCGGTCCTCCGAGGGCGACCGCGCCGGCCACGCCGACGGTGCCGAGGACGGCGGCGAACCGCAGTGCTACTGATCTCTTCATCTCTGCTTCACCTGTTCCCGCGCATGGGGATGCGCGCATGGGGGATGGTCCGGCGGCGCGTGTGGGGATGACCGCCGTGGTGTGCCTCAGATGCAGGAAAGCGCTTTCCTTTGGTGCAGGCTAGAGCGGTATCGATGAATGCCGCAAGTGGTTGCGAAGATCATCTACCGTTCCGCTCCATACTCAACAGTGGAGGTTCGGGATGAAAAGGTTGCTCGCCGCTCTGACCATTGCGGCGCTGGGTGCGGCTCTCGGCGGCTGGCTGGGCTGGCGCGGGGCCGGTGACCTGCCCGCCGACGCCGAGGCGCGGGCCCTGGTGGCGGCCGCCGTCACGGACCCGTCGGCCGAGTTCGTCGAGCGGTACGACGTGCTCTTCGGCCACCAGGAGTCCGGTCCGGGGGCCGCTGTGGTCGGCAGCGACGAGTACAAGACGGGGTACGCCGTGGTGTCGGTGAACGTGCCCGCGGACGGATTCGACGCCCTCGCCGCCCGGGCGCGCGCCGGGTTCGCCGAACAGGGCTGGGATATCGAGGAGTACGGCGAGTTGTTCGCCGCGGTCCGCGACGACTGGTCGGTGCACGCCTACCCGGCCACCCGCTGCACGCCGGAGGACACCGACGCCTGCGGTTCCGAGGTGATGGTGCGGGCCGGCGCGCTGGGACTCCAGTTCGAGCGCACCCCACCGGCCGCGGTGTTGCCGCTCGCCGTGATCGGCTGGCTGCTCGGGCTGCTGGCCGGCTGGTTCGGAATGACGCTGCTCAAGCCCCGGCACACCGGTCTGCTCTGGACCGGCCTGGTCCTGATGCTGCCGGCCACGGTGGTCGTCACGCTGGGGCTGGTGGTCGAACCCGGGATGCTGTGGGAACCGTACATGGGGGAGCTGTTCCGGCCCTTCGCACTGCTGGGCGGGCTCTGCCTGATCGCGGCACTCGGGCTCGTGGTGGTGCGGCGGAAGGTCCCGGCGACCCATGATTGAGAGGGCGCATGACTCTGGCCCCACTACCTACTGGTGAGTAACAATCAGCCGATCACCCCAGCTACCGGAAGGTCGACGATGATCATCGGTGTACCGAGGGATCCGGATCCCGGCGAGCGCCGGGTCGCGGCCACGCCCGCCACCGTCACCCAGCTCGTCAAACTGGGGTACGAGGTAGTGGTCGAGCCGGGGGCCGGCGCCGCAGCGTCCTTCTCGGACGAGTCGTACGCCGGCGCGGGAGCCGTGCTCGGCGATCCCCTGTCCGCCGACATCGTGTTCGTGATCAACCCACCACCCGCGGAGCAGCGGGACCGGCTCGCCGCGGGGGCGACCCTGATCGGCATGCTGAGCCCGCGACTCGACCAGGACCTCGTCGATGACCTGGCCCGCCGTCCGATCACCGCACTGTCGATGGACGCGGTGCCCCGGATCTCCCGGGCCCAGTCCCTCGACGTGCTCTCCTCGATGGCCAACATCGCCGGCTACCGGGCCGTCGTCGAGGCGGCCCACGCGTTCGGACGGTTCTTCACCGGCCAGGTCACCGCCGCCGGCAAGGTCCCGCCGGCCAAGGTGCTGGTCGCCGGGGCGGGTGTGGCCGGGCTGGCCGCGATCGGCACGGCCGGGAGCCTGGGAGCGGTGGTACGCGCCACCGACCCCCGCCCCGAGGTCGCCGACCAGGTGCGCTCGCTGGGCGGGGAGTACCTGCCGGTGGAGGCCGCCGACGTCGAGGTGTCGTCCACGGGTTACGCCAAACAGATGTCCGACGACTACAACGAGCGGGCCGCCCGGCTGTACGCGATGCAGGCCACCGAGGTCGACATCGTCATCACCACCGCGCTCATCCCGGGCCGGCCGGCACCCCGGCTGATCACCGCCGAGATGGTCGCCACCATGCGGCCGGGCAGCGTGATCGTCGACATGGCGGCGGCCAACGGCGGTAACGTCGAGGGCACCGTCCCGGGCGAGGTCGTCGTCACCGCCAACGGGGTGACGATCATCGGTTACACCGATCTGGCCGGCCGTCTCCCGGCGCAGGCCTCCCAGCTGTACGGCACCAACCTCGTGAACCTGATGAAGCTGATGACTCCGGGCAAGGACGGGCAGCTCGTCCTGGACTTCGAGGACGTCGTGCAGCGGGGGATCACCGTGGTGCGGGACGGGGAGCTGACGTGGCCCCCGCCGCCGGTCGCCGTTTCCGCCGCCGCTACCGCCGACCCGCCATCTCGAATCACGATAGATGCCAAAAAACCGGGCAAGGACGGGGCCGCCGCGACCGACGGGAAGACGGTGGCGGGAGCTCGCCGCCGGGTGAACCCGCTGACCCTGGTCGGTGCCGGAGCCGCCGGGCTGTTCCTGCTCACCGCCCTCGCACCGGCCGCCCTGCGCGGCCACCTCACCGTGTTCGCCCTGGCCGTCGTCATCGGTTACTACGTGATCGGCAAGGTCCACCACGCCCTGCACACCCCACTGATGTCGGTCACCAACGCCATCAGCGGCATCATCGTGGTCGGCGCGGTCCTCCAGCTCGGCAGCGGCCAGAACCTGATCACCGTGCTGTCCGGCGTCGCGATCCTGCTGGCCAGCATCAACATCTTCGGTGGATTCGCGGTCACCCGCCGCATGCTCGCCATGTTCTCGAGGAGCTGACCGATGACCATCGAGACCGCGGCGCAGGCCGCGTACATCGTCGCCGCCCTGCTCTTCATCCTGGCCCTGGCCGGCCTGTCCCGGCACGAGACGGCGAAGTCCGGCAACACGTTCGGCATCGCCGGCATGGTCCTGGCCCTGCTCGCGACCGCCGGCCTGGCGATCGACGGCACGATCAGCGGCCTGAACCTGGCGATTCTGCTGGCCGCGACGGTGACCGGTGCGGCGATCGGCCTGCACCGGGCGGCCCGGGTCGAGATGACCGGCATGCCCGAGCTGATCGCGCTTCTGCACAGTTTTGTCGGGCTTGCCGCGGTGCTCGTCGGCTGGAACGGCTACCTGACGGCCGCGGACCGGTCCGGTGCCGAGTACCGGCACCTGCAGCTCACCGGCATGACCGGAATCCACCACGCCGAGGTGTTCATCGGCGTGTTCATCGGGGCGGTCACCTTCACCGGCTCGATCGTGGCGTACCTCAAACTCTCCGCGAAGATCAGGTCGAGCCCGCTGACGTTACCCGGCAAGAACCTGATCAACCTCGGGGCGCTCGCGGCGTTCGTGCTGCTCACCGCCGGGTTCGTGATCAGGCCCGAACTGTGGATGCTGATCGCCGTGACGGCCGTCGCCCTCGTCCTGGGCTGGCACCTGGTCGCCTCGATCGGCGGCGGTGACATGCCGGTGGTGGTGTCGATGCTGAACAGCTACTCCGGCTGGGCTGCCGCGGCCGCCGGTTTCCTGCTCGGGAACGACCTGCTGATCGTCACCGGAGCACTCGTCGGCTCGTCCGGTGCCTACCTGTCGTACATCATGTGCAAGGCGATGAACCGGTCCTTCCTGTCGGTGATCGCCGGGGGGTTCGGCATCGAGGCGGGTCCCGCCGACGACCGGGAGTACGGCGAACACCGGGAGATCACCGCCGAGGGGGTCGCCGAACTCCTGGCCGGTGCCGACACGGTGATCATCACGCCCGGATACGGGATGGCCGTCGCCCAGGCGCAGCACGGTGTCGCCGAACTGACCCGTAACCTGCGCGAACGCGGCGTCACCGTCCGGTTCGGCGTCCACCCGGTCGCCGGCCGGCTGCCCGGCCACATGAACGTGCTGCTCGCCGAGGCGCGGGTGCCGTACGACGTGGTCCTGGAGATGGACGAGATCAACGACGACTTCACCGGTACGTCGGTGGTGCTCGTGATCGGCGCCAACGACACCGTCAACCCGGCCGCCCTGGACGACCCGTCCAGCCCGATCGCCGGCATGCCGGTGCTGACGGTATGGGAGGCGGACCACGTGATCGTCTTCAAACGGTCGATGGCGAGCGGTTACGCCGGCGTACAGAATCCGCTGTTCTTCAAGGAGAACACCGCGATGCTGTTCGGTGACGCCAAGGACCGCGTCGAGGACATTCTGCGCGCGGTGTCCGCCCGGCAACCCACCCGGTGACACAGTGATGCCCCAGCCGCAGGGGGATCGGCTGGGGCATCACATTCGGGGGGAGAATCAGAGACCGAAATCCTGGGTGTAGTACGGGGCACCCGCGGCCGAGAAGACCACGCCCACGCCGACGGTGGTGGACTTGCAGTTCAGGATGTTCGCGCGGTGACCCGGGCTCTTCATCCAGCCGCCGACCACGTCCGCCGCGGTGCGGTAGCCCCAGGCGATGTTCTCCGCCGACGGCTTCGGGTAGCCGGCTGTCTTCGCCCGGGTCACGAAACTCGAACCGCCGCTGCCGGTGTGCGCGAACGTGCCGGTCTGCGCCATGTATCCGCTGTGCGTCCGGGCCGCCGCGGTGAGCTGCTCGTTCACGGTCAGCGCCGGGCAGCCACCATGGGCCCGCTCGATGTTGATCAGCTGGTTGACCTCGTTCTGCAGCGTCTGCTCCGGCGTCGCAGCCTGGGCCGGGTTCGCGGTCATCGTGGCGGCGCCGAGAGCGGCGACCGGGGCGAGGAGGGCGGTCACGGCGAGGCGGCGGAGAAGCTGGCGCAAGAAGTCGTCCTCTGTTCGGTGATTCCGCGGCGTTGCGGGCTCACCTTTGACTTCGGCGACGCCCGCGCCGACTGGATCGCAGAACGGGAGTGTGACGGTCGCCGTTCGGTTGCCGCCCCGATGGCGCGAGATGTCGCGTCGGGTGGGTATCTCGCCCAGCAAAGACATACCGGTTCCTGCTGACCCGGCCCGGCAGCGTGGCACACCACGCTGCCGGGCCGGTCGCCGGGTCAGGAGGGGAACGGCGCCGGGTGGGAGGCGCGGACCGTTCCGCCGCGGCGCCCGACGTCGGGTCGTCCCCGCCGCGGCCTCAGTTCTCCATGATCGGCGTCGGTGTCAGAGTGAGCTGCTTGCGGCCCTCACCGTCCCGGTCGATGTTGAACTCCACCGTGCCCACCACGCCCCACGCACCCCGGTCCGCCGAACGGTGATAGCCGGCCGGGCACATGAACAGGCCGGTCTCGCTCAGGTTGACCTTCTCGGCCAGATCACACGAGCCCTCGACCATCGTGGCGTTCATCGCCACCAGCCGGTAGCGGATCACCAGCTCGTCGAACTTGCGCCGCCCGTCGACCGCACTGTCACCGCCGTTCTCCCAGGACACCTGCGCGTACGCACCCCGCGTCGGCGAACCGTGCGTCAGGCACAGTCGCACCCGCAGGTCCGTGTCGTAGCCCGGGGTCTCGAACGAGATCGTCTGATATTCGCTGCACGAGTTCACCGCCTGCGCGGGTGAGCCGGTCAGCACCGTTGCGGTCGTCGCCGCTGCTATCACTCCCGATATCAGCTTCATCAGGCGATTGTCGGCTTTCGCGACCTCGGTTCGGGGGATATTCGCGGTCTTTGCGGGGTATAGGGATGGTTACAGGAGGTGGT
>DATMVU010000039.1:0-2565 GCA_035562875.1 Actinoplanes sp. | reverse complement strand
ACCGGGTGTGGGCCTTCATCCAGGGCTGACCCCGCACAGGGGCGGGCCTTCGTCATGGCTCGGGGAGCGGATCGGGTTGAGAGCTCTCCTGAATGGGATTCCTCTGTTCCCTGCTCGACCACTACCAGGTCGCGAGCCGTTCTCGTCGGTCAGCGACTGGCGTTGCGTAATGCGTGGAAGAGCCGGCCCAGGCGCCGGCGATGGTGCAGGGCTATCTCGGTGGGGGCTTCGCCGGCGATGAGGCGGCGCGCGTTATCGGTCAGCACCGTGGTGTAGCCGGATATGAAGAAGGCGGCGAGCAGGGTGCTGTCGCCGTCGAAGCCCGGATCGCGTTCGAGTTCGTCGGTCAGCTGGTGCTGCAGGTCGGCGGCCAGTTCTCGGGCTCGCGCGATGAGGGGTGTGGAGCCGGCCACGGTGCGGAAGAACGGGGTTGATTCGGCGGCGATGCCCGATAGTCCGTGGTGGTCCTCGGCCAGCCGCAGCATCAGGGCCTCCAGTGAGTCCAGCACATCGGTTCCCGCGGGACGATCGCGGACCGCCGAGCGCAGCATCTGCGTGGCGTCCTCGGCCCGGTCGAGCAGGAGGTCCTCCTTGCGCGGGAAGTGCTTGAACACGGTGACGGTGGAGACTCCGGCCGCGCGGGCGACGTCGGCCACCGTGACGGTGTCGAACCCCTGGTCGAGGAACAGCCGGGTGGCGATCTGCGAAATTCGCGCACGTGTCTGCGGTCCCCCGCGGGCATCGGTGCGTGGCATGTGACCCCTTTCTTAGCTGCCGCCAGCATAGTGGTTGTGTGACTAAACTTAGTGAGTTAGCTTAGTGGCATGGTCACTGTTGAGGCACGCCCCCCTGATACGGCTCGATCCGAGTCGCTGGGTGACAGATGGATCGCCCTCGCCGGGCTGTCCGCGGTATTCCTGTTCGAGATGCTCGACAACTCCATCCTCAACGTCGCGCTGCCCACGATCGGCCGTGAGCTGCAGGCGACGACGACAGCCCTGCAGTGGGTGACAGGCGCGTACTCGGTCGTCTTCGGCGGGCTGATGCTGCTGTTCGGGGCGATCGCCGACCGGTTCGGGCGGCGCCGGGTGATGCTGACCGGATTGGTCCTGCTGGGCGCCGCGAGTCTGGCGACCATGTTCGTGTCGACCGCCGGGCAGCTCATCGCGGTACGGGCGTGCATGGGAGCCTCCGCGGCGATGACCACCCCGGGCTCCATGGCACTGGCCTTCCGGCTGTTCCGGGCCGACGACCTGCGGGTGCGGGCCATCACGGTCATCTCGACCGCCGGGCTGGTGGGTCTCGCGATCGGCCCGACGGCAGGCGGGTTCGTGCTCGCCGTCGCCCCGTGGGAGGTTCTGCTCCTCATCAATGTGCCGATCGCCGCACTCGCGTTCGCCGGCATCCGCCTCGGCGTCGCCGCAGACGACCCGAGCAGCCTGCATGCCGGCCCACTCGACGTCCCGGGTGCGGTACTGGGCACGGCAGCGATCATCCTGGCCCTTGTCACGCCGACCCTGTTCGTCGACGAGGGCGGCGCCTCGTGGGTGTCCTGGACCGCCGCCGCGGCAGCGATCGTGACCACCGCGGCCTTCGTCCTCCGCGAGCGGACGGCACGTCACCCCCTGCTCGACCTGAGGCTGCTGGCGGTGCCGCTGGTATCGAGCGGCCTTGCCTACAAGGCCGCCGCCGGCCTGGCCGTCGCCGGCCTCGGCTACCTGGTGACCCTGCTGCTGCAGTTCGCCTGGGGTTGGTCCCCGGCGATGGCGGCTGTCGGCATGTTGCCGCAGGTCGTCGTGCTGCTCGCCGGGGGCCGGCTGGTGGCCCCCTTCGTGCGGCGTGTCGGTCTGGAACGTGCGGCCTGGCTGAGCGCCGCAGCGGTCGTCACCGGTCTCGCCGCCTTTGCCGCACTGAACAGGTTCGGCTACCCCGGGGTGTTGATCGCGCTCGTGCTCGTCGCCGCCGGCATGCGTGTCGTCGGGGTCGTGGCCGGCAACAACGTGCTGCGCGGCCTGCCGGAGAACCGGACCGCGATCGGCGCGGCCCTCGTCGACACCGCCGGTGAACTCGCGACGGGCGTCGGCATCGCCGCCACCGGCACCATCCTGGCTGGCCTGTTCACCGGCAGCCTCACCACCTCGAACTGGAGCACCGCACAAGCCGGGCAGTTCCAGCAGGCGACGACCATCGCGGCCCTCGCCCTCACCGCCGTCGCTGCCGCACTCGTCACCTACGGCGTCATCCGCTCGCACACCACCACTTCCGTCAAGGAGACCCACCATGTCTGAGGTCCTGCCGCGTCCACCGTTCGACCCCGAACTCGGGGTGTTCCTCACCGCCATGCACGAACACGGCCCCTTCACCCTGACCGCCGACATGCTGCCGCGCATGCGCATGCTGGACATCACCGAACAGGCCCTCGACGAGCGGCTTCAGGCCCGCGGCTGGCAACGCCGCACCGTGACCGTCCCCGGCTACCGGGGTGACCCCATCAACCTGGCGGTCGTCAGCCGTATCGGGCGTACCGGCCCGGCAACGTGCTTCTACACCATGCACGGCGGCGGC
>DATMVU010000038.1:0-19362 GCA_035562875.1 Actinoplanes sp. | reverse complement strand
CAGGTACTGCTACGTGATCTACCGGACCGACCGGCGCAAGGGCCTGCCGCTGTTCGCGTCGCTGCTGCATGTCAGCGACCCGGAGCTGTTCCGCGTGCTGCGCCGCCGGTTGCAGAGCCACCTGCTGCTGCGGCACGGGATCCCGGCGCTGCTGGCCGAACTCCGGATCGCCGGGCACCGGCCGCGGCTGTCCCGGGCGCTGCCGGACACCCGCCGCAAGATGTTCCGCGGTGATCTGGCCGAACCGGACGTCGACTACCTCTACAGCGAACTGACCTGCCTGAGCTGGTGACCACCACGACGATCGGAAGACGAATGCGTATCCGACTGCACGACCTGCTGGCCGGGGCAGCCGACTCACCGGCACTCACCTACCGCGACGAGACCGTCTCCTATCCCGAGCTGCGGCGGGAGGTCCGGGCCAGGGGCTCCGGGCTGGGCCGGCTCCTCGACCGGGGCGACCGGGTCGCCGTCTACCTCGACAAACGGATCGAGACGGTCACCGCGATCTTCGCCACCTCGTACGCCGGTGGGGTGTTCGTGCCGGTCAACCCGGTGCTGCGGGCCAAGCAGGTGGCCTACATCCTGGCCGACTGTGACGTCCGGGTGCTGATCACCACGGCCGACCGGCTGGAGTCGCTGCGCGACGAGCTGGAACAGGTCAAGTCGCTGTGGCAGGTGATCGTGGTCGGCTCGCCCGAGTGGGAGGCGCTGACCGGCGACGACGAGCCGGTGACCGGTGTCGACGTGGACGTGGCGGCGATCCTCTACACCTCGGGGAGCACCGGCCGGCCGAAGGGCGTGGTGTTGTCGCACCGCAACCTGCTGGCCGGAGCCGAGAGTGTCAGCAGTTATCTGGAGCTGACCGATTCCGACGTGGTGCTGGCCGCGCTGCCGCTCAGCTTCGACGCCGGGTTCAGCCAGTTGACCACGTCGTTCGCGGTCGGTGCCCACGTGGTGCTGGTCAACTATCTGCTGCCCCGGGACGTGGTGAGACTCTGCACCCGGCACGGCGTGACCGCGCTGACCTGCGTACCGCCGCTGTGGATCCAATTGGCCGAGCAGACCTGGCCGGAGGAGACCGGCCGCGCGTTGCGCCTGTTCGCGAACACCGGAGGGCGGATGCCGCGGACGACACTGGACCGGTTGCGGTCGATCTTCCCCGCGGCGAGACCGTTTCTGATGTACGGGTTGACCGAGGCGTTCCGGTCCACCTATCTGGACCCGTCCCAGGTCGACAGGCGTCCCGACTCGATCGGCAGGGCCATCCCGAACGCGGAGATCCTGGTGGTCCGCCCGGACGGCAGCGTCTGCGATCCGGGGGAGGAGGGCGAGCTGGTGCACCGGGGCGCCCTGGTGGCCCTGGGCTACTGGAACGATCCGCAGCGCACCGCCGAGCGGTTCCGTCCGCTGCCCGGTGCCGAGGGCGCGCTGCTGCCGGAGCCGGCCGTCTGGTCCGGTGACTCGGTGGTCCGCGACGAGGAGGGCTTCCTCTACTTCGTGGGCCGCACCGACGACATGATCAAGACGTCCGGGTACCGGGTCAGCCCGACCGAGATCGAGGAGGTCGTCTTCGGCACCGGGCTGGTCCGGGACGCGGTGGCCCTCGGTCTGCCGGACGACAAGCTCGGCCACCGGATCGTGCTGATCGTCAGCCCGGCCGGTGCCGAACTGGACGTGGACGCCCTCAGAGCGGCGCTGAAGAAGGACCTGCCGATCTACATGCTGCCCAAGGACATCCAGGTCAGACCGGAGTTGCCCCGGTCCCCGAACGGCAAGTTCGACCGTAACCTGCTGCGCGCGGAGGTGTCCTCATGAGCGAGCCGACGAGCGAATCATCGAGCACAGGTGTCGGCGTGACCGGATTCGACCAGATCGACGGGCAACTGGCGGTCGGCGGGGTTCCGGTGGCGCGGCTGGCCGAGCGGGTCGGGAGCACACCCTTCTTCGCGTACGACCGGCGCCTGCTCACCGAGCGGGTGGCGCTGCTGAGGTCGCACCTGCCGGCGGATCTCCAGCTCAGCTATGCGATCAAGGCGAACCCGATGCCGGCCGTGGTGCAGCACCTGAGCACCCTCGTCGACTCGCTGGACGTGGCGTCGGCGCTGGAGATGCGTACCGCCCTGGACACCGTGAAACCGCCGGAGCGGGTCAGTTTCGCCGGTCCCGGTAAGACCGATCCGGAGCTGCGGCAGGCGGTCGCGGCCGGGGTGACGATCGAGGTGGAGTCGGAGACCGAGGCCGCCCGGATCGCCACGATCGGGTCGGTACTGGGCATTCGGCCCCGAGTGGCGGTACGCGTCAACCCGGACTTCTCGGTCAAGGGCTCGGGCATGCGGATGGGTGGTGGGCCGCAGCAGTTCGGGATCGACGCCGAGCGGGTTCCGGCGCTGCTCAAGGAGCTGGCCTCCACCGACCTGGACGTGCTCGGTTTCCACTGCTTCGCCGGGTCGCAGAACCTGAACGCCGAGATCATCGCCGAGGCGCAGCGCCGGACCGTGGAGCTGCTGTTACGGCTGGCCGGGGACGCCACCGAGCCGGTCCGCTACCTCAACCTGGGCGGCGGCTTCGGTATCCCGTACACGGAGAAGGATCGGCCGTTGGATCTCGCCGCCATCGGCGGCAACCTGGAGACGCTGCTGCGCGACGAGGTGCGCCCGCGGCTGCCCGGCGCCCGGGTGGTGATCGAGCTGGGCCGGTTCCTGGTCGGTGAGGCGGGGGTCTACGTGACCCGGGTCGTCGACCGGAAGGTGTCCCGCGGGAAGACCTACCTGATCGTCGACGGTGGACTGCACCACCAGCTCGCCGCGTCCGGGAACTTCGGTCAGGTGATCCGCCGCAACTATCCGATCGCCGTCGCCAACCGGCTCGCCGAGGAGCCGTCCGAGCAGGTCACCGTGGTCGGCTGCCTGTGCACGCCGCTCGATCTGCTGGGTAACGACGTGACCCTGCCGCCGTCCGGTGTCGGGGATCTGATCGTGCTTCATCAGGCCGGCGCATACGGTCTGACAGCCAGCCCCACCGCGTTCCTGAGCCACCCGGCGCCCGCCGAGGTGCTGCTGTGAACCCATCTGGAGGAGAGTCCATGGCATTGACCGGTACCACCATCGACGACGTCAAGGCGGTTCTGGTGTCCGTCCTGGCCATCGAGGACCGGGCGGCGACGATCAGCGCCGGCACCCCGTTGCTGGGGAATCTGCCGGAACTCGACTCGATGGCGGTACTGGAGTTGATCGCCGCGCTGGAGGAGCGTTTCGGGGTGAGCATTGACGACGACGAGGTGACCGCCGAGGTGTTCGACACCCTCGGCACGCTCGCCGCGCTGATCGACGAGAAGCTCGGCCGATAGCACTGTCCGAACGGATGAGCAGGGGTCGCTGACCGGTTGCCCGAACCGGGTTTCCGTGTCTTGTGTGGACTTTCGCGCGGAGGATAACGTCGCGCTCATATTCACGAGTCGGACGCTACGGTTGCGTCGCGATCTCGTGCGATTTGGGGAGCAGTCGCGTTGAATATTTTCCGGGCCGTCGCCGCGCGTTCGCGGCGCCGACCGACATTGGCGGTGATCGCCACTTTGGTTGTCGTGATTTCGTCCAGTTTCCACATTTCGCCGGCATTTGCCGCCGACCCCTGCTCTGCTCCGGTCAATGCGATCGCCTGCGAGAACAGTAAGACGGGTGTCGATCCCGAGACCTGGGACAACATCTGGGGTGCGGGCGACCCGTCGATTCAGGGCTTCACCACCGACATCAGCGTCAGCGCCGGGCAGACGGTCAACTTCAAGGTCCGGTCCGAGGGCGCCTACCGGATCGACATCTACCGGCTGGGCTACTACGGCGGCTCCGGCGCCCGGCTCTACAAGAGCATCGAGAACCTGCCCACGAACCTGCAGGGTGCGTGTGTCACCGACCCGACGACCGAGATCTACGACTGCGGGCAGTGGGCGGTCACGGCGAGCTGGGCGGTGCCGTCCGACACCGTCTCCGGCGTGTTCGTGGCCCGGCTGACCCGCGACAACAACGAGGGCGCCAGCCAGGTCCCGTTCGTGGTCCGCAACGACGCCAGCACGTCCAAGCTGTACTTCAAGACCTCCGACGCGACCTGGCAGGCGTACAACACGTACGGCGGGTCGAACTTCTACTGGGGCGGGCCGATGGGGCGCGCGCTGAAGGTCAGCTACAACCGCCCGTGGGAGACCCGCAACGTCGGCTACGGCCGGGACTTCGTGTTCAGCAACGAGTTCCCGATGATCAAATTCCTGGAGCGCAACGGGTACGACGTCAGCTACACCACCGACGTCGACGCCGACCGCCGCGGCCAGCTGATCCGCAACCACCGGACGTTCCTGTCGGTGGGCCACGACGAGTACTGGTCCGGCCCGCAGCGTGCCCACGTCGAGGCGGCCCGGGACGCCGGCGTCAACCTCGCCTTCTTCAGCGGCAACGAGGTCTACTGGAAGACCCGCTGGGAGAGCAGCGTCGACGGCACCAACACCCCGTACCGCACCCTGGTCTGTTACAAGGAGACCTGGGCAGCCGCCAAGATCGACCCGTCCGCGGAGTGGACCGGCACCTGGCGCGACCCGCAGTTCAGCCCGCCCTCCAACGGCAACAAGCCGGAGAACGCGCTGACCGGTACCGCCTACATGTCCAACAACACCGACCTGGCCATGCAGGTCCCGGCCGCGCAGGGCAACAACCGGTTCTGGCGCAACACCGACGCGCACGGGCAGAACAACCCGAACGGGGTGGTCACGCTCGCCCCGCACACCGTCGGCTACGAGTCCGACGAGGACCTCGACAACGGTTTCCGCCCGCCGGGCCTGATCCGGCTCTCCACCACCACCGGTCCCGCCCCGGAATACCTCCAGGACTTCGGGCTGCACGTGGCACCCGGCACCACCACCCACCACATGACGCTCTACAAGGCGCCGAGCGGCGCCCTGGTCTTCGGCGCCGGCACCATCCAGTGGGCGTGGGGCCTGGACCAGAGCCACGACTCCGAGGACACCGAGCAGAACGCGCCTGCCGACCGGAACATCCAGCAGGCCACCGTCAACCTGCTCGCCGACATGGACGCCCAGCCGACCACGCTGATGTCCGGGCTGGTCGCCAGCCCCGCGTCGGCCGACACGGTCGCCCCGGACACCACCATCACCGGCCCGGCCGCCGGCAGCAAGGAGACGAACGGGACCACGGTGACGGTCACCGGCACCGCCCTCGACTCCGGCGGCGGGCAGGTCGCGGCGGTCGAGGTCTCCGACGACGGCGGTGACACCTGGCACCCGGCCACCGGCACCTCGTCGTGGAGCTACACCACCTTCAGCCACGGTGCCGCGGCCCAGGTCTTCAAGGCCCGTGCCGTGGACGACAGCGGCAACATCGAGACCAGCCCGGCCGGCCTCACCCTGGACCTGACCGGGGCCAGCACGATGTTCGGCAAACGGGTGCCGAAGGTGGCGGCCGCCGACGACGGCAGCGCGGTGACCCTCGGCGTGCGGTTCACCCCGAGGACCGACGGCAACATCACCGGAGTCCGGTTCTACAAGGGTCCCGGCAACACCGGCACGCACCGCGGCGGGATCTGGTCGGCGAGCGGTGAACAGCTGCGCAACGGCACCTTCACCGACGAGACCGAGTCCGGCTGGCAGACGCTCAAGTTCTCCAGCCCGCTGCGGGTCACCGCGAACACCACGTACACCGCCTCCTACTACGCGCCGAACGGGCGGTACGCGGCCGACGAGCGGTTCTTCAGCTCGCTGCCGTGGACCCGCTACCCGCTGGTCGCCCCGCGCGGCACCAGTACGGTCGGCAACGGCGTCTACCGGGCCGGCAACGGCTTCCCGGTGGAGGACTCCAAGAACAGCGCCAACTACTACGTCGACGTGCTGTTCGTGGACGGCGACACGGCCCCGCCGAGTGTCCTGGTCACCACCCCCGAGCAGGGGGAACGCGGCCTCGACCTGGACGCCGGCGTGTCGGCGCTGTTCAGCAAGCCGCTGAACGGCTCGACGGCCGCCGTCACGCTCACCGCGGCGGGTGGCGGCACCGTCGCCGGGACCACCACCTACGACAACGGGACCCGGACCGTCACCTTCAACCCGACCGGGAACCTGGCCGCCGGGGTGGTCTACACCGCCAGCGTGACGGCCCAGGACCTGCAGGGGCGGCCGATGGCCGAGCCGTACTCGTGGACGTTCACCACCACCGCGTACGACGACGTGAAGAGCCTGTTGCCGTTGAACTCCCTGCCACAGAACGCGTCCTCCGGCGACGGCGCCGAGGTCAACCTGGGTGTCAAGTTCAGCCCGGCGGTGGACGGCGAGATCATCGGCATCCGCTACTACCAGGGGCCCGGCAACACCGGGGCGCACATCGGCACCCTGTACAAGGCGAACGGTGACGAGCTGGCCACTGCGACGTTCGGCGCCGGGACCGGCTCCGGCTGGCAGAAGGTCTACTTCGCCGAACCGGTCGCGGTGACTGCCGGGCAGACGTACGTGGCCTCCTACTGGGCCTCGAACGGCAACTACTCCTTCAACCCGGGCTTCTTCAACGAGCCGCACACCACCAGCGACAGGTATCTGACGTCGCCGGCCGGGCAGAACGGCGTCTACAAGTACGGCGGCGCCGACTTCCCGAACCTGAGCTGGAACTCCACCAACTACTGGGTCGATCCGCTGTTCGTCACCGACCTGCCGGCACCGCCCGAACCCACCCAGCCGGACCCGCCGGCCGGGGCGGTGACCCTGCTCGGCAGCGCCACCCCGGTCACCCCGGCCTTCAGCGACGGCTCGGCCGTCACGGCCGGTGTCACCTTCTCGTCCAGTGTCGCCGGGACCGTCCGTGGCCTGCGCTTCTACAAGGGCGAGGGCAACGGCGGAGTGCACACCGGGGTGCTGTGGTCGGCCGGCGGGGAGGAGATCGCGCGGGGCACCTTCCTGCACGAGACCGCCACCGGCTGGCAGACCATGATCTTCGACGAACCGGTCACGATCGCGGCGAACACCAGCTACGTCGCGTCGTACCACGCCACCCAGGGCCACTACGCGGCCGATCTCGGCGGATTCACGTCGGCGGTCACCAACGGGCCGCTGACGGTCGAGGCACAGGGCGGCCGGTACGCGTACGGAAACCCCACGTCCTTCCCCGAAGGGGCGTCGAACCACAACTTCTGGATCGACGTCTACTTCACTCCCAACCCCTAGAAAGGTCCACAGGTGGCCAGGAAACTGCGGCCGGTTCCCCTCACGAACCGGCCCCGGGTAACGGTCGTTGTCCCCTGCTACAACTACGGCCGTTTCCTGGCCCCATGCCTGGAGAGTTTCCTCGACTCGGACGGCCTCGACGTCGACGTGATCATCGTCGACGACGCGTCACCGGACGGCAGCGCCGCTGTCGCCCAGCAGATCGCGGCCCGTGACCCCCGGGTCCGGGTGATCGCCCACGAGACGAACAAACGGCACATCGCCACCTACAACGAGGGACTGGCGGCGGCCGAGGGCGAGTACGTCATGCTGCTGTCCGCGGACGACCTGCTCGCCCCCGGCGCCCTCACCCGCTCCGCCGCCCTGCTGCAGGCCCACCCCGAGGTCGGGATGGTCTACGGCTTCTCCCGCCGGTTCACCACCGAACACCCGCCGCCGGCCCGCTCCACCGTCACCTCGTGGACCGTATGGGACGGGCCGGAATGGGTGGCCGAGGTGAGCCGCCGGGTCAGCAACCCGATCTACACCCCGGAAGTCCTGATGCGCACGTCGGTGATGCGGGACCTGGTGGGCTACGACGCCCGGCTGCCGCACGCCGCCGACTTCCTGCTCTGGCTCCGGGCCGGCACCCGTGCCGGGATCGGCCGGGTCAACGGGGTGGACCAGGCGTTCTACCGGATCCACGGCGCCAACATGCACGTCGAGCAGTACGCCGGCGCGGTCCTCGACATCCAGCAGCGGCACCTGACCCTGCAGATCCTGTTCGACGACGACGGTGACCGGTTGCCCATCGGTTTGAGACAGGCGTCGCTTCGTGCTCTCGCCCGGGAGGCATTGCTGCTCGCCTGCCGGCCTTACGACCACGGCACCCCCATCGGCGACCAGGCCGGCCGGCTGGACCAGCTCGCGCAGTCGGCGTACGAGATCTGGCCCGACTCCAAGGAGAGCAGACTGAGCCGCCGCTACCAGCGTCATGTCGCCCGTGAAGGCCGGGTGCTCACCGCCCCGGTGAACGTCTTCCGGGACCGGGTCGTCGACCACGTCGGCTGGCGCCGCTGGCGGCAGACCGGCATCTCCCCGGCAGTGGGTGCGGCGCTGTGACCGACGACGTGATCCGTCTCGAAGGGCTGACCAAGCTCTACGAGCCCACCCCGCGCTGGATGCGGGTGTTCGCCCGTTCCCACATGACCCATCCGGTGAAAGCCCTCGACGGCATCGACCTCACCGTCCGGTCCGGGGAGATCTGCGCCGTCGTCGGCCCCAACGGCGCAGGCAAGACCAGCATGTTCCGCATCCTGGTCGGGCTCACCACCGCCACCGGTGGCACCGCCACGGTGCTCGGGTTCGACGCCGGGCGGGACTCCGAACAGGTGCGGCAGATCGTCGGCTGGATGCCGTCGGAGGATCGCAGCCTGCTGATGCGGGCCACCTCGAAGGAGAACCTGCAACTGCACGGCCGCCTGCAGGGCATGCCCCGGCGGGAGCTGGCCGAGCGGATCCCGTACGTGCTGGAGACGGTGAACCTGACCGCACAGACCGAATCGGTGGTCGCCGGGCTGTCCGCCGGGATGCGGGCCCGGCTGCGGCTGGCCCGCGCTCTGCTGCCCGGCCCGCGCGCGCTGATCCTGGACGAGCCGACCGGTGCCGTCGACCCGATCGCCGCACACGGCCTGCTCACCCTGATCATGGACCTGGTCAAGCAGGAACAACTCGCCGTACTGATCTCCTCGCACCGGCTGGAGGAGATCGAGGCACTCCAGTCGCAGGCGCTGCTGATGGACCGGGGCCGGGTCAAGTACTCCGGCGACCTGGACAGTCTGCGCCGGGAATGGGAACGGCCGGAGATCGAGTTCGTGCTCGCCGACCCGGCCACCGCGCACACCCTCGCCGACAACCTGCTCGCCCAGGGCCTGCACGCCGTCGTCGAGGACGCCAGCGTGCGCTGCCGCCCCCACCCCAACGAGCCGGTCGGCGCGGTGCTGTCCCGGCTCGGCCCGCTCACCTCCGGCATCCGCCACGTCCGGGAGATCCCGATGCCGCTGCGCGACCTGATCGCCCAGGTCTACGAACGAGGAGAGGCCCGATGAGCCTGGCCTACCCGTCCTCGGTGCACCGGCGCAGCCGCGCCCGCAAGGTGCTCGACACGTTCGAGGGCTACATCCGGATCGACCTGGTCGAAGAACGGATGTTCCCGGCCTCCACCGTCCTGCGCTACCTGGCAGTGGTCTTCCCGGTGCTGCTCTACTACTTCCAGAGCAGCTTCCTGTCGATCAGCGAAGACCTGTTCATGACGATGCTGATCGGCACCGCGGTGATCGCCGGGCTGCAGGACGCACTCACCGGCCTGACCAGCCGGCTCAGTTTCGCGATGGAACGCGGGACTCTGGAGACGTACCTGGTCGAGCCGGTGCCGTGGGCCCTCATCCCGGTCGCGATGAACATCTGGCGCAGCTTCACCGGCGCCATCCTGGCCTGCGTGATGGTCGCCATCGGACTGCTGCTCGGCGGCTCCATCGAGGTCACCGCCATCCCCCTCGCGCTGCTGGTGCTCTTCCTCGGGGTGGCCGTCTGCAACGCGCTCGGCTCGTTCGCCGCCGCGTTCATCCTGCTGTTCAAACGCGGCGAACCGGTGGTGGCCCTGTACAGCCTGGCCGCCTCCGTCCTCGGTGGTGCCCTCTTCCCGATCGACGTGCTGCCGGCGTGGATCCGCTGGGCCAGCTACCTGGTGCCGCACACCTACGTCATCGACGCCGAACGGCAACTCCTGATGGGTGCCGCCGCCCACGGCCAGATGGACCCCGGACTGTCCATCACCATCCTGGCCGTCTTCTGCGTCGTCTCGTTCACCGCCGGCCTGTTCGTCTTCGACCGGGCCCTCCGCCTCGCCCGCCGACTGGGGATCCTCTCGATATGAGCCTGCCAGCCCGATCCCGGGAAGCCCTGCGGGTACTGCGGGCCTCCGGCGCCCGCGGACTCGCCCAGCGCGCCGTCCGGGCCGCCTACGACCGGCTCGGCGCCTCCGAGCTGAACGCCCGCCTCGACCTCGACCTGATCGCCGACTCACGCCGCCTCGACCTGCGGGTGCCGTCGACCCGGCCGGAACGGGGGACACCACTGACCGTGGGCTGGATCTGCACCCCGCCGGCCCCCGGATCCGGCGGCCACACCACACTCTTCCGGATGGTCGAAGGCCTGGAAGCTGCAGGTCACCGGTGCGTTCTCTACACCCACGACGCGTACGGGGGAGAGCTCGCCCGGCACACGAAGGTCATCCGGGACAACTGGCCCGGCATGCGCGCCGAAATCCGGTCGGTGGCCGACGGGCTGCCCGACCTGGACGCCTACGTGGCCTCCGGGTGGGAGACCGCGCACGTGCTCGCCGCCCACTCCGACCTGGTGACCCGGCGGCTCTACTTCATCCAGGACTTCGAACCGCTGTTCTACCCGGCCGGATCGCATCACGTGCTGTCCGAGGACACCTACCGGTTCGGATTCCGGCCCATCGTGGTCGGGCCGATGCTGCGCGACCTGCTCCGCGACCGGTTCGGACTGGACGCGGCAGTCGCCGAGTTCGGGGTGGACACCGACATCTACCACCTGACCGGCCCCGAACGGCGGCGTGGCGTGGTGTTCTACGCCAAACGCGACTACGCCCGGCGCGGATTCATCCTCGGGGCGCTGGCTCTTCGCGAATTCCACCGCATGCACCCGGACCAGCCGATCCACCTGTTCGGGGACGCCACCGTCACACCACCGTTCCCGCACACGAATCACGGCACCATGCGGCCGGCGGCCCTGGCGGCGCTCTACAACGAGTGCGCGGCCGGGATCGCGATGTCGTTCACCAACCTGTCCCTGGTACCCGACGAGATGCTGGCGTGCGGGGTGGTGCCGGTGGCGGTGGAGAACGAATACGCCAAGGCGAGCATGGACAACCCGTACGTCCGCTGGGTGTCCCCGACCGGCTCGGCCATCGCCGAGGCGCTCGGCGACATCGTCTCCGGGCGGGCGGCCGCCCCGTCCGAGGTGGCCGCCAACATCCGGCAGACCCCGTGGTCGACGGCGAAGGCGGTCACCCTCGCCACCATCGAGGACGAGGTCTACGGCTGAGCCTCCGGTGCCGCCGCCAGCACGTTGATCAGGAACGCGATCGTGGTGGCGTCGGCACCGTGGCTGCCGTCCAGCAGACCGTCCAGCCACTGCTGGCGCAGGAACGGCATCGTCTGCAGCGGGGCGCACACCTTCGGATCGGCCCGCCAGTGCGCCAGCACCAGGGCGGCGTACTCGGTGGCGCCCAGCTGCGGGCGGCGGGCCCGGGTCAGGCGCTGACCGACCTTCCCGGCGATCCGGCGGGCGTCGACGGTGCGGGTGGCGATCCGGCTGCGCAGCGAGCGGGTGCCGAGCAGGGCCGGGACCAGACCGGTGTCCAGCGGGATCGCCGCCAGTTCCGGGTCGAGGCGGGTCATCAGGCGGCCCAGCAGCTGCGAGTCCCGCTTGTCGGCGGGGGCCACCGCCAGGGCCAGCTCGATGAACCGCCTGTCGAACATCGGGTTGATCAGGTGCCGCCGGACCGCTGCCGCCGTGCCGTGCACTCCGGCCCAGCGGTGCATGCGGTGCAGCAGGTAGAAGTCGTCGGTGGCGCGCAGCCAGTCCCCGGCGGGGAAGGCCGCACCCAGCCGGTCCAGTGTCGACTCCCGGGCCGCGGCGAGCACCGACGGGTCGAGGGCGTCCGGGGTGACCGCCTCGTTGCTGAACAGCCGCCACCGGGCCAGCCGCTCGATCAGTTGCGGGGACGTCGTCGCGGTCGCGGGCTGGCCGGCGTAGTAGAAGCCGCGGGCCACCTCACCACCCAGCCCGGACAGCCGGTGCCCCTGCTCCAGGTGGCTCTCCGCGAGCAGCAGCGGCGCCAGGGCCAGCGGGCTGGCCAGGCACTCCATCGCGCGGGCCGCGACCAGGGCCAGGTGGTGCGCCTCGGCCGGTTCGGGCCAGCGCTGCTGATCCATCCGGTGCACGTGGTGCCGCAGGCCCAGGCGGGCCGACAGGTCGGCGGCGATCCGCACGTCGGCGCTGCCGGGGACACCGAGGGTCATCGCCCGCAGGCCGGCCCGCTGTTCCGGGGGCACCGCGGCGAGCAGGATCCGCGAGTCGTGACCACCGGTCAACTGCAGGACGGTGCCCGGATGCTCCTCGACGTAGGCGGACTCGAAGTCACGCAGGATGCCGGCCATCTCGGCGACGGCGTCATCCAGGTTCTGTTCGGTACGGGCGAAGGGCGCCGCGTACCGCTCGGTGGTCAGTTTCCCCTCGTGCAGGGTGGCGAGCGTGGCGGGGGGCAGCACCGTCACGCCGGGGAAGATCGTCGCGTCGCCGATCTGCCAGCCGATCAGGGCCTGCGCGCCGAGCCCGGCGGTGTCGAATCCGCCGCCGGCCAGCACGGCGAGAGCGCGGGCACTCGTCGAGACGGCCGCCACGCCGGGAGCGGTCCAGCGGTAGAGCTGCCGGAAACCGAGCCAGTCGCCGGCCACCGTGACGGGGGCGCCGGCGGTCTCCCGGCAGGCCGCGGCGAACGGGGGCAGCAGATCGGCGAGGGCGGTCCCCCCGGTCGTCAGCAGGCGTGTCAGGTCGGCGGTGGCCACTGACGATCGGCGGGTACGGACGGCGCGCACCAGCCGTACCACGAAGGCCCCGCCGTACGCCGTCAGTTGATCGCCGTCCTCGGCACCCGCGCCGGCCAGCCAGCCGGTCGTGGTGTCCTCGATGTGGTCGACGGTGGTGTCCGGGTCGGTGAGGCAGTCCAGGGCCGCCTGGATCGGGCGGCGCAGGTGTTCGGGTGCGTCCGGCCCGAGGGACACGCAGAGGAAGGCTCGCATCGTTCTCTCGACTCTCAGTTCGCCGGTGGGACCGGTTTGCCGTCCGACCAGACGTTGCCGGCCCAGCGGTTGCCCGGCAGTTCGGTGTTGAAGCTGGTCACCGGCCCGTACCCGCCGCACTTCTGGTGGGGTCCGCGCTCGAACACGTTGTCCTCGACGACGATGTCCCGGACTCCGCCGTTGTACTGTTTGTTCTCCTCCGAGCCGCCGTACAGGCAGTAGGAGATGTGCGGGCTGGCGCCGAGGAAGTTGCCCCGGATCAGGATCCCGGAGACCGGCCCGAAGTCGGGGAACAGGTTGACGTTGCCGGAGCAGCCACCGCCGGCGCTGTTGGTGGCGGCGTCACATTCGATGGTGTTGTGGATCAGGGTGACGTTGCTGCGCCCACTGCCGCCGGTGTCGTTGGCCAGGAAACCGCCGAGGTGCCAGTCGGTGCCGTCCTTCAGGAGCTGGCCGTGCAGCCACGAGTCCCGGATGTCGCAGTTGGCGTAGCAGCTCACCGACGTCTGCCCGCCATGGATGTTCGATCGGCGGATGGTCATGTTGGTGCTCAGCACGGCCGGGCCCTGCCACATCCCGGCGGCCACCTCGGAATCCTCCAGGGTGAACGAGTAGCCGGTCGCCTCGGTGGTGGTGAGGGTGCCCTTGACCAGGCTCTTCCTGATGATCACGTTCTTCGCGTTGATCAGGAACGGGTCGCAGTCGACGGTCTTGCCGGTGACCACCGTGTTGTTCTCGGTGACGGTGCACGGGCCGGAGTAGCGGCTGAGGGTGGTGCCGGGCGGGACGCCGGTGTTGTGCGCGCCGGGGAAGCCGCCGTTCACCGGTTTGTCGGCTGTGCTGGACGAGGTGCTGGCCGAGGTGGGTCTCGCCGCGGAGGACTCGGCGGCCGAGGGCGATGGCGACGGCGACGGCGGCTTGATCAGCGCCGACGGGTCGCCGACCAGCGGTTCGCCGTTGCTCCCGGGCTCGGCCACCACCGGCATCGTGGACCGGGACTGGTTCACCAGATAGCCGCCCGCGCCGATCACGGACAGGGTGAGCAGGGTGACGAGACCTCGGCGTGTCCAGGCGTTCACTTCTGCGGTCCTCTCCTACTGGGTGCGGACGACGGCGGGGGACCAGGCGTCCCTGATCAGGACCTGGGGGGTGCCGGAGCCGTCGGCGGGGACGGCCCACACGTCGCTGGACGCGGTGCCGTCGGCCTGGCGCGGCAGGCCGTAGATCACCGTCCGGTCGTCCAGCCATTCGACCTGGTCGTCGACGCTGTTCGTCTCGGCCAGCACGGTCTCCGCGCCGGTGCGCAGGTCGTACACGGCGAGCCGCCACCTCCCGGCGGGCAGGTCGCCGTGTTTCTTGAAGGCGATCCGGGTCCGGTCCGGTGACAGCGACGGGCATTCCACATCACTGCGCAGGGCCTTGACGGTACGACCGGACAGGCTGCCCTCGACCAGCCAGGTCACGCCCCCGGAGGCGGCGGTGGCGTAGAACCGGTCGTCGTCGGCGAACGTGACACCCCACAGGTTCTTGTCGGCCGCGGTGATCGTCTTCCCGTCCACGATCAGCCGGAACTTCTCGATGTCACCGATCTCGGCACCGGCCGTGCGGGTGACGACGGTGCGGGTGGAGAACTGGCCCGGATTGGCGTACGAATCCCCGAACACGAACGTGGTGGTGGCGGCCAGGGTTCCGTCCCGGGACAGGCGGGCCCGGCTGGGGACGCCGGTGAGGCTGAGTTCCCGGCTGCGCGCCCAGGCCCCGTCGAGCAGGAAAGCCTGATATTTCGTGACGAGTCCGCGCTTCGCGGTGAGGCAGATCGCGCTGTCGCCCGTCGCGTACACCCGCTCGCACGACGCCGGAGTGAACGTCCGCGGGCCTCCGGGGCTGGTCAGCGGCACCACTGCCACCCGCCCGTACTCCGGTCCCAGCGCGGTGCTGCGAAACACCAGGTGGGGCGCGGCCCGCAGGGTGCTCAGGTCGCCACCTTGCGGCACGTGCGGTGCCGCCGCCAGGGACGCGTCCTGATTCTTCTGGACGTTGAGGACGTAGCCCGTCGCCCCGACGATCGCCACCACCAGCACCGTGACGAACAGGACCACCCGAGACCGGAGACTCACGACTCCACCCCACGCAACAACCAGGCCACGAACGGCACCGCCACCACCAGCAGCCCCGCGAACAACAGCAGCGACGCCCCCGGCCCCTGCACACTCCACAGCACCCCGAACAGCAGCGACGACCCGAACCGGGCCAGCGCCACCACGGTCTGCGCCGCCGCGATCCCACTGCCCCGCGCCTCGGCGGGAGTGAGCCGGCTGACCAGCGCGGGCAGCACCCCGTCGGTGGCCGCGTAGAACACCCCGAGCAGCAGCAGCACCGCCACGGTCAGCGCCACCCCGCCGGACGGCAGCGCCCCGAGCAGGTAGCAGGCCAGCAGCGCGACGTGCCCGCCGACGAGCACCCGGGCCCGGCCGATCCGGTCGGCGAGACGGCCCAACGGCACCGCGAGGGCTAGATACGCGACGTTCGTCCCCACGTACAGCAGAGGGAACCAGACCGCCGCGAAGTCGTCCCGGTCCTGCAACGTCAGATAGAGGAATCCGTCGCCGACGGTCAGCAGCCCGAGCAACCCGGCGGCCAGCAACGGCTTGCGCAGCCGGCGCCCGCCGACCGCCCGCAGGGTGCGCCGCAACCCGATCCGGGCGGTGCCGGCCGCCGGCCGCAGGTTCGGCACGAACAGCACCAGCACCGCGACCCCGGCGATCGCGAACGCGAACGACACCACGAAGATCGAGTCGAAGCTGCCCGGCACCAGAGCCAGCAGCGCGAACGCGACGAGCGGCCCGAGGGCGGCACCGACGGTGTCGAGCGCCCGGTGCACCCCGAACGAGCGGCCCAGCATCGCCGGGTCGGAGGCCTCGGCGATCAGCGCGTCCCGGGGTGCGGTGCGCAGCCCCTTACCGAGCCGGTCGGCGGTGACCACAGCGGTGATCGCGGCGAAACCGGTGGCCGGCAGCATCGCGATCCGGCTGAGCGCCGACGCCCCGTAGCCGACGACCGCCACCCACTTGGGCTGTCCGCCCCGATCCCCGGCGTAACCCCCGGCGATCCGCAGGAAGGCGCTGACCCCCTGGTACATGCCGTCCAGGAAGCCGTACGCCACCGGGCTCAACCCGACCGCGGCGGTCAGGTAGAGCGGCAGCACCGACGCCACCATCTCCGACGACACGTCGGTCAGCAGGCTCACCGTGCCGAGCAGCAGCACGGTGGTGGCGACCTTCCCGGCCGCCGACGCTCCCGCGCCCGGCCGGTCCCGGACTGTCACATACACGCTTTCCTCAGCAGTTCGGCCACCCGGGCTTGCTGCTCGGGGGTGATCTGCGGGTAGATCGGCAGGGACAGGATCCGGCCGGCGACCCGTTCGGCGTTCGGGAAGGAGCCGCCCAGCGAGGCGAACGCGCCGGTCCGGTGGACCGGGATCGGGTAGTGGATGGCCGCGCCGATCCCGGCCGCGTTCAGCTCGGCGAGGACGTCGTCGCGGTTCGGTACCTGGACGCAGTAGATGTGCCAGACCGGCACGTTGCCGTCCAGCACCACCGGCCGTACCACCCGGTCCAGATCTTTCAGCAGTTCGTCGTAGCGGGCCGCGGCGGCCCGGCGCTGCTCGTTCCAGACGGCGAGTCGGGCCAGCTTGGCACGCAGCACCACCGCCTGCAGACCGTCCAGGCGGCTGTTCACCCCGACCACGTCGTGGTGGTATTTGCGCAGGCCACCGTGGCTGCCCAGGGTGCGGACCGCGGTCGCCCACTCCGCGGAGGCGGTGGTGACCGCGCCGGCGTCACCGTAGGCGCCCAGGTTCTTGCCCGGGTAGAAGCTGGTCGCCGCGATCCCGTCGGCACCGGAACCGAGGCCGTGCCGGGTGGCGCCCTGCGACTGGGCGGCGTCCTCGACGATCGTCACGCCCGCCTCCCGGAGCCGCTCCACCGGGGCGAGCTGCCCGTAGAGGTGGACCGGAGCGATCGCCTTCGTCCGGGGCGTGACAGCGTTCAGGGCCGCGTCGGTGTCGATCAGGTAGGTGTCCGGATCGCAGTCCACCAGCACCACGTCGGCACCGGTCCGGGCGACCGCCTCGGCGGTGGCGATGAACGTGTTCGCCGGCAGGATCACCTCGCTGCCCGGGCCCACCCCGACCGCCCGGAACGCCAGCTCCAGGGCATCGGTGCCGTTCGCCACCCCGACACAGTGCGGCAGGCCGGCGAACGCCGCGTACTCCCGCTCGAACGCGGACACCTCGGCCCCGCCGACGAACGCGGTGGTGGCCAGGACCCGCTTGAATCCGGCCTCGACCTCCTCGGCCACCTCCGCGTGCGCGGCGGCCAGGTCGACGAGGGGGATGCGGCTCATGACGTCGGCTCCTCTGTTTCACGTAGGAAGCGGGCCGGGTTGCCGGCCCAGACCTGATGCGCGGGTACGTCGTGCAACACCACCGAGCCCATCCCGACCAGCGACCAGGCGCCGATCGTCACACCCTCGCGGACCAGTGCGCCGGCCCCGACGTAGGCGCCCTCGGCCAGCACCGCCGAGCCGCCCAGCCGGACCCCGGAGGCGATGGTGGCGTACGGGCTGACCAGGTCGTCGTGGGTGAGCACCGCGTGCGGCATGACCGCCACGTGCCCGCCCACCGTCACGTCGGCGGTCAGGACCGTCCCGGCCAGTAACACCGAACCGGCGCCCACACTGCTGCCGGTGCCGATCGACACCGACGGGTGCAGGACGGTGGCGTACCTTTCCACGGGCAGGCCGAGGCGTTCCACGATCCGGCGCCGCGCGAGGTAGTTCCGCGGGTTGCCCACGCAGACCACCACCGCGGCGTCCAGGTCACGGACGCTCTCGACCGGCCCGAGGATCGGCAAACCCGAACGCTGGGTCCCGATCAGCGCCGGGTCGTCGTCGGCGAAGCCCAGGACCCGCCAGCCGGTGGCCGCCGCGGCGGCGGTCTCCCGGGCGAATCCGCCGGCTCCGACGATGACCAGGTCTCTCACCGGGTGGCCAGCCCACGCAGCACGCCGGTGATGAGGTCCTGGTCGGTTTCGGTCAGCTTGTGGTGCAGGGGCAGGATCAGCGAGTCCCTGGTGATCCGCTCGGTCACCGGCAACGGCCCGGTTTCGACGTCGTCGTAGGCCGGTTCCAGGTGGGCGGCCATGATGCCGCGCCGCGCCGATACCCCACGTCGTGCCAGTTCAGCGAGGACCTCGTCGCGATCCAAGCCGTCGAGCAGTACCCAGAAGGACTGATAGTTGGTCTGCCCGTAGGCCGGATCTTTTACGGGGGTTAGTCCGTCCACATCTGACAGAAGCTCGTGATAGCGAGACGCCAAGCGCCGCCGCTGCTCGACCAGACCGGACAACTTACCCAACTGAACCAGCCCGACCGCCGCCTGAATATCGGTCATCCGGTAGTTGAAGGCGGTCTCCAGATACGACTCCAGCACCGGCTGCTTCGAGGCGTGCCGGTCCGCCGCGGAGACGTTCATCCCGTGCTCACGCAACCGGCGCAACCGGGTGGCGTCCTCGGCCGAGTCGACGGTGACCATGCCACCCTCACCGGTGGTGAGCAGCTTCCGTGGATGGAACGACCAGGCCGCGACCCGAGCCCCGGCCCCCACCGGCTGCCCGTAGGCGGTCGACCCGGCAGCACACGCCGCGTCCTCGACCAGGACCACACTCCAGTCGTCGGCCGCCTTGCGCAGCGCCACCGTGTCGAACGGCACCCCGCCCTGATGCACCGCGATGACCGCCCGGGTCCGCAGGGTCCGCACCGCGTCCACGGTCTCCACCGTCACGTTCCCGGTGGCCGGTTCGACGTCCGCGAAGACCGGTGTGGCCCCGACGTAGCGGACCGCGTTGGCGGTGGCGATGAACGACAGCGACGGCACGATCACCTCGTCGCCGGGCCCGATCCCGTGCAGCACCAGCGCCAGGTGCAGCCCGGTGGTGCAGGAGCTGACCGCGACACCGTGCCGGGCGCCGACAGCTGCCGCGAACTCGGTCTCGAACCGGGCCACCCGCGGCCCCTGCGCGACCCAGCCGGACCGGACCGCCTCGGCGGCGGCCTGTGCTTCCTCTTCCCCGAGGTCGGGGATCATCACCGGGATCACTTCGAGGACCGCCACCAGTCGACGAGACCTTCCAGGCCCTGTTCCAGGGTGAGTTCCGGTTTCCAGCCCAGCACCTGCTCGGCCCGCGAGATGTCGGCCAGCCGCCGGGTGACGCCGTTGACGGCCCG
>DATMVU010000037.1:0-10943 GCA_035562875.1 Actinoplanes sp. | reverse complement strand
CCTATCGATCGCCTCATCGATCCACGCCTCGTCGATCTCGCGGGCCATTCAGGCTCCTCACCGCGTGTCATGCCGCCGTCGCGTTCCGGGTTGAGACCGTACCCGCTACGGCAACCGTCCCGCTACGGCCGCATCCCCCCTGTGGATAACCCAGACTTACCAACACAAGAAGTTACGTATGAACATCGGCATATCTACTTGCAGTAACCATTCCCCATTGACGCTCGCCTCCAGTCGAACCGTCCTGAGCTCGCCCTCGTGCCCGCCGAGCTCGCCCTAGTGCCCGCTGAGCTCGCCCTAGTGCCCGCTGAGCTCGGATCTTGGTGGGCCAACCACCGATTTCGGTGGTCGATCGACCAAGATCCGGGGCGGTCGGGGTGGGGCCGCCGATCTTGGTCAAGCGACCACCGCAATCGGCGGCTGGTCGACCAAGATCCGGGGTGGCCGGGGCGGGGCCGCCGACCCTGATCAAGCGACCACCGGAATCGGCGGCTGGTCGACCAAGATCCGGGCAAGGAGTGGTCAGAAGGAGTGGTCAGCCAGCCGAGGGATTCGGCTGGGGGATTGTGCCCGCTGTGGGCTGTGGGCTGTGGGCTGTGGGCTGCCCGCTGTGGGCTGTGGGCTGCCCGCTGTGGGCTGCCCGCTGTGGGCTGTGGGCTGCCCGCTGTGTGCTGCGGGCTGCCCGCTGTGGGCTGCGGTCAAGAGAAGGGCTCCGCGGCACTGGCCGGCGCCCACAGACCGTGATCGTGTGCGCCGGCCGAGCCTGAAGAGGCTTTCTGCTCTCTGCGACCAAGCAGGTCACACAGTCGGACAAAAGAGTAACTATTTCTTAAAAAGGCAGAACAACCAAGGTCGCAAAAGGCGACCAAAAACGGCGGAGAGCGCGGGAGAGCGTGGCCGGCCCACAGACGACGCCAGGAAATAGGCGCCAGGCGGCACCACGAACGTGACCGAGCGCGGCCGAAAGCAAGGCAGCGGAAGGACGAAGCGGTGACCGAGGACGGCGGAGAGCACGGCCACGGAAGGACGAAGCGGTGACCGAGGTCGGTGGTGGGTGGCCGTGACGCGGGGTCTGGGGGCTCGGCCCCCGGGTGGATAATCGCCCTGTGAGTGGCCAAGACGTCTTTTCGGATCTGGTGGGGCAGGACGAGCCGGTTCGGATTCTGCGGCGGGCTGCCGCGGCTGCCGCCCGGGTGATGGCCGGTGATCCGGATTCGGGTGGTGGGATGACCCATGCCTGGATTTTCACGGGTCCGCCGGGGGCCCGGCGTGCGGTGGCGGCGCGGGCGTTCGCTGCCGCGTTGCAGTGTGAGCGGGACGGTGTCGGCTGCGGTGAGTGTCACGGGTGTCATACGGCGCTGGTGGGGACGCATGCCGATGTGCACGTGGTGGCGACCGAAGGGCTGAGCATCGGGGTGAAGGAGACCCGGATGCTGGTGTTGCGGGCGGCGAGTGCCCCGTCGGGCAGCCGTTGGCAGGTGGTTGTCGTGGAGGATGCGGATCGGCTCGGTGAGCGGGCCAGTAACGCGTTGCTGAAGGCGATCGAGGAGCCGTCGCCGCGGACGGTCTTCCTGCTGTGTACGCCGTCGGTGCATCCGGACGACATCATGGTGACGATCCGGTCCCGCTGCCGGCTGGTGTCGCTGGTGCAGCCGTCGGCGGCGGCGTTGGGTGAGTTTCTGGCGCGGCGGCACGGGATGGCTCCGGAGCAGGCCGGCTGGGCGGCGGCTGCCGCGCAGGGTGATCTGGAGCGGGCCCGGCAGTTGGCGGCGGATCCGGAGTCGCGACAGCGGCGGGACGATGTGCTGGGTGTGCCGCGCCGGTTGACGAACATCGGTGCGTGTTTCGAGGCGGCGACGAAGTTGGAGGCGGCCACCAAGTTGGAGGCTGCCGGTGCGGTGGCCGAGTTGGATTCGGCGGAGCGGGCCGCGTTGGAGCGGGCGCTTGGTGCGGGCGGCACCGGCCGGGGTGCGACGTCGGCGATGCGGGGTGCGGCAGGGCAGTTGAAGGAGCTGGAGCGGGCGCAGAAGGCGCGGGCCACCCGGGCGCAGCGGGATGCGATCGACCGGGCGCTTCAGGATCTGATCGGTTTCTACCGGGATGTGCTTGTCACGTCGATGCGGGCCCCGGTGGCGATGGTGCACGGCGATCTGGCTGCGGTGACGACTGCCGCGGCGGAGAAGTGGTCGCCGGAGAGCACATTGCGCCGGCTGGAGGCGGTGCTGGCATGCCGTGATTCGATCGACCGCAACGTGAAACCGCAGGTGGCGCTGGAGGCGATGATGGTCACCCTATGGCGCGGCTGACGAACAAGCCGGTCGGTCGCCGATCACCACGACGAGCCGAAGGTCAACCCCTCCTGGGCCGGTACGTGGGGAGCCGCCCCCACCACGATCCCGCCCGGCGCCCCGCTCGTGCTGACCGATCAGACCGTCCGCCAGGTGGTGCACCTCAGCCTCGGTGGTGATCAGATTCGGCTACGGCTGACGAACGAGTTCGGCACCGCCCCGCTCCGGATCGGTGCGGTGCGGGTGGCGCTCCGGGAGGGCACCGGCGCGAGCACGGATGCCCGGCCCGGCTCCGGCCGGCGGGTCACGTTCGGCGGGCGGGAGTCGGTGGTCGTACCCCATGGGTCTGCTCTGGCCGGTGACCCGATCGCCCTGCCGGTGCCCGGCGGAGCCGACCTGGTGATCAGCCTCCACCTGCCGGAACGCACGCCGGTGACCACCGTGGCCGGGGTGATCGACTTCGACCGGGCGGTTCTCGACCCGGCCGATCCGGAACGTCTGGCCGCCGCCTTCGGCAGTGGCGACCATCTGCACCCGAACGATGCGGGCATGGCCGCGATGGCCGCCGCCGTGCCGGTCGGGTTGTTCAGCTGACCTCAGCCGGTTCCAGGACGCCGGCCAGGCGCCGGGTGACGGCCTCGGAGATCTCGTCGAGCGGCCGGGACGCGTCCAGGACCAGGTAGCGCTTCGGGTCGGCGGCGGCCAGGTCGAGGAAGGCGTACCGGACCCGCTCGTGGAAGGCCTGTGACTCGCTCTCCAGCCGGTCGGCGCCCTCACCTCGGGAGTCCACCCGGGTCAGGCCGACGCCGGGGTCGACGTCGAGCAGGACGACCAGGTCGGGTTTGAGGCCGCCGGTGGCCCACGCGGACAGCCAGGAGATCTCCTGGACCGGCAGGGTCCGGCCGGCGCCCTGGTAGGCGAGTGAGGAGTCGATGTAGCGGTCGCTGATCACCACCGCACCCCGGCTGAGGGCGGGCCGGACCACGGTGGCCACGTGGTGGGCCCGGTCGGCGGCGTAGAGCAGTGCCTCGGCCCGGGCCGACGGGGCCTCGGCCTCGTTCAGCAGCAGCCCGCGGATCCGGGCGCCGACGTCGGTGGCTCCGGGTTCGCGGGTGACGACGACGTCGCGGCCCTCCGCCTTGAGCGCGTCGGCGAGCCGGGTGACCTGGGTGGACTTGCCTGCGCCCTCGCCGCCTTCGAAGACCACGAAGACACCGGAGCGGACGAACTCCTCGGGCGGTGACAGCGGGCGACCGCGCAGCGAGCCGAACAGGTCGGCGAGGACCGGCACACCCTTCTTGTCGTCCATCTGGCGGAAGGCCCCGATGCCGACCCAGATGCCGATCGCACCGGCCACCAGCAGCAGCACCCGGGTGGACGACACGTCGAAGGCGATCGGGCCGAGCGAGACCCGGCGGGAACTGCCCAGGCCGACGAGTACGCCGGCCACGGTGATGGCCAGCAGCAGCACGGTCCGGACGCCGATCTGCACCACCGCGAAGACCCGGCCGCGGACGGCGTCTTCGATCTCGCCGTAGAGCAGGGTGGTGCCGGCCAGGAAGGCCATCCCCGCGCCGGCACCGACGAGCAGTGCTCCGACCAGGGCCATCGACAGGTGGAACGCCAGGCCGAGGAACATCACCGAGCTGCTGGCCAGCACGATGCTCATGCCGAACCAGCGTCGCCGGGAGAGGTCTTTGACGATCATCGGGCCGAGGCCGATGCCGAGGGCCAGGCCCATGAAGATGAAGCCGAAGAGCAGGGAGAACGCGGCCTCGCCGGCGCCCAGGGAGTAGGCGAAGGTGCGGGCCGCACCGATCACCACACCGCCGGCGGCGAACGCGCCGAAGATGCCGACGACCAGGCCGCGGACCAGTGGGGTGCTGCCCAGGTACTTCCACCCGTCCAGGAACTGGCGGGTCATGCTCTGTTCGGCGGCGTTCTTCAGCCGTTCCTCGCTCTTGCCGCCGATCTCCTTGATGCCGAAGAAGACGACGAGCGCGGTGGCCAGGCGGGAGAGCGCGTTGATGTAGAGGGCGATCTGCACCGGCTGGGCCCAGTCCGGCAGGGCGACACCGGACTGCTGCAGCCCGGCGGTCATTCCGGAGAGCAGCAGGGCGGCCAGGATCGGCGTGATCCCGTACGTGGTGACCAGGGTGAGCTGGTTGGAGACCTCGATGTGCGATTTGGGGATCAGGTTGGGAACCGCGGCCTCCTTGGCCGGGATCCAGATCAGGGTGATCGCCTCGCCGATCAGGGTGGCGATGGTGGCCCAGGCGACGGTCTGGGCCGGGGAGGCGCCGAAGACCGGGGCGAGCGGGATCGAGCCGTAGATGACGAAGCGCAGCAGGTCGACGATGACCATCGTGTAGCGACGGTCGAACCGGTCGGCGAGGACACCCGCGATCGGGCCGAGGACCAGCGCGGGCAGCAGGCGCACGGCGATGGTGCCACCGAACGCGGCGCCCTGGGCTGCGGTGTTCTCGAACTGGGCGGAGGCGAAGAGCGCGGTGGCCAGGATGCCGATCCAGTCCCCGAAGGAGGCGGCGGCGAGCACCAGCCAGAGCCGGCGGAATCCGCGCAGGCGCAGCACCGAGCGGAGTGCCGCCACACCGTTGAGGTCCACGGGCCCCGTGTCCTGCTGCTTTTCCGTACTGATGGCCCTACCTCCCGTGGTCATTGCTCGGAGCACTCTAACCGGCCACCGGTACGGGTGCGGGGCTGCCACGATCCGGTGGAGCAGAGATGAATGTCTTTCGTGTTAGCTGCCTCACGGGTTAACGTGCTCGCGTGTTCCCTGACCGCACCGCCCTGCACCAGCGACTCGACCGGGCCACCGGTCATCTGGAGACCCCCGTCGCGGTGGTCGATCTGGCCGCCTTCGACGACAACGCGGAGCGCCTGACCGCGCGCGCCGGCGGCAAACCGATCCGGGTGGCGAGCAAGTCGGTCCGGTGCCGGACGCTGCTGGAACGGGTGCTGAGCCGGCCCGGCTGGCACGGGGTGATGGCGTACACGCTGCCCGAGGCGATCTGGCTGGTCCGCGCCGGACTGACCGATGACGTGCTGGTGGCGTACCCCACGGTGGATCGGAGCGCGCTCGCCGAACTGGCCTCGGACGAGCGCCTGGCCGCCGCGGTCACCCTGATGGTGGACCATCAGTCGCAGCTCGACCTGATCGACCGGGTGGTGGCTCCGGGAGCACGCCCGGCCGTACGACTGTGTCTGGAACTCGATGCGGCCTGGCGCCCGGCCGGTCTGCACATCGGCGTCCGCCGTTCCCCGGTGCACTCGGCCGCACAGGCCGGCGCACTGGCCCGGAGTGTCGCCGCCCGGGACGGGTTCCGCCTGGTCGGCGTGATGTGTTACGAGGCGCACGTCGCCGGGGTCGGTGACGCCCCGCCCGGTCAGGCGCTGCGCGGCCGGGCCATCCGGCTGATGCAGCGCCGGGCCATGTCCGAGCTGCTGGAGCGCCGGTCGGCGGCGGTCGGTGCGGTCCGGGAGCATGCCGAGCTGGAGTTCGTCAACGGCGGCGGGACCGGCAGTGTCGCCGTGACCAGTGCCGATCCCGCGGTCACCGAGGTGACTGTCGGTTCCGGGCTGTACGGCCCGACCCTGTTCGACGGTTATCGCGACTGGCGGCCCACCCCGGCGGCGTTCTTCGCGCTGTCGGTGGTGCGCCGGCCGGCTCCGCGGATCGCCACCGTGCTCGGTGGCGGCTGGGTCGCGTCGGGCACTGCGGAGACGTCCCGGCTGCCGCTGCCGTGGCTGCCCGAGGGCCTGCGGTTCAGCACCACCGAGGGGGCCGGTGAGGTGCAGACCCCGCTGGTGGGAGCGGCTGCCGACCGGTTGCGCCCCGGTGACCGGGTGTGGTTCCGGCACGCCAAGGCCGGCGAGCTGTGTGAGCACGTCAACGAGTTGCAGCTGGTCGACGGCGAGGCAGCGGCGCCGGCCCTCACGTACCGCGGAGAAGGCCGTGCATTCCTGGGGTGACGGGACCTCAGGCCGGCACGTGCCGGTGCAGGTACTCCCTTATCAGGGCTTTCGCCTCGGTCAGCACCGCTTCGTCACCCGTCGAGTCACGCCGGAACGCCAGCTTGATCAGCGCGTCCGCCGCCTCGACCGAGATCTGCAGTGCGAACCGCAGCCGGCCCCGGTCGGAGAGCTTGAACTGCTCGATGAGCAGTTCGGCCAGCCGCTCGGCGATGACCGCGTTGTTGTCCCGGTCGGAGTCGAGCAGGTGCAGATCGACCACGTCACCGAAGTGCAGTGTCCGGAAGCCCGGCACGCTGCGGTGCATGTGGATGTAGGCGTCGATCGATGCGTCGACGGCATCCCACCAATGGGTGAAGATCTCGCTGGCGAACCGGTCGGACAGGCTCTGCAGGTACGCATCCATGTTGCGCAGTGCGAGTGCCTGGACGATGGCCCTCTTGTCCGGAAAGAACTGGTAGACCGAACCGATCGCGACCTCAGCGCGCTCAGCGAGCAGCGTGGTCGTCAGGCCCTCATAACCGACCTCGTCGACCAGCTCAGCGCAGGCGTCGAGCATGCGTTGCACCCGGGCAACGCTTCTGCCCTGCACCGGAACCCGCCGCAGCGGTCCGGTACTGACGGTTGGTGTCGACACGCGTCGCCACTCCCTCTCAGCAAAGAGATCCGTTCACGACCGGAGCTCGCAAGGAAACATGTTCACCGTCGTGAATAAATCTCATCGTTAAATCGAACGTTACTCGGATCAACGAGCGAGGGGCATCGACGGGACGCCGGGTCACGGTGTCCGCTCGGATGGAGGACAAAGGCCAGAATGACTACACCCGTTAATTCCCCTCGGTGGACCAACTGGGGCCGAAATCAAGAATCGGTCGCCGAGGTCCTGACACCAGGCAGCGTCGAGGAGGTCTCCGCAGCTCTGAGCCGGGCCGCTGAGGCCGGGCGGCGGGTCAAGGTGGTCGGTAGCGGTCACTCGTTCACCTCGATCGCCGTCGCCGACGACCAGCGAATGTACGTCAACCGGCTCGGTCACCTGATCGGTGTCGACGGACCGCTGGTGACGGTTCAGGCCGGGATGCCGCTGTCCACCCTCAACCGGGTTCTCGCCGAGCACGGTCTCGCCATGCCCAACCTCGGTGACATCGACGCGCAGACGGTGGCCGGGGCGATCTCCACCGGCACCCACGGCACCGGCCTCGGTTACGGCACACTCGCCTCCTGCGTCGAGTCGGTGACGATGGTCACCGCGGCCGGGATCATCGAGCGCTACACCGTGGACTCCCCCGAGTTCGCGGCGGTGCGGCTCGGGCTCGGGGCGCTCGGCGTGCTCGTCGAGGTCACCCTGCGGTGCGTGCCGGCGTTCACCCTGCTCGCCGACGAGCGGCCGATGGCCCTGCCGGACGTGTTGGCCGGACTGGACGACTGGCTGCCGGCTAACGATCACGTCGAGTTCTTCTGGTACCCGTACACCGACCGGGCCCAACTGAAGATCAACAAGCAGGTGGACGAGGACGACCGGCCGCTGTCCCGGTTCCGGGGCTGGCTCGACGACGACTTCCTCTCCAACACCGTCTGGCAGGGCGTCTGCGCGCTGGGCCGGCGGCTGCCCGGCACGGTTCCGGCACTCAACAGCATCTCGGCACGAGCCCTCAGCGCCCGCACCTACACCGGCCGGTCGCACGAGGTCTTCTGCTCACTGCGCAAGGTCAAATTCACCGAGATGGAGTACGAGGTACCTCGCGCCGCAGTCGGTGAAGTCCTCGGCGCGCTCGCCCGGATCTTCGCGGAGCTGCCGTTCAAGGTGCAGTTCCCAGTCGAGGTGCGGTTCACCGGCCCGGACGACGTGTGGCTGTCGCACGGATACGGCCGGGAGTCCGCCTACATCGCGGTGCACCAGTACTTCGGCGCGCCGTACGAGCCCTACTTCCGGGCCTTCGAAGCCGTCTGCACCGCTCTGGGCGGCCGCCCGCACTGGGGAAAGCTGCACTACCGGGACGCCGAGTCACTGCGCCCGGCGTACCCCCGCTTCGACGACTTCCTGGCCGTCCGCGACCGCCTGGACCCCCACCGGATGTTCACCAACGACTACCTGGTGCGGGTCCTGGGCAGCTGACTCACTCGGCAGCGGTGGCCGCCTTGCGCGGGGCGGCCTTCTTGGCCGGCGCCTTCTTGGCGGCGGTGGTGGTCTTCGCGGCCGTCGTCTTCTTGGCGGCGGTCGTCTTCTTCGCCGCGGTGGCCCGCTTGGCCGGAGCCTTCTTGGCCGGGGTCTCCTTGGCGTCGGCAGTGGACTTGGTCGCGGCCGCCTTCTTCGCGGGCGCCCGCTTCTTCGGCGCCGGGCCCTTCGCCCGCTTCTCGGCGATCATCTGGGAGCCCTGCTCCAGGGTGATCTCCTCGGGCGTCTGGTCCCGCCGCAGGGTCGCGTTGAACTCCCCGTCGGTCACGTAGGCCCCGAACCGGCCCTCCTTGATGACCAGTGGCTTCTTGCTGACCGGGTCCTCACCCAGCTCCCGCAGCGGCGGCTTGGCGGTCCGCGCCTGGCGGGTCTTCGGCTGCGCGAGCAGCGCCAGGGCCTCCTCCAGGGTGATCGTCAGGAGCTGGTCCTCGCCGGCCAGCGACCGTGAGTCCTTCTCCCGGGAGATGTACGGCCCGAACTTGCCGTTGCGGGCCACGATCTCGTTGCCGTCGGCGTCCTTACCCACGATCCGGGGCAGTTTGAGCAGGTCGAGCGCCTGCTCCAGGGTGACCGTCTGCGGCGACTGGTCCTTGAACAGCGACGACTTGCGCTCACCGGCCGAGACGTACGGCCCGAACCGCCCCGACTTCACGGTGACCTCGTCGCCGGTGACCGGGTCCTGGCCCAGCACCCGGTCGCCGTTGCCGGCCAGGAACAGTTCCTCGACCTTCTCCGGGGTCAGCTCGTCGGGCGCCACTCCCTCCGGCAGCGAGGCCTTGTCCTCAGGGGCGTCCTCGCCACCGTCGACGGCCTTCCGCTGCAGGTACGGCCCGAACTTGCCGACCCGGACGACGACCCGGCGATTCTCCTCGTCGACGAAGAGCGGGATCGAGTTGACCTCGCGGGCGTCGATCGCGCTGAGGTTCTCGGTGACCATCTTCTTCAGGCCGCCGGCCCTGGCGATGTCGTCGTCGGCGCCGGTCTCCTGGCTGCCGAAGTAGAAGGACGACAGGAAGGCGAGCTGGGTACCGTCACCGGCCGCGATGTCGTCGAGCTGGCCCTCCATGGCGGCGGTGAAGTTGTAGTCCACCAGCCGCGGGTAGTGCCCCTCGAGCAGGCCGATCACCGCGAACGCCAGGAACGACGGGATCATCGCCTGGCCGCGCTTCTCCACGTAACCGCGGTCCTGGATGGTCTGCATGATCGACGAGTAGGTGGAGGGCCGGCCGATACCCAGCTCCTCCAGCGCCTTGACCAGCGACGCCTCCGTGTACCGCGCCGGGGGCGTGGTGTGGTGGCCGGCCGCGTTCAGCGCGTCCGCGCTCAGCGGCTGGTCCTTCACCAGGTTCGGCAGGCGGCGCTCGGCATCGTCGGACTCGGCGTTCTCGTCGTCGGAGGACTCCACGTAAGCCCGGAGGAAACCGGGATCGGTGATCGTCTTGCCGGAGGCGGCGAAGTCGGCCTCCTCACCCGCGAGGGTGGTCGCCCGGATCCGGACACTGATCGAGTTACCGACCGCGTCGGTCATCTGCGAGGCGATGGTGCGGCGCCAGATCAGCTCGTAGAGCCGGAACTCGTCGCTGCTCAGCTCGTTGGCGACCTCGCCGGGGGTGCGGAAGTTGTCCCCGGCCGGGCGGATCGCCTCGTGCGCCTCCTGCGCGCCCTTGGCCTTGGTGGTGTACTTGCGCGGCTGCGGCGGCACATTGTTCGCCCCGTACAGCTCGGCGATCTGCCGGCGGGCGGCGGCCACCGCGGTCTCGGAGAGGTTCACCGAGTCCGTACGCATGTAGGTGATGTAGCCCTTCTCGTACAGGCTCTGCGCGGTGCGCATCGTCTGCTGTGAGGAGGACCGCATCTTCCGGGCCGCCTCCTGCTGAAGGGTGGAGGTGATGAAGGGCGCGTACGGCCGGCGGCGGTACGGCTTCTCCTCGGTCCGGGTGACGGCGAACGGGCGGTTCTCCAGACGGGCGGCCAGCCCTCGGGCGCCGTCGCCGTCCAGTTGCACCGCTGTGGAACCGGTCTTGAGCTGCCCGGTGGTGGGCTCGAAGTCCTTGCCGGTGGCGATCCGGTCGCCGTTCAGCGCGATCAGCGTGGCGTTGAACGCGCGCGGGCCCTCGACCGGACCCTGAACTGCCAGGTGGGCCAGGATGTCCCAGTACTCCGCGGAACGGAACGCCATCCGCTGCCGCTCACGCTCGACGACGATGCGGGTGGCGACGGACTGCACGCGGCCGGCGGACAGGCCGCGCATCACCTTCTTCCACAGGACCGGGCTGACCTCGTAGCCGTACAACCGGTCCAGGATCCGGCGGGCCTCCTGCGCGTCGACCAGCGAACGGTCGATGTCGCGCGGGTTCGCCACGGCCGCCTGGATGGCCGGCTTGGTGATCTCGTGGAAGACCATCCGCTTGAACGGGACCTTCGGCTTGATCGTCTCGATCAGGTGCCAGGCGATGGCCTCGCCCTCGCGGTCCTCATCGGTGGCGAGG
>DATMVU010000036.1:0-2686 GCA_035562875.1 Actinoplanes sp. | reverse complement strand
TCGGGCCGATCGACAGCATCCTCATCTACCTGGACCAGATGCAGAGCGCCGGAGCCGCCTTCGCCCGCGTCGAGGGAATCGCCGCCGTCCCCGCCCCGCCACCGTTCGCCGACCAGGTTCCGGAGAACGAACGGATCGAGGTACGCGGGGTGCGGTACGCGTACGACGAAGGCCGTGACGTCCTGCACGATGTGGACCTGACCGTCCGTGCCGGGGAACGGCTCGCCGTCGTCGGCCTCTCCGGCGCCGGCAAATCCACCCTCGGCCGGTTGATCGCCGGCGTCGAACGCCCCACCACCGGCACCGTCACCGTCGGCGGAGTCCCCATCGCCGACCTGCCACCCCACGAACTACGCCGGCACGTCGTCCTCGTCACCCAGGAGCACCACGTCTTCCGGGAAACCCTGCGAGAGAACCTGATGACAGAGGTGCCCGACTCACTCCTGACGGACGCGTTACGCACCGTCGGCGCAGACTGGGCCGACGACCTCGACCGGGACCTCGGCGAACAACCACTCGACGGGGCACAGGCGCAACAACTCGCCCTCGCCCGGGTGGTCCTCGCCGACCCGCACACCGTCATCCTCGACGAGGCCACCGCCCTGCTCGATCCGACAGCGGCCCGCGCCGCCGAACGCTCCCTCGCCGCAGTCCTGCACGAACGCACCGTGATCGCCATCGCGCACCGGCTGCAGACCGCCCACGACGCGGACCGGGTCGCGGTCATGGAAGACGGCCGCATCATCGAACTCGGCACCCACGACGAACTGGTGGCAGCCGACGGCCCCTACTCGGCCCTATGGACCTCCTGGCACGGCGGCGAGAACATCGCCGCACCGGCCGGTGGATCCTAAGGGAGAGCCGGGGCGGACGGGGCGGCCTGGACCTGGTCTCGGCCGTTGTGTTTGGCTACGTACAGCCACTTGTCGGCCTGGCTCAGCAGGGCGTTCGGGGGCAGGTCGCCGGCTGTGCAGGTGGCGACGCCGATGCTGGCGGTGACCGGTAGGGAACCGGTTGTCGGGGTCCAGTCGTGGGTGCGGATCAGTGTGGCCAGGGCTTCGCAGCGGTGGTGGGCGGCGGCCGGCCCGGCGCCCGGGAGCAGGAGGACGAACTCTTCGCCGCCGAGGCGGGCGGGGGTCTCGTCGCCGGTGGCGAACGTCTCCAGCAGGGTGCCGATCTGCTGGAGTACCGCGTCGCCGACGGCGTGGGACAGGGTGTCGTTGATGCGTTTGAAATGGTCCAGGTCGATGATCGCCAGGGCCAGGGAGTCGCCGGTGCGGCGGGCCTCGGCCACCGCCGTGGTCAGCCGGTCGTCGAGGTAGCGGCGGTTGAACAGGCCGGTCAGCGCGTCGCGTTCGGCCATCCGCTGGAACCGCACCGACGCCTGGCGGGCTTCGGTGGTGTCGAACAGGGCCTGCATCGCGTACGCGCGGGCCTCCCGTTCGGCGGAGTGCAGGGTTTCGGTGCGGGAGTGGTAGAGCTGATACTCCTGGTACGCCTCCCGGTAGTCGCCGGCGTCCGCATGCCATTCGGCGCGGGCCCGGTGCACCCGGGCGGCGATCGAGCCGAGCCCACGGTCTTCGCAGATCCGGCCGACCGTGTCGAGGGTGTCGCCGACCAGGGTGCGCCGGCCCTGGGCGGCGTAGATCTCGGCCAGCGTCATCAGGCATTCGGGCAGGCTGTCGCCTTCGCTGAGCAGCGGGCCGTCCGGGTCGTCGAGGACCGGTTGGAGGATCTGTTCGGCTTCCGTCCAGCGTTCCTGCAGCATCAGGATGCGGGCGGAGGTGTCCAGGTAGAGCCCGTCGAGCGGCATCCCGCTCGTTGCGGCCACCGACGCCATCTGCCGGGCCAGGGAGTTCGCTTCGTCGATGTCCCCGTTCTCGTACGCGGTGAAGGCCATGTTGTTCAGGATGGTGATCGTCTGATGGCTGTCGTTGTGGGCGTCGGCGATCCGCATCGCCTCGGTGAAGCGGCGGCGGGCGTCGTCGAAGCGGCCGTTCAGGTCGAGGACCAGTCCGAGGGTGATCAGCTGGTTGCAGCGCAGCCGCTCGGACATGGTGCCGGCGTGCTGAAGTCCGGCGACCGCGTGGACGAGGGCCTGTGCCGGGTCGCCGAGCCGGCGGAAGGCGATCGCCAGGAGCCGGTGGCTGCGGGCCAGCAGCAGTTCGTCGCCGTGCTCCTCGGCCCACAGGTTGATCCGGCGGGCGACCCGGCCCTGTTCGGCGACGTCGCCGCGGCGCCCGGCGACGTCCGCGATGATCAGCTCGGCGCGCTGGACGAGGTCGGTCCAGCCCTGGTCGCGGGCCTGGAGTTCGACGATGGCGGCGGGCGCGGAGACCGCCTCGAAGTCGCGGGCGGTGAGTAGCTCGAGTTCCTCCAGGTGGGCGGCGGCTGCCGCTCGCGCCGTGGGCGTCACGGGGAACATGGTATTCACGGCTCCCGGATCGGCAGCCGCTGGTGCGGCTTGAGGGATGCCCTTGACCTGGGTGGGAGGCGCCCGTAATCTACGCGTAACTCTGAAACGTTTCACCAGGTAATCGTGACACTGAGGGAAGCGGACCCCATGACCAACCCCGTAGTCTCTGATCTCATCGCCCGCTCCAACCGTCTCGGCGCGGATCCGAAGACCACCAACTACGCCGGCGGCAACACCTCCGCCAAGGGCACCGACACCGACCCGGTCACC
>DATMVU010000035.1:0-22755 GCA_035562875.1 Actinoplanes sp. | reverse complement strand
ACGGCACCGAGACCATGCACGTACTGCGGGCCGAGAAGGGTTACCCGATCATCGGCCAGGACACCGACGGCACCGTCACCCCGCACGACCTGGGGCTGGGCTGGGCGGTCTCGAAGAAGAAGGCCGACTTCCTCGGCCGCCGGTCCTTCGCCCGTGCGGACAACCAGCGCGCCGACCGGAAGCAGCTGGTGGGTCTGCTGCCCCGGGACGGGGTGCTGCTGCCGGAGGGTTCGCACCTGGTGCCGGGCCCGGAACTTCCGGACCCGCCGGTCACCGCCCTCGGCCACGTGACGTCGTCGTACCACAGCGCAGCGTTGGGCCGGCCGTTCGCTCTGGCCCTGGTCCGCAACGGTCGTGAGCTGGAGGGACGGACTCTCTGGGCGACTCTCGACGACGGCCTGACCCCGGTGACGGTCACCGGATCCGTTCTCTACGACCCGGAAGGCGCGCGGCGCGATGGCTGATCGTTTCTCCCCCCTCTCCGGCTGTCCGCTCCCGTCCACCGAGGCCGGCGTCATGGTGGCCGAGGTCCCCTTCCTGACCCAGCTCAACCTGCGCCTGGACCGGCCCGGTGACCTACCGCTGCCCACCGCACCGAACACCACAGTCGTCGACGGCGAGGTGACGTTCGTGTGGCTGGGGCCGGACGAATGGCTGGTGGTGGGGCCGCCCGGTGCTCAGCGGCGGCTGACCGAACAGCTGGAGGCGGTTCCCGGCGCCTCGGTCGTGGACGTCTCGGCGCAACGCACCACTCTGGAGCTGAGCGGCCCCGGAACCCGGGAGCTGATCGCACTCGGCTGCTCACTGGACGTACATCCGCGGGTCTTCGGGGTGGGTCGTGGGGTGCAGACGACGATCGCGCACTCCCCGGTGATCCTGGTCCGGCGGGAACCCTCAGTGACGAACGCCGAACCGGTGTTCTGGATTCTGGTCCGGGCGTCGTTCGCGGCGCATCTTGCATCGTGGTTGATCGATGCCCGAGGCGACCTTACCGGCGGTTACTGAAAACGCTCCCAAATAACCGCCCGTAAGCGGTGCAATGCATAAAGAGGTTGCACTGCCGTAAATTTCGGCCCTTGGTGTTGACCATCAAGGGTTGAGAGAAGAAGCTGTTGCGGCGATCCCGGAAGATCAGTTCGTTCCCGGGATCGCCACATCGCATTGCGCCTTTCTCCACCCCCGTTGATAAGAAACTTGCCGGTTCACCCGTTGTGAATCGACCCACCGGTCGTGACCATGCCTGGCCGCTGGTCGACAGAGGAGCTGATCGCTTGTCCGTCCAGGTTCAGGGCGCCGAGCAGTCCGAGCAGTCCACGCCGGTCGGCGGGACCACGCCGGTCCCGGGCGCCCCCGAGGGCGGAGTATGGGCACGGGCCCGCCGGTCGTCAGGCGGCACGATCCGCCGGCGCGTGGTCCGGACCCTCGCCCTCCCGGTGGCCACCACCCTGGTGCTGCTCGCCATCGTCGCGGTCGGCGAGGTGGACAACTACCGCACCGCCTCGGCCACCGCCCGCGCCGTCACCATCGACCTGGCCGTCGCCGAACTGGTCCAGGACCTGCAGACCGAACGTGGCCTGACCGCCGGCCTGCTCGGCGGCAACGAGGCCTTCCGCACCGAGCTGCTGCCCGCCCGGGACGCCGTCGACCTGCGCCGCGACCAGCTGGAGAACCTGATCACCGACGGCGAGGAGATCGACGACCGGGTCTCCGCCGCGGTCCGGCAGCTGGACGGCCTGGCCGGGGTCCGGGCCGGCACCGACACCGGATCCGGCCAGCGGGCCGCGACCTTCTCCTTCTACACCGCCCGGATCGCCGACCTGGGCGGCCTCGACTTCGAGCTGGACAGCAACGGCGACGAGGAGTTGCGCCGCGGTTCGGCGGCGCTGGAGGCGCTCGGTGACATGAAGGAGGCCGCCTCCCAGGAGCGGGCGTTCCTCAACGGGGTCTTCTCGGCCGGCGGTTTCAAGCAGGGCGAATTCCTCCAGTTCGTCACCATGCGCTCCACCAAGGACGCGGCCCTCACCGCCTTCAACAGATACGCCAACGCCACCGAGCGCGCCTCGATGGACTACCTGCTGGACACCGGTGCGGCCCGGGAGGCGGCCTTCTTCGAGGGGATCGCGCTGCAGTCCGGTGACGGCCGGACGCTGCAGGTCAACCCGCAGTCCTGGTGGTCCGCGCTGACCACCGTGCTGGACGACACGCTCCAGCTCGAACACCACATCGGCTCGGTCATCTCGGCCCGGGCCACCTCCCTGGAGGACGAGGCCTCGGTCCGGATGGCGGTGCTGCTCGGTGCGGTGCTGATCTGCCTGATCGGCTCGATCTACCTGGCCACCGTCGCCTCGCAGTCGGTGGCCCGGCCGCTGACCGTGCTGGCGTCCGAAGCGAACCGGCTGGCCGGCAGCCAGCTGCCGGAGGCGGTCCAGAAGGCCAGCACCGGCGACAACACCGCCCCGCCGCCCCCGGTGCTCGTCCCCCGCGGCGCGAGTGTCGAGGTCCGGCTGGTGGCGGACGCCTTCGACCGGGTGCAGGCCACCGCGTACGCCCTGGCCACCGAGCAGGCGGTGTTGCGGCGTACCACCGCCGAGTCGATGGCCAACCTCGGCCGCCGCAACCAGAACCTGCTCCGCCGCCAGCTCGGCTTCATCACCAAGCTGGAGCGGGAGGAGTCCAACCCGACCGGGCTGGCGAACCTCTTCGAACTCGACCACCTGGCCACCCGCATGCGGCGGAACGCGGAGAGCCTCCTGGTCCTGGTCGGCGCGGCCAGCCCGCGGCAGCTCTCCGACCCACTGCAGGTCTCCGACGTGATCCGGGCGGCCGTCTCCGAGGTCGAGGAGTACCGCCGGGTCACCCTGCGCCGGGTCGACGAGACACTCGTCAACGGCTCCACGGTCAGCGGCATCGCGCACATGCTGGCCGAGCTGATCGAGAACGGCCTGTCCTTCTCCCCGCCGGACCAGGACGTGGAGATCCACGGCCGCCGGATCGCCGGCAACTACCTGATCGCCATCATCGACCAGGGTGTCGGTATGTCGGCGGCGGACATGCAGCGGGCCAACGAGCGTCTGCGCGGCGAGGGTGACTTCATCACCGCGCCGGCCCGGTTCCTCGGCCACTACGTGGTCGGCCGCCTGGCCCAGCAGATGGGTATCGAGGTCCAGCTCACGCCGTCGCCGGTGACCGGGGTGACGGCCCGGATCACGCTGCCCGCCGAGATCCTGGTCGACCAGACGAGTGTCGCCGGGCCCCGGCCGCAGCCTCCGGCAGCCAAGAAGCGGGAGGTCGAGCGGGCCCCGTCGGCTCCGCTGCGGATCCCACCGGCCGAGGTCGGCGAGGCGCCCCAGCCGGCGACCGCCGGCGTGGTCACCGCGGACCGGCCGCTGAACTCCACCGCCATCGAGTACGTGGTGGTCAAGGACAACCCGGTCACCTCCACCACCTCGGTGCTCGACGCTCTCGGCCCGGCCGACCCGTTCGGATCCCCGGATCCGTTCGGCGGCTCCTCCGACGAAGCCCCCCGGACGGCGAACGGCCTGAAGAAGCGCACACCCCGCGCCCAGCGTGCTCAGACCCGGCCACCCACGGCGTCGAGCAACGCACCCGCCGACCGGCCGGCTCCCATCAGTACCTCGGCCGACTCGGTGCGGGACCGGCTCAACGCACTGCGCGGCGGTATCCAGCGCGGTAGTTCTGAAACAGCGGGGTCCCAGCAGTGACAGCCGTCACGGACCGGCCCCTTGGCAGCAACCCGGAAAGAAGAATGATGAGCGTTGACACGTCGTCGGATCGGCACCAATTCAATTGGCTGCTCGGCAACTTCGTCCACCAGACGGACGGTGTGCGTGACGCCGTGGCGGTGTCCTCCGACGGGTTGCTGATCGCCAGCTCGGACGGCCTGAACCGGGCCGAGGCGGACCAGCTGGCGGCCATCGTGTCCAGTCTGGCGAGCCTGGCCCGCAGCGCCTCCCGGCGGTACGACTTCGACGGCCTGAAACTCATCATGATCGAGATGCACCGGGGCTTCCTGCTGGTGTCGGTCATCGCAGGTGGCAGCTGTCTCGGTGTGGTGGCCGGCAGCGACTGTGACCTGGGCCTGGTCGGCTACGAGATCTCGCTGCTGACCGAACGGTTCGGTGATCTGCTCACCCCGGCCCTGATCGCAGAGTCCCGGCAGCACCTGCCGCGATGAGCAGCCAGTCGTGGGACGCCGAGGACGGCTCCATTCCGTACGCCGGGTCACACCGGCCGTCGCCGGGTGGCGGGCTGCACTCCGGCGACATGGACGAGGATCCGGTGATCCGCCCGTTCATGATCACCAATGGGCGTACTCAACCTCTGCACGACAATCTGCGCATCGAGACTCTGCTGTACGCGGCCCCGGCCGCACTGTCGGCACCCCTGCGCTTCGAGTCCCGGCGGATCGTCGAACTCGCGCAGTCGCCGATGTCGGTGGCGGACCTGTCGGTGGCGCTGCGCGCGCCGCTCGGTGTGGTCCGCGTCATCGTGGCCGACCTGATCACCCAGAGCTATCTCACGGTGCAAGACCAGCCGGAGGAGCTCTCCACCAGTTTGATCGAAAGGATCAGGGACCGTGTCCGGGCGCTCTAGGGAGCCGTCGGCAGCGACACCCATCGCTGTCAAGATCGTCATCAGCGGCGGCTTCGGCGTCGGCAAGACCACCTTCGTGGGTGCCATCTCCGAGATCGAGCCGCTCGTCACCGAAGCCGAGATGACCGAGAGGTCGATCGGCATCGACGACACCTCAGCGGTGTCCGGCAAGACCACCACCACCGTGGCCCTCGACTTCGGCCGCATCACGCTGGACGAGTCACTGCTGCTGTACCTGTTCGGCACGCCCGGCCAGGACCGGTTCGCGTTCCTCTGGGACGACCTGGTCACCGGCGCGCTCGGCTCGATCGTGCTGGTCGACACGCGGCGGATCGAGGACTCCTTCCCCGCCATCGACTACTTCGAGGAGCACGAGATCCCGTTCATCATCGGTATCAACCGGTTCAACGGCGCCCAGCGGTTCAACCTCGAAGAGGTCCGGGACGCGCTCGGGGTCGGCCCCGGCGTCCCGCTGATGGAGTGCGACGCCCGCGACCGCGAGTCGGTCAAGAGTGTCCTGGTGGCGCTCACCGAAGAGGTCCTCGTCCGGCGGGCGAACCGGGAACGGGCGGCGGCATGGTGATCCGCAGAGTGACGCAGGCCCTGACCGCGCTGAGCCTGGCCGTGGTGGCCGGCTGCGCGAGCACCGAGACCGCCATCACCCCGCCACCGGGCGTGCCGGCCCCGGCCGTCTGCGGCACGGTGAACATCGCGCTCAACCCGTGGTCGGGTTCGGCGGCGAACGCGGCTGTCGTCGGCTACCTCCTCAAGGAGGAGCTGAAGTGCAAGGTGAACACCTACGAGCTGAGTGAGACCGCCTCGTGGGCCGGTTTCGTCGACGGCACCATCGACGTGATCCTGGAGAACTGGGGTCACGACGATCTGAAGAAGAAGTACATCGACGGGCAGAAGGTCGCCGTCGAACTGGGCCTCACCGGCAACAAGGGCCGGATCGGCTGGTACGTGCCGGCGTGGCTGGCCGAGGAGCACCCGGACATCCTCGACTGGCGCAACCTGAACGAGTACGCCGACCTGCTCAAGACGACAGCGACCGGGGACAAGGGACAGTTCCTCGCCGCCGACCCGTCCTTCGTCACCCGGGACGCCCAGCTCATCGAAAACCTCAAACTCAACTACACCCTGGTGTACGCGGGTAGCGAGGACAAGCTGATCTCGGCGTTCCGGCGAGCCCAGAACCAGCGCACCCCGCTGCTCGGCTACTTCTACGAGCCGCAGTGGCTGCTGTCCGACGTCGAGCTGGTCCACGTGCCGCTGCCCCGGTACAAGCCCGGCTGCGACACCGACCTGGACAAGGTGACCTGCGACTACCAGCCGTACGACCTCGACAAGATCGCTCGCAAGAAGTTCGTCGACACCGGCAGCACCGGCGCCACCTTCCTGAAGAACTGGACCTGGACCAACGCCGACCAGAACCAGGTCGCCCGGGACATGACCCAGGGCAAGATGACCGCCGACCAGGCCGCCAAGAAGTGGGCCGACGCCAACCGCGAGGTCTGGGAGAAGTGGCTGCCCTAGCGCTGACTAGGCTGACCGCTTGAACACTGAACGACGACGGCCCGCTCTCCTCGCCCTGATCATGGTGATGGGAGTCGGGCCGTTCGCCACCGACACCTATCTCGCCGCGCTGCCGGAGATGCAGGACGCGCTGTCCACCAGCCCGACGGTGGTCCAGCTGACGCTCACCGCTTTCATCGTGGGCATGGCGGCCGGGCAGTTGCTGCTCGGACCGCTGAGTGACTCGTACGGCCGCCGCCGTCTGCTCCTCACCTGCACGCTCGTCTTCACCGTGCTGTCGGTGGTGTGCGCGGCCAGCCCGGACGGGACGGTGCTGGTGGCGGCCCGCCTCGTGCAGGGCATCGTCGGCGGGGGCGGGGTGGCGATCGGCCGGGCCGTGGTCACCGACACCCATCACGGCGACCGGGCGGCCGCCACCTTCGGCGTGATCACCTCGTTCACCTTCCTCGGGCCGATCCTGGCACCGGCCGCCGGCGGCCTGATCCTGGCGCACGGCACCTGGCGGACCGTCTTCGCCGCCCTGGCCGGGCTGGGCCTGCTGATGGTGCTGGGCGTCGCGATGGCAGTGTTCTTCGCCGCCGCGTTCGTCCTGATGTGCTTCGTGACCCGGGCCGGCGGGCCGCGCCGCCGACCGGGCGCGCGAACGTCCGCTGCCGGCCCCGGCGCCTGAACGTTCCCGCAGGTCAGGCTTGTCTCAAGACTGAACTGCAGATGAGCCCGGCTTGAGGTAGCGCCCCGAAGGTTTGGGCATGACCGCAGCCCTCGCCCTCAGCCACCTCGCCGCCACCGTCGCCCCGGCGCCCACGACCACCGCTCCGGCCCCGAGCCTGTGGGCCCCGGCCACCCCGGGTGTCGAACTCACCGTCGTCATCCCGTTCTACAACTGCGGCCCGGTCGTCGCCCGGACCATCCAGGAGGTCCGCGCCGTCCTGACGGCGGCCGGGATCGGGTACGAGATCATCGCGGTCAACGACGGCAGCACCGACGGGTCGCAGCGGTTCGCCGCGAACGTGCCCGGGGTCCGGCTGATCGACAACCGCACCAACTCCGGCAAGGGCAACGCGCTGCACCAGGGTTTCGCCGCCGCGCGGGGTGCCTGGGTCGGGTTCATCGACGCCGACGGCGACATCGCCGCCCACCACCTCGCGACCTACCTGGAGATGGCTCGCGAGGGGGACCACAGCGCCGTCTACGCCGACAAGCGTCACGCCCGCTCGACCAGCAGCGCGTCGGCGGCCCGCAAGCTGCTCTCGATCACCTTCTCGACCGTGGTCACCGGCGCCTTCCTGCTCAAGGTCAAGGACACCCAGACCGGCTGCAAGATCTTCCGCCGGGACGTCCTCGCCGAGATCCTGCCGCACCTGCGCGAGCAGCGGTTCGCCTGTGACCTGGAGTTCTTCGTCGCCGCGAAAGCCGCCGGCTTCAGCGACCCGCAGCCCGCCCCGGTGGAGGTCAACACCGCCGCCAACGGGAGCACGGTCAGCACCAACTCGATCATCCGGACCCTGCGCGACACCTTCGACGTCCTGAAGCGCCACCGTGCCGGCCACTACCGGCGAATCGCCGCCTGAGGCCCGGATAGAACTCGCGACGGTGCTCGACCAGCCCCGCGACCGTCAGGACCAGCAGAGACAGCAGTGACACCAGCAGACCCACCCGTAGCCACCGCCACGGCGCGTACCGCACCGTGAAGGGTCCGGAACCAGCACGGACCGCGACGGTCCCGGCAACCGTGGGCCGGGTGACCTGATCCCCGGCCGTCCAGTTCGCCGACCACTCCTCGGGCACCACCACCCAGCCGGCCGCCCCCGCCGACACCTGCCAGCTCGTCGCACCGGCCCGCCGCAGGCCGCCCGATCCGGCCGACGGCACCGGGCCGTCCCCCGCACCGGCGAGCACCGCCTCCGATCCCAGCCGCCCATCGGCCGCCCATCTCAGCGCGGCGTTGAAGTCACCGTCACGGCTGCTGATCACCCGTCCCGTCCCGTCCGCCGTGACCTGGTAGACGTCCATCTCCATGGTGCGCAGCACCGGGCGCAGACTCCCCTGCCGGCCCAGCCAGGCATACGTGGCACCCTCCCGCCCCTTGGCCAGCACGACATAGCGCACCCCCAGTGGCGCGATGAGCCGGCCGAGGTCCCCACCGCCCCCGGCGGCGAGCACCCGGTCCAGGTAGGCCATCCGCTGCGACGACGAATTGCTCCGTACCGGCCCCAGCTCAGCGGCGTCACTGCTGAGCACCGGCCGGCGGAAGAAGGCCCCGGCCGGTGTCGCCACGCTGCGGGTCGCGGTGAACCCGAACGGCTGGTACTGGTGCCACGGCAGGAACAGCACGGCCTCCGTACCGGTGCCCATGATCCGGTCGGCGGCGTACCAGCCCGGCGGGTAGTGACTCACCCGGACGGCGCCACCGAGACCCCACACCAGCGAGGCGCCGATCGAGGCGTACATGACGACCAGCGACGGAGCGGACAGGCCCGCAGCGATCCGCGGCAGCAGCCGGTCGTGGCGGCGGAGCGTCGCCGCCACCACCTCAACCGAGGCGCCCACCCCCACCGCGTAGCCGATCATCGCCAGGGAGACCCACTTCTGCTGCTCACGCATCGCCTCGAAGAGTGGGAGATACTCGAAGGCTGCGCGGTACACGCCACCGAGCGGGCCGTGAACCCCCGCACCGAGGAGCAGCCCGGTGAGGGTGATCGCGGTCAGCGGCACCCCGATCCCCGGGTCGCGCCGGCACAACCGGGCCAGGCCCCCGGCCGCGGCCAGCACCAGGCTCAGGGTGGGCAGCAGACCCAGCACGATCGCGGGGCTGCTGTCCGAAGCGCTGCGCCAGAATCCTCGCAGGGTGACCACCGCGGTCGCGAGGCCGGACGGGCCGGGGCGGGTCGCGTACACCTCCAGGTCCGCCTCGCCGACGTCGATGATGAGGATCGCGGTGGAGACGACGACCGCGGCATAGGCGTAGACACCGCCGGTGGCCACGATCACGATCGCGGTGCGGACCAGATCCCGCCACCGGGGCCGGGGCAGCACCGCGATCAGGACCAGGATCACCGCGCCGAGCCAGGCCGCGTGCGCGGCGGCCGAGACGGCGAGCGCGTACCAGCCCGCCGGGCGCGCGGCGAACCAGTGACCCCGTCGCCGGGCGTGCCGGGCCGACGCGGCCATCACGCTGAGCAGGGCCACCGACAGCAGGAACGGCACGTGCCCGGCCTGGATCCGCTCGATGACGAACGGGTTCACGCAGACGAACAGCGCAGCCGGATGACGCCGCCACCGCCCGCCGCCGGCCAGCGCCGACACCCCACCGGCCGCGATCGGGAAGAACGCCAGGATCATCAGCCAGCTGGTCGCGCCGGCCCCCACGACCAGCCGGACGGCGTGCGTGAGCAGGCGGTACGGCAGGGCGTCGAGGGCCGCCGGGTCGAGGCCGTAGAGACCCGGGCTCAGTGCCTGGTGTGGCCCGGAGACCCAGTCCAGCAGGAGCAGGTAGCCGGAGCGGGTCCACGGGGCGACGACCAGGGCACCGACGACGAGGCCGAGGAGGATCGACTCCGCCGTCAACCGGGCGGGGAGGACCGCCGCGACGATCCGGTGCCGCCCGAGAGGCGCCCGCGTCTTCTTCCTCCGGTTCCCCGCCATTCGTCCCATCATCGCCAACGGTCACCGGCTCCGGCGCCGTATCGGCGACCTTCTCAAGCCGGGCCCGCCCCGGCCGATCCTTCCGGTCACCGCCGTGCACGACGGCAGAAGTCCCGGAGGTCCGATGCGGATACTGATCCTGAACTGGCGCGACCTGAGCCACCCCGCAGCCGGCGGGGCCGAGGTCTACACCGAGCAGATCCTGCGCCGCTGGGCCGCCGCCGGGCACCGGGTGGTGCTGTTCTCGGCGGCGGTCGCCGGACGGCCGGCCACCGAGATCCGTGACGGCTACCGGATCGTCCGGGCGGGCAACAGGTTCACCGTGTACCGGGAGGCCCGGCGCTGGTGGCAGCGCCATGGCCGGGGCGGCTTCGACGTCGTCGTCGACGAGACCAACACCGTCCCGTTCCAGGCCCACGAGTGGGTGGACGACGGCGCCCGGACCATCGCCCTGGTCCATCAGACCTGCGAGGAGATCTGGCACCTCAACGCCCCGCCGGGACTGGCCCACCTCGGCCGGCACCGGCTGGAACCGGGCTGGCTGCGGCGCCTCGGCGAGAGCCCGATCCTCGCGGTCTCCGACTCGACCCGGGAGGCCCTGGCCCGGTTCGGCGCCCATGACGTCACCGTGGTCCCGGAGGGCTACGCGCCCCCGGACCCGCTGCCCCGGCCGGCCAAGGAAGAGCAGCCCACCGCGGTTTTCTGTGGCCGGATGGTCCAGTACAAGCGGCCGGGTGACGTGATCCGGGCGGTCGGGCTGGCCCGCCGGCGGATCCCCGGTCTCCAGCTCTGGATGATCGGCGGCGGCCCCCTTCTCGGCCGGTTGACCGCCCAGGCCCCCGGCTACGTCACATTCACCGGCCGGATCTCCGAGGCGGAGAAACACGACCGGATGGCCCGCGCCCACGTGCACCTGGCCGCCAGCGTGCGCGAGGGGTGGGGGCTGGTGGTCACCGAAGCCGCCGCGCTCGGCACCCCGACCATCGCGTACGACGTCCCGGGACTGCGCGACTCCACCCGGGCCGGTGCCGGAGCCGTCGTCGCGCCCCGGCCCGAGGCGATGGCGGACCGGATCATCGCCTCGCTGCCCGGCTGGCGGCAGCAGCCACCCGATCCGCTGCCGTACGGCGGGGCACACTCCTGGGACGAGGCCGCCGCGACCGTGCTGGACGCCGTCGACCGGCACGCCCGGGTACCGCGGCACCCGATGCGGACGGTGGCCTGACCGGCTCAGAGACAGCGGGCCGACCCCTCGTCCACCCGTTCCCGGCCGGCCTCCAGCGGACGAAACCACCAGCTGTACGACTCGGACCGCAGATTCAGCACGAGCACGCCGTGATGGTCGTAGTCGGTGTACGCGGCGACCGGCGAGCCCGGGACGGCCGGCTCCTCCGGGCGGTAGTGCGCCTGTCCCCCGGTGCCCACCACGAACTGCCGGAGGCCCCGGAGCTCATCGGCCCGGCCGGCGTCGTTCAGCGGCCCGAACCGTTGGTAGTGGGCTTCGTGGCCGGACAGCACCAGATCCACCCGGTGCTCGTACAGCGTCCGGTACAGCGCCGCGGTCCGGTCGTCGGGCCCGGCGATACCGGTCGACCAGCGAGGATGGTGCCAGGCGGCGATGACGCACCGGCGGCCGTTGGCGGCCAAGTCCGCCGCGAGCCAGGTCTGCTGCGGTGAGCCCGGCCCGCAGCCGCCGGTCACGATCGAGCAGTTGGAGTTCAGCACCACCAGGTGCCACCGCCCGATCTCCTGCGACCAGTAGCCGCGCGGGTCCCGGACCAGGTCGCCGAAGTAGGTGAGGAAGGAGGACGCCTCGGGTGCCTTGTACTCCTGGTTGCCGAAGACCGGCACGGTACGGTCCCGCAACCGCCCGTACGAGGGTCCGTAGACCGTCCGGTACGCCTCCTCGGTGGGCACCTCGTGCTGGAGGTCGCCGAGCGCCAGCAGCACGTCCGGATCGGCCGCGACGGCCAGGTCGGACACGTCCCGCTGACGGCACCGGTCACCGGTCTCCCGGGTGGCCCGCTGCATGTCCGGGTCGGTGGGATCGCAGGCCATGTCACCGACGGCCACCACGATGATCTCGTCAGCGCCGAGGAACCGGGCGCTCAGCGGCCACAGCATCAGCGCCCCCAGAGCCAGGACCAGCGCTGACGCCACCCAGACGAGGCGGTGCCGGCGGGCCCAGCGCATGCGCTGACGCGACGGTGCACCGAGCAGCAGCCGCAGCGCCCGGATCATCCGCGCCGCCGTCGGCGGAGGCGCTGCCGGCGGTGCCGGGCCGTCACCGAGGCCGGCCGGCCCGGCGGGAGACTTCGCAGGTACATGAAGCCGAGCGAGACCGCGACCGTGGCCGGGAGCAGGTAGAAGGCGTACCGGGACAGCCGGGACGGGCCGTAGCGGATCTCGAAGGAACCGCCGCCGGGCACCGTCCAGCCCCCCATCCACCCCTGCAACGTCACCTTGGCCGTACCGTCGATCCCGGTCAGGCCCCAGCCGGGGGCCGCGCTCTCGGCCAGCGCCAGTACTCCCGGCCCGGTGATCCGGCCGGAGAAGTGCGCCGGGTTGTTCCGTTGCCAGTCCGCCACCGCCCCGGCTGCGGTCACCTCGGCCGGGGCACGGACGAGGACGACGGCCGCGGACGACGCCACCGGCCGGACCCGGACCCCCCGGTACTCCACCTGGGACTGCCGGCTGCCGGCGAGGTCGCGCAGGCCGTACAGGTACAGCCGGGCCTCCACGGTGCCCGGATCGGGCGGGACCAGCGCCTCGTACGGCGTCCACCCCTGGTAGAGGGCTACCGCCGGAAGCTTGCGGCACAGGTCGGGTCCCCGCAGGAAAAGGCAGAACTTCGGGTTCCGGAGCGCGACGCTGCGAGCCTCCATCGACAGTTCGTACAGAGACGCCGACCCGTAGTCCTCGATCCCGGCGCCGATGCAGGCGAGATGACTCACCGCCTTGAGGGTGTAGGTGGTCTCGCCGTCCACCCCGATCTGCGACTCCGCCTCCAGACCGGCCTGCTCCGCGCTCCGGTCGTCGTAGCGGTAACAGTCCTCCAGCGGTTCGAAGGGGGCCAGGACCGATCCGGAGGGACCGCCCTCGACGCTGAGCTCGTGCTGCCCGGCGGTCAGTTCGACGGTGGTCTCCGGCACCGCCGGCGGCCACACCTCGTGGGTGCCGACCTCCTCCATCGCCTCGACCCGGACGGCACGGTACTCGATCACGGTCCGCGGTCCCAGACGCCGGCCCACGTCGGCGTGCAGGATGACCTGCAGCGATCCGTCGGTCTCCATGGTCGTCGCCCCTTCGAACGAGGTCCACTCGCGGTTGAGGGCGGCCCGGGCCGCCAGTTCGCACCCGGCCGTACCGGACTGCCACAGGCAGATCTGCGGGCGGGCCCCGGACACCCGCCGGTACTCCATCCGGACCCGGAAGATCTGGCCCGCCTTCGCCCCGTCGACCACCACGCGGGCACAGGCGGCGTGATCGGCGGCGCTCAGCCGGATGGTGGCGTCCTCCCCGGTCCCGGTCACCGTCGCGGACAGGCCCAGTTCCACGCGGGGCCGGGGCTCGTACTCGTTGCAGTCGAAGACCGGGCTGAAGCCGCTCACCTTCGCCGGTTCCCGGGCCGCGGCCAGCAGGGTGATGCCGGTGGCCGCACCGACCGGCACCGGCGCCGGTCTCGCCACGTCGAGCGACACCATCCGGCGGGTGCCGGCGCGGAGCGCGAGGATCTCCCGGCCGGCCGGGAGCGGCACCACGAGATCCGGGCGGCGGGAGACGGTACGGCCGTCCACCCGTACCGTGGTCGGGTCCTCCAGCAGCAGGCGGCGCCCGGCGATCCGCGGCATCAGCACCGGTGCGGCCCGGGCCCGCTGGGCCACCGTGTACCGGCCGCCCGGCACCTCCACCGTGGTCACCGGGGATCCGGCGTCGACCGCCGGCACCGGCCAATACACGACGTCGCCGGTCGCCGCGACCGTGTCGTCCACCCGCGGGCTGGTCGTGGCCACGGACGTGTCCGCCCGGGCGGCGATCGCGGTCCGGGAGGCGACCGTGCCGAGGGCCGCCGCGCCCGCCTCCGGACGGGCCGGGGCGTCCAGGACCCGGTCGTAGGTCCGCACGGTCGGGCTGCTCCCGTCGCCGACCCGCCACACCTGCAGCAGGCCGTCGACCTCCAGGGTCGCGCCCGGCACCCGGGCCATCGCCGCCGACAGCACCCGGCCGTCGGCGAAGTGCCGGTTGGGCAGCCCGCGAACCAGGTCGTGCCGGACGATCACCCGGCTCGCCCCGATCGCGTCCAGCAGCCGCGGCACCGGGGCGAGGTCCCCGGCCAGCAGCACGTTCTCGATCAGCCGCAGGTTGGCGGCGAATCCCGGCACGTCACCGAAGTAGCCGTCCGGCTTCGGCTGCACCACCGGATGCTTGATCAGCAGGTTGGCGATGGTGTCGGCGCCGAAGAACCCCCACGTGGTGGGCATCTGGTAGTAGTCGTCCAGCGGCAGGACGAAGACCTTTCCGGGGCGGGGGTCGGCGTCGATGTGCTCGGCCACGTCCCACCACTCCTGCGCCACCCGGACGTGCATCGAGGGCTGGGTCGGCCGTTCGTCGGGCATCACCCCACCGGTGTACAGCGGGTACGGATAGGCCAGGACCAGCAGGACCGGCACCGCCGCAGCGACGCGCCCGAGCGGACGGCGGCGCGGGCGGATCAGGCCCGACCGCGCGAGCAGCCCTTCGACCGTGATCGCGAGCATCACGGCGAAGAACGAGACCAGCAACTGGCCCAGCTTGCTCATCGGCTCCCGGAACAGCCAGAACCCCGGCGCGTGCAGGTAGAGGAAGAGGTTGATCCCGCTGAACGGCGGGCGCAGGCCCTTGGCCAGGAACACGAAGATCAAGATCATCACCAGCAGGCCGAGGGCGACCCGGCGCAACCGGCGGGACGCCACCAGCGGGGCCAGGAACACCAGGGCCGGCAGCAGGTACCGGATCCAGATCCACCAGGGCTCGTCCAGGCCGGCGGCGAACGGCAGGTACTGCGGCAGGAACCAGGCCCAGTTCGCGACCATCGTGAGGATGTTCGGCGGCACGTTGTTCACCTGGGACCAGGACCAGTTGGTCGGATCGGTGAAGGTGGCGTTCGCGGTGGCCCCGCCCCCGCCGGTGAAACTCTGCGCCAGGGGCAGCAGCCACCACAGGTTCAGGCAGAGCGCCCACGGCACGGCCGCCACGAACCACTTGAGCAGTCGCCACGCCGCGGCCCGGCCGATCAGCAACGCGGCGAGGATCGGTGTGCCGGCCACCGCCCAGGCGTACGCGACCACCAGCATCGGTGGGTTGAAACTGAGGAACGAGGTCGGCATCAGGGCGAAGCCGGCGATCGGGACGGGCACCCGGCGGCCCAGGGCGACCCGCATGGCGACCCCGGTGATCAGCGCGACCGAGCCCACCGAGATGACGTTGAGCGGGTTCGGCAGCCGGGTCAGGAAGAAGCCGTTGAGCATCCCGAACGCGCCCGCCACCACGATGCCGGCCGGACTCCGGACGAAGGCCCCGGCCAGGTACGCCACCCCGAACCCGACAAGCCCGTAGATGCACGTGTAGTAGAGCCACTGAGCGGAGTACTCGGTGAGCCCGGCGTACCGGCACAGCCGGATCAGCAGGAACTCGAACGCCCGCGCCATGGTGTAGGCGGCCGATCCGGCCCCGGTCGTCTGATGGTTCCACGACCAGGCCATCTCCGGTTCCCAGCCGCGCCGGATGAAGGCGCCCATGTCGCCGCCGGCGATGAACGTACCGGTCCGGAACCAGCGGCTGACGATCAGCGCGTCCAGCACCAGCACGATCAGGTACGGGCGAGCCGCCCGCAGCGCCGGGCGGACCGGCAGGTCGCGTAACGGCGTCCGGCGGCGGCCCCGCAGACCGGACAGTCCCAGCGGCACGGCCACGGCGGTGAGCACGAGCCCGGCCAGCACGAGGTGGAAGACCAGGTCCGTCTCCCCCAGCGAGTGCACCGGCCCGCTGACCGCGAAGAGGACGACGGCCAGACCGATCGCGGGCCGCCACAGCCGGTCCGCCAGGCCCGCCGGGATCCGGGACGGCCGCCGGTGCCGGGCCGGGCCGGGTACCGCCGGAGCCCGGTCGTCCAGCGGCACGGCAGACCTCCGACGTCGTCCTCCGCAGATCCCATCGGCGGCCCGCGCGATCCGCTGAGCCGCCGGAAACCGAAGGCGAGGTCAAGACGGGTTCAGGACGGGTGCAAGGTTCCCCGCCGGGCATTCCCTTCACCCGCCCGGTGCCGCAGTCTCATCTGCATGCCGATCATCACCGTCACTCGCCGGGTCGCCGCAGTCGTCCTCCTGGCCATGGCCCTGAGCTGCGCGATGCTGCTGCCCGCCGGCCCGGCCGGTGCGGCGGTCGGCGGCGACCGGCTGGTCCTCAACTGGGAGGGGAACGGTGACCGGCTCCGCGTGGTCGGCGCCGGCTACCGCGCCCGGGACATCATCGAGGTCCGGGTCGGCAACAGCCCGATCGAGCAGACCCGCGGCGACGAGAACGGCCGGATCGAGATCACCGTGCCGGAGACGCTGCTCGCCGCCGGACAGTCCGGAAGCAGCATCGTGCTCTCCGGCCGGTCCGTCTCCGGCACGTCCCGGGTCCTGATCTCCGCGGTCCCGCCGAAGTCCGCCGCGCACGGCCCGGCCGACTTCCTGCCGTGGGCGGTCGGCGCCGGCGCGATCGTCACCCTGCTGGGCGGGCTCTGGCTGCGCCGTCGCGACACGGTCACGGCGGCGCCGCGCGGCTACCGCAGCCGGCACGCAGCCTGAAACCTGCCGGCACCCGAGAACCGGACCGTAGTGCTCCGGGGCCCGGGGACGATCGACCTCCACGGGCCCGGCCCGTGGCATCGACCGTCCGCCCGAAGGGTCTCTACATGGGATATGAAGCACGAACACTCGTGGAGGCGATCACCGGCCCCGCGGCGATCACCGACCCGGACGGGCGTGTGCTGATAGCCAACACGCTCTGGTCCGCTACGGACAACCGCGACCTGTGCCCGCCGGAGGACGGATTCCTCGGCTCCTCCCCCGGCCGGTGCGGCGCCCACCGTGCCCTCCTGGAGGCCGTGTGGCGCAGCACACCCACGTCGGATCCGGCCCTGGTGAGCTGCCGGTGCGACGCCGGAGCCGAACGCGTCCTGCGGGTCTCGGCGCTGGCCGGCGACGACGGGGCCGAGTACCGGCTGGTCACGGTGACCGAGTGGTCCCCCGGTGAGCGGTTCCTCACCCTGCTCAGTCATGAGGCGCGGACGCCGGTGACCACCGTCGTAGCCGCCGTCGAACTGCTGCGGGCCCAGCCGATGGAACAGAACCTCCGGGAGATCCTGGACGCCGTGCACCTGTCCGCGCAGGCACTGGAGACCCTCATCGACCGGATGCTCGACCTCGGCAAGCTGGAGTCCGGGCGCCTGCACCTGGCCACCGGGCCGGTCGAGGTGGAGCGGGTGCTGGAGGACGTCGTGCAGCGACTCCAGGGGGAGGCGCGCGGCAAGGGGATCCTGCTGCTGGCGGCCGTCGCACCGGATCTGCCGGCGGTCGTCCGCGGAGACTTCCAGCGGCTGCGCCAGGTGCTCGACGCGGTCGTCGGCAACGCCGTGAAGTTCACCGCCGACGGTGAGGTCGTGGTGCTCGCCGAGGCAGACGGCGACGGAACCCTCGTGCTGACGGTGTCGGACACCGGTCCCGGGATCGCCGCCGCCCAGCGGGCCCGCATCTTCGAACCGTTCACGCAGGCGGACTCCTCCCCGAGCCGTAGTCACGAGGGTGCCGGACTCGGGCTGACCGTGGCGTCCCGGCTGGTCGCCGCGATGGGTGGGGAGATCACCGTGGAGGACGCGCCGGGTGGTGGCGCTCTGTTCCGGATCGGCCTGCCGTTACTGGCGGTACCGCACGAGGCCCGGGTGTCCCGGCCGCTGAAGCACCGGCGGATCGCGGTGGTCGCGCCGTCGGCCCGGTCCACCCGGGCTCTCTCCTGGCTGCTGACCGGGGCCGGCGCCGCGCCGGTGCCGGCCGGTTTCGCCACGGTGACCCGGCCGCTGACGGATGTCGACACCGTCGTCTGGTGCGACGACGCGCACGATCCGGAGGCGTTACGGCGTACCGAGATGGTGGCCCTCGCCATCGGCCCGGAGGGCCGGTCCCTGATGATCAGCGCGACCGACCCGCGGACCGGTGTGGTCCGGCGGCCGGGAGTGCTGACCGCGCCGCTGATCCGCACCCGCCTGATCGCCGCGCTCAACCAGGAACGCACCGGGGTCCGGGGTGCCCCGGTCACCGTCCCGCCGCTGGCCGGCGGCCGGGTCCTGCTCGCCGAGGACAACGACGTGAACCGCACCGTCTTCCACCGGATGATCGAGCTGATGGGCGTCACCTGCGACACCGTCCCGGACGGGGCGGCGGCGGTCGCGGCGGCCCTCGGCGGCACCTGCTACGACGTGATTCTGATGGACGTCCAGATGCCGGGTACGGACGGGCTGGAGGCGACCCGGCAGATCCGGGCGGCCGGGGCCGGCGTACCGATCCTGGCCCTGACCGCGACCGTGTCCGCGAGCCGGGACGAATGCCTGGCCGCCGGCATGAACGGGCGGTTGGGCAAGCCGATCACCCTGCCCGAGTTGCGGACGGCGCTCGCTCCCTACCTCGGGAACTGCGGCACCGCGCCGCCGGACACGGGCGACGTCGATCGGCTGATCTCCCGGGTGCAGTCCGACGGCGGCCCGTCACGGGTGATGGCCCGATGACCCACACCGAACTCACCGAGCTCCGTGCCGAACTGGAACGGCAGCGGCTCCACAACACCGAACTGCTGGCGACTGTCGACCGGCTCCAGCAGTCGGTGGATGAGTTGCGCACGTTCGCCCGCGACGTCAGCCACGACCTGAAGGCTCCGCTGGCCGGGGTGCACGGCTACGCGCAACTGCTGGAGCACCTGGACCTCGGGCATCCCCGCCCGGCGGCGTACGACGAGTACGTCTCGGAGATCAACCGGAGCGCCGACCGGATGCGGCACATGATCGACGACGTGCTGACCTATGCCAGCACCGACGAGAGCCGGCTGAGTGTCGGCCCGATCGATCTGGGCGCCCTCGTCGACGATCTGGTCGCCGACTCGCTGAGCCTGGTCGTTCCGGCACCCCTGGTCACCAGGGGCCCGCTGCCCGTGGTCCACGCCGATCACGGCATGGTGCGCCGGCTGGTGGAGAACCTGCTCGGCAACGCGTTCAAGTACGTACCGCTCGGGGAGACCGCCCGGGTGCACGTCTCGGCGGCGACGGCCGACGACGGCACGGTCCGGATCGAGGTCACCGACCGGGGCATCGGCATCCAGGCCGGCCAGCACGAGGTCATCTTCGAGGAGCTGCACCGGTCGCTCCCGGACGCTTATCCGGGCACCGGCCTCGGCCTGGCCATCTGCCGCCGCATCGTCCGGCGGCTCGGCGGGTTGATCGCCGCCGACCCGGAGTACCGGGACGGGGCACGGATCTGGTTCACGCTCCCGCTCGATCGGGCCGCCGAGGACGGCTTCGCCGTATCCGGACCAGAACTTGACCGGGCGCATACCCGCGTTTGAGCTGTTCTTGAGGTTGCCGCCGATGGTGTGCGCGGAATGGAATCACGGAAGACGAGGGGCTCTATGGACATGAGGCGACTACTCGCCACGGTCGGCACCGGTACGGTCGCGATGACGATGACGACAGTCGCCATCCCTGCTGTCGCGAACGCCGCACCCGCCGTACCGAAGAATCTGAACGTCACCCGGGCCGCCGAGGACGTGCACCGGATCAAGATCACCTGGAAACCGGTCGAGGGCGCGGTCCGGTACACGGTCGACGTCATCGCGGGGGACGTGGAGACGGTCCTGGACCTCCCGGCGACGGCGACCGAATACACGGTCGACGACCCCAACCCGTGCACGGCCTACAAGGTGCGGGTCGGCGCGGTCGACGCGGCCGGCGCCGTCGCCACCACCGGCTACTTCTCGCTGCGGGCGCTGACCCCGAGCGCCGTGATGGGCATGACTCCCGGGCGGGCCGACGAGGGCACCACGGCCCAGGCCACGTGGCGGGCACCGGCCTGGACCGGGTACACGCCGCTGACCGGTTACCGCGCGGTGTTCGTGCGGTTGTCCGACGGCGCGGTCCTGGCCGATCAGACGAGCGCCGAGACCTCGTTCCGGTACGCGGGTATCGACGCCGCCAAGGCCTACACGCTGGCGGTGACCACGGTCAACGAGTTCGGCGCCTGCACGACGGCGAAGTCGCTGCTGGACCGGTACCGGCCGGCCGATCCCACCGATCTGGTGGTCAACCGGCAGGCCGGTCAGCCGGGCACCGTCCAGATGTCGTGGAAGGCACCCACCAGCGGGCCGGCGCCGACGTACTACCAGGTCGGCTACGGCAACGAGAAGGTCACCAAGACGGTCCGGGTGGAGGCCCCGGCGACGGCCACCACCCTGGCTCTGGCCACCGACAAGAGCTGGATCGTCGAGGTCAAGGCGTACAACGAGAACGGCGGCGGCAGCGCGCTGACGGGTTCCGTCCCGGTCTGGGAGGCCCCGGCGGTCACGCCGTCCACCCCGGTGACGACCCCGGCGCCCGCTGACCCGGCCGCCGTCGACCGGACCCCGCCGACGATCACCGCGGCGCTCTCGCAGAAGGCGGTGAACGGGTGGTTCCGGACCCCGGTGACCATCTCCTTCACCTGCCAGGACGACAGCGGGGTGATCGCGTACTGCCCGCCGCCCGTGCTCGCCGCCACCGACGGCGCGGCCCTGCGGTACTCCGGCACCGCCCGGGACGGCGCCGGGAACACCGCCACCACCACGCTCACCCTCAAGGTGGACCAGAAGCCGCCGGCGATCGCCGGAACCGTGCTCGGTGACCGCAACGCGGCCGGCTGGTTCACCGCCGCGCCGACGGTCCGCTACACGTGCTCCGACGAGACGTCGCTGATCGCGACATGCCCGGCAGACACCGTGGTCGGAGCCGAGGGCTCCGGGCAGCAGATCAGCGGGATCGCGTTGGACAAGGCGGGCAACACCGCCATGTCCAGCGCGGTCCTCAACATCGACCGCACCGCACCGGTCATCACGGCGACGGTCGTCGGGGCCAAGGACGCCTCCGGTTGGTACCGCACCACCCCCACCGTGCACTTCACCTGCACCGACAAGACGTCCGGGATCGCGGTCTGCCCGGCACCGACCACCCTGACCAACGACGGGACCGCGCAGACGGTCACCGGGACCACCACCGACAACGCCGGCAACACCGCCACCACCGAGATCACCCTCGACGTCGACCACACCGTACCCACCGTTACCGCGACCCTCACCGGCACCAAGGACGTCTCCGGCTGGTACCGGACCGCCCCTACCGTGGAGTTCACCTGCACCGACGAGACCTCCGGCATCGCCGTCTGCCCGGCACCGGTCACCCTCGGCACCGACGGCGCGGCGCAGACCGTCCGGGGCACCGCCGTCGACACCGCCGGTAACACCGCCACCGCCGAGGTCACCCTCGACCTCGACCACACCGCACCGGTCATCACGGCGACCGTCACCGGCACCAAGGACGCCTCCGGCTGGTACCGCACCACCCCCACGGTCGAGTTCGCCTGCACCGACAAGACCTCCGGCGTCACCGTCTGCCCCGCACCCGTCACCCTCGACACCGACGGAACCGCTCAGACCGTCACCGGAACCGTCACCGATCGAGCGGGTAACACCGCCACCGCCAAGGTCACCCTGGACGTCGACCGCACCGCTCCGGCCGCCACCGCCTCGGTGATCGGCACCCCGGAGAAGAACGGCTGGTACCGGAGCGCACCGACGGTGCAGTTCGCCTGCACCGACACCACGTCGGGTGTTGCCGTCTGCCCCACTCCGGTCACCGTCGACACGGACGGGGCGGCCCAGGTCGTCACCGGAACCGTCACCGACAACGCCGGTAACACGACGACCGCCAAGGTCTCCGTCGACGTGGACCGTACGGCACCGGTCGTCTCGGTGATCGGCGCCGTGCAGGGCACCGTCTACGCCCCGGACGCGGCACCGGTCGTCTCCTGCGGCACCACCGACACCGCGTCGGGCGTGGCCACCAAGGCGGCGCTGACCCGCACCTCCGGCAGCCGCGGGCAGTTCACCGTGGTCTGCGCCGGAGCCGTGGACAAGGCGGGCAACGTCGCGCCGGCCGTACGGGTGGGTTACAGCGTCCGGCCGACCGTCGAGTGGCTCATGACGCTGACCCGCAAGTACGCCCCCACCGCGTCGGCCACCGTGCTCCGGCAGCTGGAGAACGACCTGACCGCGGGCCGGACCACGGCGTACCTCGTGCGGGTGGCGACGCTGACCCTCGGCAGCAAGCCGGCTCTCACCGGGAAACAGGCCGAAACACTGGGCCAGTGGGCGCTGGAGCTGGCCCTGTACCGCTGATCCGGCGGCGCCACCGCGACGGTGGACCGGTACTCGCGAAGTACCGGTCCACCGTCGTCTTTACCGCCATACTCCGATCATGACCCGTCCACCGGCGATCTCGGTCGTCGTCCCGGCATACAACAGCGCCGCAGCGCTCCGCGGGTTCCTCGGATCGTTCCTGGCCTCGGTCAACCGGGACTTCGAGATCATCATCAACGATGATCTCCGCTCGTCCGACGACACGCCCGCGGTGGTCGGCGAATTTCAGCGGCGCGGCCTGCGGGTGCGGTACCTGAAGGAGAACCGGTCGATGGCCCAGGGCCGCCGGCGGGGTGCCGCGGAGGCGTCCGGCGGCATCCTGCTGCACCTGGACACCGACATGACCGTCACTCCGGGACTGCTCGGCGAATGCGCCGAACTGCTGGCCGCCCGGTACGACGCGCTGGTCATCCCGGAGGAGTCGTTCGGCACCACGTTCTGGGCCCG
>DATMVU010000034.1:0-3231 GCA_035562875.1 Actinoplanes sp. | reverse complement strand
CTGCCGCAGTCGCTGGTCCCGATCCTGGCCGCCCCGATCCTGGCCGTCGGCAGCAGCACCGACTCGAACTACAGCCTGCTGTTCCTGTGCGGCGCGGTCGTCGCCCTCGCCGGATCGCTGCTGGTCCGCATGGTTCGCGGCGCCCGCTGATCGTCCCGGCGAACCCTTCTCTGGAGACCCTGATGAACCCGTACCAGAACCCGGCTCTTCCGATCGAGGAGAGGGTCACCGACCTGCTCTCCCGCCTCACCCTGGCGGAGAAGGCGGGACTGATGTTCCACACCATGATCGGAGTCGAACCGGACGGCACCTTCGCCGACGGCAACGACATGATGCTGTCCGCGAAGGATCTGATCGCCGGGAAGCTGATCAACCACGTCAACATCCTGACGTTCGCGCCGGTCCCGCCGGCGAAGCTGGCCGAGTGGCACAACCGGATCCAGGAGCTGGCCGCGAGCGTCGGCAACGGCATCCCGGTCACCGTCTCCACCGACCCCCGGCACGGTGTGATCGACAACCCCGCGGCGTCCGCGTCGGCCGGCGGTTTCTCCGCGTGGCCGGAACCGATCGGGCTGGGGGCGACCAAGGACCCGGCGCTGGTACGGGCGTTCGCCGACGTGGTCCGCCAGGAGTACCTGGCCACCGGCATCCGGGTGGCCCTGCACCCGATGGCCGACCTGGCCACCGAACCGCGCTGGGCCCGTGGCAACGGCACCCTCGGCTCAGACGCCGACATGGTGTCCGCGATGATCCGCGAATACGTGCTCGGCCTGCAGGGCGACACCCTCGGCCCGGACAGCGTGGCCGCGATGGTCAAGCACTTCCCCGGCGCCGGCCCGCAGATGAACGGTGAGGACGCGCACTTCCACTACGGCCGGGAGCAGGTCTACCCCGGCGGCAGGTGGGACTACCACCTGAAGCCGTTCGAGGCGGCGTTCGAGGCCGGGGTCGCGCAGGTGATGCCGTACTACGGAATGCCCGTCGGCACCGGGTACGAGGAGGTCGGCTTCAGCTTCAGCCACGGCATCATCGAAGGCCTGCTCCGGCAGCGCTACGGTTTCGACGGCGTGGTCTGCACCGACTGGGGCCTGGTCACCGACGCGGTGATCATGGGATCGGACATGCCGGCCCGCGCCTGGGGAGTCGAACACCTCGACCGGCACAGCCGCGTCCTGAAGATCCTGGAAGCCGGCGCCGACCAGCTCGGCGGCGAGAACTGCCCGGAACTGATCATCGACCTGGTGACCGACGGCCGGATCAGCGAAGACCGGATCGACGTCTCGGTCCGCCGCATCCTCCGCGACAAGTTCACCCTCGGCCTGTTCGACGACCGCCGTCTCGTGGACCCCTCCGCGGCCGCCCGGATCGCCGGCAGTCCGGCCTTCCGCTCGGCCGGCCTGGACGCCCAGCGCCGCTCGATCGTCGTCCTCGACACGGCCGGCACCCTGCCCCTGACCGAAGGCTGCACCGTCTACCTGGACGGTGTCGACCCGGTGGTGGCCACCGGCTACGCCAAGGTCGTCGACGACCCGGCCCAGGCCGACGTGGCGATCGTCCGCAAGGCCGCCCCCTACGACCCCCGCGGCGGCGGCTTCGAGTCCTTCTTCCACGCCGGCCGCCTCGACTGGACCCCCGCCGAAATCGACCCCCTGCTGGAGCTGTCCTCCACAGTGCCCACAGTCGTCGACGTCTGGCTGGACCGCCCCGCCATCCTCACCCCGCTGTCCGGCCGCACCGCCCTGACCGGCAGTTTCGGCTCCAGCGACGAGGCCCTGCTGGACGTACTGTTCGGCCGTTCCCCCGCCACCGGCACCCTCCCGTTCGAACTACCGTCCTCGATGGCCGAGGTCGAGTCCTCCCGCGAAGACGTCCCCAACGACACCGCCAACCCCCTCTTCCGATACGGCCACGGCCTCCGGTTCCCCTGATCTCCGCCCTCCCGCACAGGCGCCACGCCGCCGAGGCCCCGACCGGAAATGATCGGTCGGGGCCTCGGCGGCGTGATCGGTGCGGGTCAGTGGGCCATGGCTCGTGGGGCGTTCGGGTCGACGGTCAGGGGGCCGGTTCGGAAGAGGAGTGCGGCTACCACGGCGGCCAGCAGGAAGAAGCCGGACGACCACCAGAAGACGGTGTGGTAGCTCTCCAGGGCGGCCTGGGCCTGGGTCAGCGGGGACAGCGTCCGGCCGATCAGGTAGTCGTCGGCGGCTGTCGCGGCGAAGGAACTCAGCAGGGCGGTGCCGATGGAGCCGCCGATCTGCTGCACTGTGTTGATCATCGCGGAGGCCACGCCGGCGTCTTCGACTGCTACTCCGGCGGTGGCGGCGTTCTGGGTCGGCGCGAAGACCAAGCCCAGGCCCAGACCGATGATGATCAGGCCGGGGAGGACTCCGGTGACGTAGTCGGAGTCGAGTTCCAGGCGGGTCAGGAACAGCATGCCGGCAGCCGCGGTCAGGGCGCCGGCCGGGACCAGCGGGCGCGGGCCGATCTTCGGGGCCAGCATCGAGCCGGCGGTGGTGGCGGTCAGCATCACCGAGCCGAGCATCGGCAGGAAGGCCAGACCAGTCTGGATCGGGGTGAACTGGAGGATGCCGGACAGGTAGTAGGTGAGGAAGAGGAAGATGCCGAACATGCCGGCGCCGGCGATCGCGATGGCGGCGTAGGAGCCGCCGCGGTTGCGGTCCAGGACCACTCGCAGGGGCAGCAGCGGGTGGGCGGCACGGCGTTCGATGACGACGAAGGCGACGAGCAGGATCACGCCGGCCGCGATCGGGCCGAGTGTCATCGTGGCGGTCCAGCCGTCGGTCTCGGCGTTGCCCAGGCCGTAGACCAGGGCGACCAGCCCGGCGACCGCGGTGATCGCGCCGGGGACGTCGATCCGTCCGCCGGGACGGGCCGGCTCGTCACCGAGTCTGGCGAATGCCCCGGCGACGGCGATCGCAGCGATCACCAGGTTGACGTAGAGGCACCAGCGCCAGGAGACGTACTCGGTGAGGACACCGCCGAGCAGCAGGCCCATGCCGCCGCCGGCGCCGGAGATGGCGCCGAAGATGCCGAACGCCTTGCCCCGTTCGGCGGGGTCGGTGAACGTGGTGGACAGCAGCGACAGGGCGGCGGGTGCCAGCGCGGCACCGAACGCGCCCTGCAGCGCGCGGGCGAAGATCAGCAGTTCCAGGTTCTGGGCGGCACCGCCGAGGGCCGAGGCGAGGGCGAAGCCGATCAGGCCGATGACGA
>DATMVU010000033.1:0-43978 GCA_035562875.1 Actinoplanes sp. | reverse complement strand
GTCGGCGTACTCCGTCTGGTCGTCGCCCTGGTCGGTGAACTGGCTGGTCGACATGCTCTTGTAGAGCACCCCGTTGTCGCCGAGGGTGTCGGCGAAGTTCTCGTCCGGGTGCTCGACGATCAGGCGTGCGGTGGTGGGCCGGTCGTTGACGGTGAAGCTGGTGTAGGCGTACTTCTGCGCCGGTTCCCCGGCCGCCGCCAGCACGTCCAGCGACACCGCCTCGTTGAGCACCGTCGCGCCGCCGCCCATGCCGCCGACCCGGACCGAGACCTCACGGTGCCCCTGGTAGCGGCGGCCCTCCACGAACTCGTCGAAGCGGATCAGCCACGGCAGGTTCTCCGGCTCCTCGGCCTTGAGCTCGGTGCGCCCGCCGCCCATCATGCCGCCGCCGGGAAAGCCACCGCCGCCCTGCTGACCAGCTCCTTGATCGCCGCCGCCAGGAAAGCCGCCCGGCTGGCCGCCGCCCGGCTGGCCGCCGCCCGGCATCGCGCCGCCGCGCATCCCGCCGCCGCGGCCGGTCTGCCGGGACTCGCCGTTGCGGGTCAGGCTCTGCAGCGTGGAGTTGCCCTTGAGCCGGATACCGACGCTGGGAATCGTCGTACCGTCGAGGGTCAGATCGGCTTCGAGGTAGTCCTTCTCGCCCTCCTCCCAGAACGAGTCCAGCAGCTCCTGGTAGTTCTCGTCCCGGAAGGTGAGCGTGATGCTGTGTGCCCGGGTCGCGTCGAACAGGTCGGTGGTGCCCGCGATGTCGACCGTCACCTTGTCGCCGTTCTCGTCGCTGGCGCTGGTGACCAGCGGTGCCACCCGCACCGTGCTGAACACCACGGCGAACGCGAGCGCCGTGGCCGCGCAGGTGGCGAGCAGTTTCCAGTAGTGCCGGACCCGGACCGGGATCCGGTGCACCAGTCGGCGCTTCATCACAGGTCCGTCTGGTCGTACCCGGTGAGTACGGTGACCCGCTGCCCGCCGGTGCGCTCGCCGAGCTTGGCGATCAGCTCGCCGGGTTCGGTGCCCTTCTTGAGCCGGACCGTGTACATCAGTTCGGTGAGTGCCCCGCCGCGGATCGATTCGATGCTGACGAGTTCGAACTCACTGGTCAGGCTGATCAGCACGTCCTTGACGTGCTCGGTGTAGTTGCCGTCCGGCGGGATCTGCACCTTGACGACCTGGCGCTGGACGTTGGCGGCGAACCAGTTGAACCGGTACATCACCAGGATGATCAGGCTGATCGCGACGGCGGCGACGATGGCCAGGGTGTAGAACCGGGTGCCGGCCGCCATGCCGACGCCCATCACCAGGAAGATGAACCCGACGTCCCGGGTCTCCTTGATCGCGTTCCGGAAGCGGACCACCGACAGGGCGCCGACCAGGGCGAACGCCCTGGCGATGTTGGAGCCGACGACCAGCATGATCAGGGCGATCAGCATGCCCAGGATGACCAGGGTCTGCACGTACGACTGGGAGTACGACACGTTGCGGTGGGTGAACCGGTAGACCCAGGCGATGAACGCACTGAGGATGAACGACAGCGACAGTGCGATGGCGATGTCACCGACACTGAACGTGCCGGACAGATCCTGTACTTCGAACGGCATGGGGCTCAGACCTCTACTGTCTCGGTGTCGGGGATGTGGAAGATCGAACGCGGGGCCCGGCCGAAGGCCTCGACGCTCTGGCAGTACTTGGAGACCCGCACGACCGACATGTTCAGGCGGGCGGCCAGATCGGTGAGCCAGTACGGCACCCGCTCGTTGGCCTTGAACTCGATCACCGACAGGCGGGCGGGCACGATCAGCCGGTTCTCCGCCTCGGCGGCGAAGTCGAAGTCCCGGTCCCGGCCGCGGATCCGGTGGTCGAAGGTGACCCGCAGGCCGAGGTCGGACTCCCGGCCGACGAACGCCTCCCGCTGGTAGCCGGTCATCGCCACCGGCCGCAGGTCGAGCATGGTGACCAGTTCCAGGACCTCCTCGACGAAGGCCTTCGAGGACGGGTCGTGGTCGATCATCTGCCGCTTGTCGCACAGGTCACGGGCCAGGTGGTACGGCAGTGCCACCCGCCGTTTCTGGGTGACCCGGTTGACCCGCTGCTTGATCTCGACGTGCACTGTCGTGTCGTCGCCGACGCCGGTGCGGTCCCCGTAGTGCCGGACCCGCAGTTTGCGCCGGAACTTCAGCCCCTCGATCTTCTCCCAGTAGAAGCGCAGGTCACGGGTGTCGTAGTAGGTGCTCCACACGCCGTACCCGCCAGCCGTCCCGTGGCTGTCGGTGTCCATCCGGGCGGCGACCTCGGCCCGCAGGTCCGGGAGCTGTTCACTCGGCAACAGGTACTTGATCTCGTACCGGTTGAACGAGCGGAGAGCGCTCGAAGGTGGTCTCATGCCCCATATCTAGGGTTATCAGAAACAAGGGAAGCTCGATGAATCCTGTGAATCCGGTGAGAACGGCAGGTGAATACCCGGTGGATCTACTTCAACGGCGGTAGCGGTCACTACCACCGATGAACGACGCTCGCCCCGGACCGGCGGCACTACCGTGGAACCCGCCATGGACAGCAACATGAACGCCCTGATCTGGCCCGTCCCCCGCCGCTGGGCCGCCCGGCACCCGACGGTCGTCGACTCGGCCCTCGCGGCCGCCCTGTGCGCGTTCGCCGCGGCCGGCTACATCCGCAGCGACGGGCTGCCCGACGGCCGTCCGCTCACCACCTTCGACTGGATCATGTCGGTGGTCGCCGCCGGGGCGGTCGTCGGCCGGCGACGGTTCCCGCGCACCCTGCTGATCGTGGTGACCGCCGGGCTGGCCGCGCAGTACAGCCTCACCCAGCACCGGAACCCGCTGCTGATCCTGGCCGGGGCGATCGTGTCGTACACCGTCGCGTCCCGCACCGACCGCCGCACCACCTGGATGCACATCGCCGGCAGCGGGCTCGCCCTCTACCTCGCCGACGCGATCCGGCAGCAGGATCCGTTCGCCCTGGACAACCTGCCGGTCCTCACCTTCCTCAGCATGGCCGCAGCCTTCGGGGACGCCACCCGCAGCCGCCGCGCCTACCTGGCCGAGGTCGAGGAGCGGGCCCGCCGCGCCGAACAGACCCGGGAGGAGGAGGCGCAGCGCCGGGTCATCCAGGAACGGCTGCGCATCGCCCGCGAACTGCACGACGTCGTCGCCCACCACATCGCGGTGATCAGCGTGCAGGCCGCCGCGGCGAGTCATCTCCTGGACAAGCGCCCGGAGCAGGTGCGCCAGGCCCTGGACCAGATCCGGCACTCGGGCGACGACGTACTCAAGGAGTTGTCGTCGATCGTCGGGGTGCTGCGGCAGTCCGACGATCCGGTGGTGACCACCGAGCCCACCCCCGGCCTGTCCCGGCTGCCCGCGCTGCTGGAGACGGTCGGCGCCGCGGGCCTGACGGTCGTCTTCGAGGAGACCGGTGAACCCCGGGAACTGCCGGCCATGACCGACCTGGCCGCCTACCGGATCGGGCAGGAGGCGCTCACCAACGCCCACAAGTACGGCACCGGAACGGCCGCCCTGACCCTCGGCTGGGGCAAACGGGGCCTGACCATCGAGGTGATCAATACGGTTCGGGGCGATCGGGCCCCCGGATCCGGCTACGGCATCGTCGGGATGCGGGAACGCGCCGTCGCCGCCGGTGGCACGCTGGACGCCGGTGAGACCGGTGACGGACGGTTCCGGTTGCTCACCGCACTACCTTTTGAGGAAAAGTCGTGATTCGTGTACTACTCGCCGACGATCAGGCGCTGATCCGCGCCGGCTACCGGATGATCCTGGACTCCGAACCGGACATCGAGATCGTCGGCGAGGCGATGGACGGCCGGGAAGCCGTCGACCTGGCCCGCACCGCCCGCGCCGACGTGGTGCTGATGGACATCCGGATGCCCGGCATGGACGGTATCGAGGCCACCCGCCGGATCGCCGCCGACGACGACCTGGCCGGCGTGCGGATCCTGGTGCTCACCACGTTCGAGAACGACGACAACGTGATGCTCGCCGTCCGGGCCGGGGCCAGCGGCTTCCTCGGCAAGGGGGTCGGCGCCGACGAACTGATCCACGCCGTCCGGGTGGTCGCCGCCGGGGACGCCCTGCTCTCCCCGAAAGCCACCCGCGGCCTGCTCGACCACCTCAACGGCCAGCCCGGGCCGGGACCCGCGGTCAACACCACGGCCCTGGACAACCTGACCCAGCGGGAGCAGGAGGTCCTCGTCCTGGTCGCCAACGGCTACACCAACGACGAGATCGGCGAGCGCCTCTTCCTGTCCCCGCTGACGGCCAAGACCCACGTCAACCGGGCGATGACCAAACTGGGAGTACGGGACCGCGCACAGCTCGTGGTGGTCGCGTACCAGAGTGGGCTGGTCAACGTGCCCCGAAGCTGAGAGCGGGCTGAGGGCACACCCACAACGGTGGTATTGCCTCCGGTGGCTTACCGCGAACGCGGTACCCGAGCCGACTCCCGCTGGACGACGCTTCCCGCACCGGATTTTCACAGACTTCTCGCGTGTCGATATTCGCCCGTCTCAGCCTCGCCAACCGCAAACTGGTGGCGATCATCGCCGCCCTCGTAGTAGCGCTCGGTTGCTACGCGGCGGCCTCACTGAAGCAGCAACTGCTGCCCGACCTGTCGTTCCCGGCGGTCACCGTCTCGGCCGCCTACCCCGGCGCCGCACCCGACGTGATCGAACAGCAGGTCACCGTCCCGATCGAGGACGCGGTCCAGAACCTGACCGGGGTGGAGTCGATGACCTCCACCTCGCAGCAGGGTTCCGCACTGGTGATGCTGTCGTTCGCCTTCGGCACCGACATCGACGACGCGTCCGCCGAGGTCCAGCAGGCCCTCACCAAGGCGCGCCTGCCCCAGGACGTCGACCCGCAGGTGATGACCGGCAGCACCGGTGACATGCCGACGATGACCCTGGCCGCCACCGGCACCACCGCCGAAGCCCTGGACAGCCGGGTGGTACCCGCCCTGCAGGCGGTCGACGGTGTCAACGAGGTGTCCGTCTCCGGCGCCCGCGAGCAGACCGTCACGATCACCCCCGAGAACCCGGCGACGGCCCAGGCCATCGCCGGTGCCCTGAGCACCCTCGGCGGCACCTCCTCGGCCGGCTCGATCTCCGCGGACGGCCGCGACCTCAGCCTCGCCGTCGGCGGCCCGGTCACGTCCCTCGACCAGATCAAGAACCTCTGGATCTCCGCCGGTACGAAACCCGAGCAGCTCAAGGACATCGCGACAGTCGAACTGACCGACGCCGCACAGACCTCGATCACCCGTACCAACGGCGAACCCAGCCTCGGAGTCTCGCTCACCATGGACCACGGCGGCAGCTCCTCGTCGATCTCCACCGACGTCCGCGACCTGCTCCCCGGCCTGGCCGAGCAGCTCGGCTCCGGCGCCGCCCTGACCGTCGTCTCGGACAACGGCCCGGCCGTCAAGGAATCCGTCGACGGCCTGCTCGAAGAGGGCGCGCTCGGCCTGCTGATGGCCGTCCTGATCATCGTGATGTTCCTGCGGTCGGCCCGGTCCACCCTGGTCACCGCGGTGTCGATCCCACTGTCCCTGCTGATCGCCCTGATCGCGCTCTGGGCCGGCGACTACTCGCTGAACATCCTCACCCTGGGCGGCCTGACCATCGCTGTCGGGCGGGTGGTCGACGACTCGATCGTGGTCCTGGAGAACATCAAACGGCATCTCGGGTACGGCGAGGACCGCCGCGACGCGGTGATCACCGCCGTTCGTGAGGTCGCCTCCGCGGTCACCTCGTCCACCCTCACCACCGTCGCGGTGTTCCTGCCGATCGCGTTCGTCAGCGGTATGGTCGGCGAGCTGTTCGGCTCCTTCTCGATCACCGTCACGGTCGCCATGATCGCGTCCCTGCTGGTGTCGCTGACCGTCGTACCGGCCCTGGCCTACTGGTTCCTCAAGGCCCCGCAGGACGCCGCCGGCACCGACCCGGAGGAGTACCGCCGGCGGATCGAGGCCGAGGAGCGACAGGGCCGCCTGCAGCGGATGTATCTGCCGGTCATCGCCTTCTCGGTACGCCGCCGCAAGACCGTCCTCGGCATCGCCGGCGCCCTGCTGATCCTCACCGTGTTCATGGCCGGCGGACTGAAGACCAGCTTCATCGACGGCTCCGAGGAGACCACCCTCAGCGTCACCCAGACCCTGCCGGCCGGCACCGACCTGGCCACCACCGACAAGGCCGCCCAGCAGGTGGAGACCGCGATCGCCGGTCTCGACGGGGTCGAGTCGTACCAGGTCACCATCGGCTCCGGCGGCGGCTTCTTCGGTGGCGGAGGCGGCGGTGACTCCGTCTCCTACACGATCAACCTGGCCGAGGACGCCGACTCGACAGCCGTCTCCGACGCGCTCACCACCGCTGCCGGCGCTCTGACCGGCGCCGGAGAGGTGAGCGTCGGCAGTGGTGGCGGCGGCTTCGGCGGCAGCGACATCGCGGTGTCCGTCCGCGCCGACGACGACACCACCCTGAAGACGGCCACCGCGCAGGTCGCCGAAGCCCTGACCGGCGTCACCGAGGTCACCGGCGTCGGCAGCGACCTGTCCGAGAGCGCCCCGCAGATCAGCATCGTCGCCAAGGGCGAGGCCGCGGCCCGCTACGGCCTCACCGACCAGACCATCGTGTCGGCGCTGCGGCAGGCCGTGCAGGGCACCACCGTCACCCGGGTCAGCCTGGACGGCACCGAACACGAGGTGGTCGTCTCCACCGGCGACGACGCCCCGGCCGGCCTCGCCGACGTCAAGGCGATCAAGCTGACCACCCCGGCCGGCCCGGTACGCCTCGACAAGGTCGCCACCGTCACCCAGATCGACGGCCCGGTCCAGCGCACCCGGATCGACGGCGACCGCACCAACACCGTCACCGCCACCCCGGTCGGCGACGACACCGGCGCCGCCAGCAGCGCCGTCCAGACGGCCCTCGACGGGATCACCCTGCCGGCCGGCGCCTCGTACGAGATGGGTGGTGTCACCTCCCAGCAGGACGAGGCCTTCGTCCAGCTCGGCCTGGCCATCGTGATCGCCATCGCCCTGGTCTTCCTGATCCTGGTCGCGGTGTTCCGCAGCATCCGGCAGACCTTCATCCTGCTGGTGTCCATCCCGTTCGCGTTCGTCGGCGCGATCGCCCTGCTGCTGGCCACCGACACCGCGATGGGGGTGGCCGCCCTGATCGGCATCCTGATGCTGATCGGCATCGTGGTCACCAACGCGATCGTCCTGATGGACCTGATCAACCAGTACCGGGAACGCGGCATGAGCGTCACCGAGGCGGTCGTCGAAGGCGGCCTGCGCCGGCTGCGGCCCATCCTGATGACCGCCCTGGCCACCATCTTCGCGCTGCTGCCGATGGCCCTCGGCATCACCGGGGCGGGCGGCTTCATCTCCCAGCCCCTGGCGGTCGTGGTGATCGGCGGCCTGGTCAGCTCCACCCTGCTCACCCTGGTGCTGATCCCGGTCCTCTACACCATGGTCGAGTCCCGCCGGGAGCGGAAGCAGACCCCGCCCCCGGCAGCGGCCCCGGCCCAGCCGGAACTGGTAGCGGTCAACTGACCGGATCGGACGGACAGCCCGGATCGTGACCGGGTACCCCGGCGGTGGCGCAGAGCAACTCCAGCTCGGTGTCACCGCCGGAGTCCGTCCGCATCACCAGCAGCAACGGCACCGCCAGCGACATCCACGGCCGGCGCCGCCGAGGCAGCCCGGCCCGGCCCAACTCGGCCCAGTCCCCCGGTCGCTCGGTCTCATCCGGCACCCGCAACGCCAGCGTGCTCGACCCGTCCCGGCTGGTGTGCCGCTGCTCCTCGGCCCACTCCTGGTACGCCATCCGGGCGTCAGCCGGCGCGAACGACACCACCGGCCCGGCCGCCACCGGATTCGTCACCACCAGCAACGGCTCGTTACGCGCACGGCCCGGCCGGCGCTGCCCCGGCGCGAACCCGGCCCGCTCGATCAACCGCACCAGCTCCGCAGCCGGCACACTGCCCGACTCCACCAGCAGCACCGGATAGGTGGTCCGGCGCCGGCCCGCCCCGAACAGGTTCCGCCGCCGGTGCGCCACCCGCAGATCCTGCAGGAACGCGTCCACCAGCAGCTGATCGACGACGTCCCGGCGCTGCTGCTTCTCCGAGTTGGCGAAGTCGCGTGCCATGTCGTAGAAACTGCCCGCCTGGTTGAGCCGGTGCCGGGCGAACCAGCGCGGCGGCCGCCACGTCCCGCGCATGAAGAGCAGACCCAGCCTGGGTACGATCCGCGAACTCAACCGCACCCACCACGGGAAGTCACCGACAGCGTCGGCCAGGTCCTGCAGGTAGGCGGTGTTCTCCAGCCGCTGCCTCAGGTGCCGCTGGAGTTGCCCGGCGATCGCCTCCCGCTCCTTGTCCGGCGACTTGGGCCGGATCGGCCGCAGATGCACCAGCCACAGGGCCAGCCCGTAATGCGGGAACCGCAGCCGCGGCCCGGCACCGTCCGCGGCCAGCCCTTTGACCGCCACGTCCAGCAGGTCCTCGACGACCGGCGGCTGATCGGGGTCCGCCGTCTCCACCGGTTCCCCAGCCGGGTCGTCCCCCTCCGGCGCCTCCCGCAGCCGGGCCGGGCGCTGCACCAGCCGGGTCCCGGTCCGGGCCCACCGGGTGAACCGGGCGCTGCGCAGCCATTCGGCGATCCCGTCGAGCGGGTCGGGCCCGGTGGTGGCCGGCCGGATCAGGCTGATGATCGGCAGGAGACGCTCCCCGCCGTACCGCCAGGGCCGCTGCACCAGCCATTCGATCAATCGCAGAAGGTGGGGTGCCCCCTGGAACTGGATGCCCCTGGTCTGTTCCTTGCCGGCGTGCCAATGTCCACGAGCCATCGAAGACCCCCAACGTCAAAAGCCGGGTAGTCCATCCATCATGGTGACTGAAGGCTTACGTTGTGTAGGCCCGGCGGAAAGAGTTGAGAGTAACTTGTAGACAGTCACCACTCGGCAGATAAATGCCGTTTCGCCCATTGCTCACCCATCCGTGCGCCGTCTGACCGCGACCGCCACCCGCCCCGCCGCGCCCACCGTCACCACCGGAACCCCCGCCGCTCGGACAGCCGAACCCTGACCCACCCGAGCCGGTCCGCCGGATCAGTGCTGCATGATCCAGATCGGCAGGGGGTCACTCACCTCGGCGACGACCTCCCAGCCGGCCCCGCGATACAGGTCCACATTCCCCGGCCGGCTGGTCTCCAGATAGGCCGGAAGCCCGTCCGCGGCAGCCCGCCGCAGCCCTTCCGCCATCACGGTCCGCCCCAGCCGCCGCCCCGCAGCCGCCGGATGAGTCCCGAGCACCCCGAGATACCAGTAGGGCCGCTCCGGAAAAGCAGCATGAACAGCATCGTCATACCGCCGCAGCCGCTCCCGGGCATCCCCCGCAAGCCCCTCCAGCCCCGAGCCGGCGCTCCCCGCCTCCGAGCCGGCAGCCTCCGCCTTCAGGTAACTGCCCTCCGCCTTCAGATCACCGGCCGCGACCTTCAGGCCACCGGTCTCCGGCTCCGGGCCGCCGGCCTTGTCGACGCTCGGCGGCTCCCAGATTGCAGTGGCCATCCCACCGTCGGCAACCCAGACGGCCCCACGGCCGACCCGCTTGTCGAAGAGATGCCCGAAGAAGATCCCAGCCTGCCTCGAGTAGTCCACATCCCCGGGGAAGACGAACCGCAGAACCGGATCAGCCACAAACGCAGCCACCAGCGTCTCCACGATCCGCTCCCGGTCCGCCGCCTCAGCCACCGCGATCACAGCACTCCCCGTCATGACCCGAACCGTCCCATGATCTCCGCCCGGCCTTCAACCGGTTCCCACACACTGTGGCGGCCCACCCCGGACCACACGTTCAGCACTCGTCGACATCAGCCCTCGCTGATCCGGACGGGCTTCTGGCCAGTGGAGCCTGGTTCGATGCGGTGCAGGCAACCGGTGTTCGCGACGACACCGCCCCGGTCGTCCTAGGAGGCTAGGTGTCCTTCGGTCTGATCGCTTCCTCGATGGCGGCCAGGAACCGGAACATCCCCGAGGACGGATTGTCGCCGGGGAAGCGGGAGCCGTCCTTCACGTGCCGTCGCTCCAGCGCGGCGGCACGGCTCACTGCCGCTCTCCGCAACGGCAGGCAGGACGCCGCGTCGATGCTCTTCCCCTTGCGACCGTCCAGGTGGCGGCTGAGGCTCTCGGCGGCTCCGGCCTCCAGGAACTGTGTCTGGTCACGGTGGTGCAGGAGCAGCCAGAGTCGGCAGTGACCACCGCATTCGAACCGGCGGTCGGGGGGATACCTGGTGGCGCGCGGACCTCGCGGGACGGGGCGGTGGGTGTGGGTTTCTGTCAGGCCGACGGGCGTACGACATCCATGGGGGTTTGCTCTGGGGTTCTCGGGGCCGGCGGGGTGACCGCGAGCTGGGATTCCAGGATGTCGATGGCTTCGCGGAGTTTCGCGATCTGGTGGTGGGGGGTGTCGACCGGGATGGGCGGGCCGGCCTCCTTGCCGCGGGCGGCGGCGCGTTCCGCCTCGTGGGCCTCCTGCAGGGCGGTCAGGACCAGGCCGACGAGCAGGTTGGTGAGGAGGTAGCAGGCGGCGACCATGTAGGAGACGTAGTACGGGATGGCCCACGGGGTGACGTCGCGGCCGGCTTCCAGGGTGTCGGTGATGCCGTCCAGGGAGAGCAGCAGGAACAGGCTGAGCATGGCCTGGCCGACGGTGCCGTACCGGTCGGGTTCGGCGTGGCCGAAGAGCATCCAGCCGAGCATCGCGTAGCCGTATATCACCAGGGCGGTGATCAGCAGGAAGCTGCCGAGGCCGGGGAGGCTGCGGCGGATACCGATCAGGATGATCCGGAGGCTGGGGAACAGCCGGAAGGTGCGGACGATCCGGGCCAGGCGCAGCAGGCGGAGCAGGGTGACGTTCTCGCGAATGCCGGGGATCAGCGGCGCCACGATGATCGCCATGTCGAAGAGGTTCCAGCCGTCGCGGAAGAACGCGGACGGGCGGTTCAGGCTGGCGCCGAATCGGATCAGCAACTCGCAGATGAAACCGGCGATGCAGAGATGCTCGATCAACTTGAGGTAGGGTCCCGCGACGGCCGCGACACTGGAGTACGTCTCCAGGCCGAGGCACGTCGCGTTGAGGGCGATGACCGAGAATCCGGCGATGCTGAACCAGGGCGCGCCGACCATGACCAGGCAGCGCGCGGCCAGATCTCTTCTGATCGTTCTCAGGATGCGTCTCCAAGCCGAAACTTCGCGAACGGCCGCATCCTATGACATAACTACTTCGTTGGGATGCTCCGCCCGTTCATGTCCAGCCACTGGTCGAAGGTCTGCAGTCCGGGGTTCAGTCTGCGGACCTCGGCCAGGTCGCGGACGCCGGTGAAGTAGTCCTCGAACTCGGTGTAGTACTGCAGCATGTTGCCCGCCTCGTCGGCGCCGGGGAAGCCGAGGTCACGGTAAGCGTCGTGGGTCAGCGGGCGGTAGACGACCGGTTCGCCGACGGCCCGGGAGAGGCCTGCCGCGATCTGCTCGCCGGTCAGGTGCTCGCCGGCGATGTGCACGGTCCGGCCCGCGTAGGCCTGCGGTCCGGCTTTCAGGAGGCCGTAGGCGGTGCGGCCGATGTCGTCGACGGCGATGCCGGCCAGCCTGGCGTCACCCATCGGCAGGGTCAGGGTGAGGACGCCGCCGGAGTCCCGGGTCGCGCCCCAGCCGGTGGCGAGGTTCTCCCAGTAGAACGTGGTCCGCAGGAAGGTGGTGGGCACCCCGGCCGCGGTGAACAGGTGGTCCGCCTCGGCCTTGGCGTCGAAGTGCGGGACCTTGTACCGCTCCTGCAGGGTCGGCATCCGGTCGTCGTGCACCGGGATGTGGTCGCGGGTGTCCTCGAGGGTCGACCAGACGACGTGCTGGAGTCCGGCGCGTTTGGCGGCGTTCGCCAGGTTGGCCGCCTCCTCCAACTCCTTGGCGGCCGACATGTGGGCCCAGAAGTTGGTCACCAGGAAGGCTCCGTACGCCCCGGTGAACGCCGCGACCAGGCTCTCCTCGTCGTAGTTGTCCGCCTGCACCACCTCGGCGCCGAGTTCGGCCAGCTCCTGGGCGCGGGGTGAGGTGACGTCCCGGGTGACGGCCCGGACCCGGTATTCGCCGGACTCGTCGGCGAGGATCGCCTTGACGAGGCCGCCGCCCTGGGCACCGGTGGCACCGACTACCGCGATGGTCTTCATCTTCACCACTTCTTTCAATTTTGAAGGACTATCCCCGTCAACCACCCCCAGGCATAGATGATTCCCGATTGAATGAGACGCCGGTCACGGCGCATTTCGGCGATTTCGGACGCCCGTGAGCCGCAGTCGATAGCGTGGAAAAGGAGAAATCCGGGCGGAGAGGATCATGTGGAAAACCGCTGAACAGCAGGGGCCGGTCGTGTTGCTGGTCGAGGACGACGAGGATCTGCGCGAGCTGACGACGCAGATGCTCGAGATGCGGGGCTTCGTCGTGCTGTCCGCGAAGGATCCAGTCAGCGCCCTGATGGCGTGCCGGGTGCACGACGGCAACATCGACGTACTGCTGACCGACCTGGGCCTGCCGGGAGTCTCCGGCGGTGAACTCTCCCGATCCGCCACCGCGGTCCGCCCGGGTATGAAGGTGGTTTACGTGTCCGGCGTCCCCGAGGAGATCGCGATCAAGCGAGGCCTCATCAAAGCGGGCTCGCCGTTCATCTCAAAACCGTACACGGCGGACGTTCTGGCAGGCACTCTGCGCACTGTGCTGTCCCAGACCTCGCCGACCCCCAACTGGTGACCGTTAAGCAACCGAGGCTGGCTCATGCCCCGACGAACTCGTCCGATTCATAGGGCACAGGCCACCGGGGGGGTGGCCACGGAACGTAAGGGAACGCCACCATGGAGCAGATCAACTTCCTCATCGGCTACCTGCGCAGCATGCACAAGTCCGAGGAGGGTGCCACGATCGTCGAGTACTCGCTGCTCGTCGCACTCATCGCCGCCGCCCTCATCACGGCGATCGGCCTGCTCAGCGGCAACATCGAGGACCTGCTCGGCCGCGTCACCGGCTCCCTGGCGGGCTGACGCCCGCCGGCCTCGCCCCGGGAGGTTCCGGGGTGAGGCCGGAGCGGCCGTCGTCGAGATGGCCATCGTGCTGCCGGTACTGCTGCTGATCCTGTTCGGGATCATCGACATGGGCCGGGCGCTGCAACAGAACATCCAGCTCACCCAGGCGGCCCGCGAGGGAGCCCGGCTCGGAGCGCTGAACGGCACGGTGGCCGAGGTCAAGACGAAGGTCTCGTCCATCGTCGGCACCAGCGTGGTGCTCAACTACCCGACCAACGGGCTCAAGGTGTGCGCGGCCGCCTCCGCCGCCGGCACCGACTCGACGGTGGTGGTGGAACGGCAGTTCCGGGCGGTCACACCGCTGATGGCCTGGATCACCCGGAGCGGCGGGTCGAGCGGCGTCGTTCTGCGGGCCAAGGGCGTGATGTCGTGCGTCGGCTGATCCGGGCCGTCCTGCCACCACGCGATGAGCACGGTGGTGTCGCCGACCGCCAAGACCTGTGCGGGCAAGAACGCCGACGACAAGTACGCGGACGCCCAGGCATGCATCGACAACAGTGAACACCGCGTGGGACATGACTTCCAACGCCGGGTACGCCTGGCTGGGCAGCCCGAACGCAATCAACTGCACGAACGAACGCCCTGGCCAACACACGGGCCGAGGGCATACCGGTGCTGGTGCCGATCTGGGATCAGGTGCAGTACTCGCTGACCAACCTGTTCCCGGCCCGCTACCGGATCGCCGGTGTCGCGGCGTTCGTGGTGACCGGCTACACCGGTCTGATCGGTGGCCTGCTCGGCGAGGTCTCCTCGCTGCCGAACTCGTCCCCGAGCACCATCCGGCGGCGTTCGGAAACGGTGAGAACTTCGGGGTAACGGTGATCGGCCGCACCGGGTGACCTTGACCTGAGAAGGTGAACCCATGCGACGGCGCGTGCTGATCCTGCTGGCCGCGCTCCTGCTGGCGATTGTCAGCGGGGCGGCGATCATCTCGTACGTCCGCGGTGCGGACAAGCGAGCGGTCGAGGGTAAGCAGGGTGTCTGGGTCCTGATCGCCAGGGAGCGAATCCCCGCGGCGACAAAGGGTTCCGACGTGAAGAATCTGACCGAACGGATCCTGGTACCGTCCGAGACCGTCCCCGAGGGGACGCTCACGGCCTGGGACTCGGCCCTCGACGAGCTACGCCTGGTGGCGCCGCTGGAGAAGACCCAGCTGCTGCTGCGGCCGCTCTTCCAGTCGACACGCCCCTCGACGGCTCCCTCCAAACGGATGACGGTGCCCAGCGACATGCTCGCGGTGACCGTGGCGCTGAGCGTGGCGCCGCAGGTGGCCGGGGACGTGTCCGCCGGCGATCAGGTCACCGTCTACGGCACGTGCCCACTGCAGGCCGAACAGGGCGGTGAGCCGCCGAAGACCGCGGCGTTGCTCCCCCGGGCCCAGGTACTGGTGATCGGGGAGGCGCCGGAACCGGTGCCCGCACCGGCCACCGTCGCCCCGACAGTGTCCGGTTCGGCGTCGCCTCCGGCGGAGGACGAGGACAAGAAGACCCAGCAGACCACGAGCGGGAAGTACGACCGGTACACGGTCACGCTCGCCGTCGACCCCACGGACGCCCAGCGCCTGATCCAGGCGTCCAAGTTCTGCGGGCTCTACCTGGCTCTGCTCGGAGCCACGGTGAAGGTGACGCCCGGATCCGGCGTCGACACGAAGGGGCTGTTCTGAATGAGCCTCTATGTCTACGTCGAACCCGACGAGGCCCGGCGCACCGAGGTCGGCCCGGCGTTCCGGGAGGTCGGCTGCACGATGCTGACCAGCATGGCGGACCTGGAGACACACCTGCCGCGCTACCCGGAGACGATCCTGGTCATCCTGGGTGCCACGGTGGACCTGGGCGAGGCGCTCATGTTCACCGCGTACCAGCGGCTCCAGAGGCCGTTGATCGGGGTGGTCCTGATCCGCCGGGTGATCGAGCCGCAGACGGTGCTGGAGTGCCTGCGCTCCGGGGTCCGGGAGATCGTCGACGAGACGGACAACGACGGCCTGCGGGCCGCCACGGTCCGCTCAGTGGACCTGTCGAAGGCGCTGAGCAGCACGCTGCGGGGCAGCGCCGAGCAGTCCGCGCCGTACGCCCGGGTGATCACGCTCTTCGCCGGCAAGGGTGGCTGTGGTCGCAGCATGGTCGCCGCCAACCTGGCGGTGGCGCTCGCCGGTGGGGCACGGCGGGTCCTGCTGATCGACCTGGACCTGCAGTTCGGTGATGTCGCGATCATGCTGCGGCTGTCCCCGGACCGGAACATCTCCGGCGGCCTGTCGATGTCCGGCAAACTCGACGAACCAGGCCTGCGCTCGATCATCTCGAGTCACCGTACCGGACTGGACGCGCTGCTCGCGCCGCCCAGCCCGGCCGAGGGTGAACGGGTCAGCCGGGAGTTCGTGGTGGAGCTGCTGGACGTGGCCCGGCCGCTCTACGACTACATCGTGGTGGACACCCCGGCCGTGGTCACCGACCAGGTGCTCGCGGCCCTGGACATGTCGGACTGGTTCATCCCGATCGTCACCCCGGACCTGCCGACCCTGAAATCGGTGCGGCTCACCTCCGAGATGTTCGACCTGCTGGACTATCCGAAGGAACGCCGGCTGCTGGTCTTCAACCGGGCCAACACCCAGGTCGGCCTCACGCCGCAGGACGTGGAGGAGGCGGTCGGCATGCCGTTCGCGGTGCAGGTGCCGTCCAGCCGGGACGTTCCGGTCTCGGTCAACCAGGGTGAACCGCTGACCATGACCGACCCGATGCACCCGGTGAGCCGCGCCATCCGCGAACTGGCCGACAGGTGCTCCGGCATCGTCACCGAACCCGTCAAGGAACGGAAGTTCTTCGGCATCAGGAGGCCCGGGAAATGAGCCTGTCCGCCCGCCTCGCCGCGGCTCAGCAGTCCCAGAACCCGCAACAGCAGCAGGCACCGCCGGGCGGCCAGCCGCCGATCGACAGGGGCGGGTCCGGCACCGACCGGTACCGCGCGGCCAGCCGCCCGCAGCCGGCGAACGACCAGATCAACGAGGTCCGGCTGCGGATCCAGCGGCGCCTCGCCGACGAACTCGGCCCCACCCTGTACGGCAACGAACGCACCCGGGACGACGAACTCGACACGAAGGTCCGGGAGTCGCTCAACGAGCTGCTGGCCCGGGAGGAGACCCCGCTCTCCGGCGCCGACCGGGCCCGGATCGTCCGGGAGGTGGTCGACGAGGTGCTCGGGCACGGGCCGATCGAGTCGCTGCTGCGCGACCAGTCGGTCACCGAGGTCATGGTGAACGGGCCGAACTTCGTCTTCGTGGAACGGTTCGGCCGGATCGAGCGGGTCGCCGCCGAGTTCGACGACGAGGCACACCTGCGCCGGATCATCGACCGGATCTGCTCCCGGGTCGGGCGGCGGGTGGACGAGTCCAGCCCGATGGTGGACGCCCGCCTGCCCGACGGCAGCCGGGTCAACGCGATCGTGCCGCCGATCGCCCTGGACGGGTCCACACTGACCATCCGGAAGTTCGCCGCGATCCCGCTGACCGTCGCCGACCTGCTGAACTACGGGACGCTGACCCGGCCCGCCGCCGAGTTCCTGGAGGGCTGTGTCCGCGGGCGGCGCAACGTCGTGGTCAGCGGCGGTACCGGCTCCGGCAAGACCACCGTCCTCAACGTGCTGTCCAGCTTCGTGCCCACCGACGAGCGGATCGTCACCATCGAGGATGCCGCCGAACTCCAGCTGGTCCAGGATCACGTGGTCCGGCTGGAGTCCCGGCCGGCGAACTCCGAGGGCCGGGGCACCATCACCGCCCGCGACCTGGTCAAGAACGCGCTGCGGATGCGGCCCGACCGGATCGTCGTCGGTGAGGTCCGGGACAGCGCCGCGCTGGACATGCTGCAGGCGATGAACACCGGCCACGACGGGTCGCTGACCACCCTGCACGCCAACTCACCGCGGGACGCGCTGTCCCGGATGGAGACCATGGTCCTGATGGCCGGCATGGATCTGCCGAGCCGCGCGATCCGGGACCAGATCACCTCGGCGGTCGACCTGATCCTGCAGGTGAACCGGTTCAAGGACGGCTCCCGCAAGATCACCCACATCACCGAGGTGGTCGGCATGGAGGGTGACGTCATCACTCTGCAGGACATCTTCCTGCACGAGTACGCCCCGGACGCCCGCGGTGGCCAGCTCAAGCCGACCGGGATCCGGCCCCACTTCGCCGACGCGCTCGCGCCGTACGGGGTGACTCTCAACCAGAACCTCTTCGCAGGCCGCGGATGGTGACCCTGATCCTGGTCGCCCTGCTGGTCACCGCGGCCATCTTCCTCGGCGGCTACGTGCTGCTGGACGTCCTCTTCGGGAAGACCCCGATCCAGCGGCGCCTCTCCGTGCTCCGGCGGTTCCGGGTCCGCACCGTCACCGACGACGGGCCGCTGCAGCACCGTCTGCTGGTGGCCGCCGGCGAGAAGCTGGAGGCGATCCCGCTGATGGCCCGGCTGGCCGCGCGGGACGAACCGATGCTGGACCGGCTGGGCAACTCGATGAAACCCACCGAGTACCTGGCCGTCCGTTTCACCACCATGATCGTCACCTTCGTCCTGCTGCTGACGTTCCTGCCCGGGCCGTTCGCGTTCGTGCTCGGCCTGATCGGCGGGTACGTACTCACCAGCTTCGCCCTCACCTTCCGGGTCAACCGGCGGGAACGACAGTTCGGCGACGAGCTGCCCGGCGCCCTCAACCTGATGACCAGCTCGCTGCGGGCCGGTTTCACCCTGAACCAGTCGGTCGAGGCCGCGGTCCGCGACGACGGCGGGCCGGTCGCCACCGAACTGCGCCGGGCCCTGGCCGAGACCCGGATCGGCGGCAGCTTCGAGGACGCCCTGGAACGGGTCGGCGAGCGGATGCACAGCTACGAGATGAGCTGGCTGGTGATGGCCCTGCGGCTGCAGCGCGAGGTGGGCGGCAGCCTGGTCGACGTGATGCAGACGACTGCCGACACGATGCGCGAGCGCGCCTACATCAAACGGCACGTCCGGTCGCTCTCCGGCGAGGGCCGGATCTCGGCCTGGGTGCTGACCAGCATGCCGCCGCTGACCGCGCTGGCCATCCAGCTGACCCAGCCCGGCTATCTGAAACCGCTGTTCACCACACCGGTGGGCATCCTGCTGCTGGTCATCGCACTGACCGGGATGGGGCTCGGCGGGCTCTGGCTGCGCACCGTCGTACGGGTGGAGGTCTGACGTGGGCGGCGTCCTGCTGGTGATCATCGCGGTGACCGCGCTGGCCGCCGCCATCATGCTGGTCGCCGTCGCGGCGACGCTGCCCGAGATCCGCCGCGACCGGATCATGCGGACCCTCGCCGTCTTCACCGGCCGGGCCGACGGTGAGCACGGCCGGCACCAGGCCTCGGAACAGACCCGGGCCCTGCTGGCGATCGCCGAGCGGTTCGGCATCCTGATCAGCCCGCCCGGCGACCGGGCCCGGCTGCACCGGATGCTGGAACTGGCCGGCAACCCGGTGGCCTGGCCGCTGGCCCGGGTGATCCGGCTCCGGCCGGCCGGGATGCTGGTGCTGGGCCTGCTGATGAGCGGGGTCGGCAACACGTTCAAGGGCCAGCCCGGCGCCGTGATCGGGGCGATCGCCGGGGTGGTCCTCGGGTACGTGATGCCGCTGATCCTGATCTACAACGCGTCGATCAAGCGGCAGGAGGCCATCCAGCGGGCCCTGCCCGACGTGATGGACGTACTGGTCATCGGGGTCGAGGCGGGTCTCGGCCTGGACTCCGCGATGGACCAGGTGGCCCGCAGCACCAAGGGGCCGATCGCCGACGAACTGCACCGGGCGCTGCAGGAGATGCGGCTCGGCGTGGCCCGGGCCGAGGCGCTGCGGGACCTCGCCCAGCGCACCACGGTACGGGACCTGAAACGTCTGGTGACCGCCCTGATCCAGGCCGGCGAACTGGGCATCTCGGTGGCCCCGATCCTCCGCGAGCACGCCGCCGACCAGCGGATCCGGCGCCGTCAGCGGGCCGAGGAGGCGGCGCAGCAGGTACCGGTGAAGATGCTCTTCCCGATCCTGTTCTGCATGTTCCCGGCGATCTTCGTGGTGATCATCGGACCGGCCGTGATCTCGCTGATCAAAACGTTCGCGGACACCTGACCGGCGACCTTCGAGGTTAGGTTAGCCTCTCCTCAAGATGAGCGTTCTGAGCCGGGCCCTGAACCGCCAGCGGGGCCGCATCACCGCCAGCGTCGCGCTGGTCTGCCTGCACCAGACAGCCGAGGCGATGGTCCCGGTCGCGATCGGCCTGATCATCGACCGGGCGGTGGCCACCTCGGACACCCCGGCCCTGCTGATCGCCCTCGCCCTGCTCGCCGGGTTGTTCACCGTCCTCGCGCTGGCCTGGAGGTTCGGCTCCCGGCTGGGCAACGAGGCGGTGGAACGCGAAGCACACCTGCTCCGGGTGGAGATCGCCGGCCGGGCCCTGGACCCGCGCGGCCAGCAGTCCGGGATGCGCGACGGGGAACTGCTCTCGGTTGTCGCCTCGGACACCGAACAGGCGGTGCAGGCGGTCCGGGCGGTCGCCTTCGTCGCCGCGGCGAGCACCGCGATCACCGTCTCGGCGGTCGCGCTGATCGTGGTGGAACCACTGCTCGGGATCGGCGTGCTGCTCGGCGTACCGCTGGTGGTCCTGGGCCTGCAGTCGCTGGCACCGCTGATGACCCGGCGCAGCGAGGCCCAGCAGGCGGCCCTGGCCGCCACCACCGCGCTCGCCGTCGACCTGCTCTCCGGCCTGCGGGTGCTGCGCGGCCTCGGCGCCCAGCACCACGCGGCCGGCCGGTACGCCACCACCAGCGGCCGGGCCCTGACCGACACGCTGCGCGCCACCACCACCAAGGGTGTCCACCTGGGCCTGACCACTGCGGTGAACGGGCTGCTGCTCGCGGTGATCACCGCGTTCGCCGGCTGGTTCGCGATCCAGGGCCGGATCACCGTCGGTGAGCTGGTCGCGGTGGTCGGGCTGGCCCAGTTCATCGCCGAGCCGGTGCAGACGCTCGGCTTCTGCGTGCAACTGCTGGCCACGGCCCGGGCGTCGGCCGGGCGGGTCACCCGGGTCCTTTCCGCAGCCCCCGAGGTGGAGCCGGGCACGGCAGGCCTTCAGGCCTTCTCGGCGGCGGGCCCGGCGCGGGTCGAGATCGACCGGCTGGAGTACGGCGAACTGGCCGGCCTGTCGCTCCGCCTGAACGCCGGCGAGACCCTGGCCGTGCTGGCCGTCTCCCCGCGCCAAGCCGGTGAGCTGCTCACCCTGCTGACCGGTGGCGTGCCCCGGGGCGGCTATCAGGGCACCATCCGTCTCGACGGCGTGCCGCTGGAGGAGCTGTCGCTGGACACCGTCCGCGCCCTGCTACTGGTGGAGCAGCACGACGTGACCCTGTTCGCGGGGACCGTGCGCGCCAACGTCACGATCCGCGGCGTGCCGGACGACACCGTGGTCACTGCCGCGATGGCGCACGCCGCCGCCGAGGAGGTGCCGCTCGACCTGGACCTGGTGGAACGTGGTGCGAACCTGTCCGGCGGGCAGCGGCAGCGCCTCGCCCTGGCCCGGGCCTTGGCCACCGACCCGCCGGTCCTGGTGCTGCACGACCCGACGACAGCAGTCGACGCGGTCACCGAGGCCCTGATCGCGGACCGGCTGACCGCCGCCCGCACCGGCCCGGAACGCGCCACCCTGATGGTCACCAGCAGCCCGGCGCTGCTGCGGGCGGCGCACCGGGTGGTGCTGCTGGACGGCGGCCGGGTGGTCGCCGAGGGAACCCATGATCAGCTCGTCGCCGCAGACGAGCGTTACCGTGCGGCGGTCCTGCGATGAACGAACTCCTTCCCGTCGCCGGGACCCGGGAGACCTGGCGGGCGTTCGGCGCCGAGTTCGCGCGGATGCCCCGGCTCAGCGCGACGGCGGTGGCCCTGCTCGTCGGTGCGTCCGCCGGCCTGCTGGTCGCCCCATGGGTGCTGGGCCGGCTGGTGGACGCGGTGATCGCCGGAGCCGGGCTGCGGGAGGTGATCGGGCACGCGGTGGTGATCGCCGCGGCCGCGGTGGCCGGCGGCCTGCTGACCGCCGCCGGTGCCGCGGTGGCCGCCCGGCTCGGCGAGACGGTGGTGGCCCGGCTGCGGGAGAAGGTCCTGGACCGGGCCCTGCACCTGCCGACCGCCACCCTGGAACGGACCGGCACCGGCGACCTGGTGGCCCGGGCCGGGGACGACGTGGCGGTGGTGGCGAACATGCTCACCGGAAGCGGCCCGGCCCTGGCCGGTGCGCTGCTCTCGGTGGTGCTCACCGCGGCCGGGCTGTTCGCGCTGGACTGGCGGCTGGGACTGGCCGGGCTGGCCGCGGCACCCGGTTATGCCCTGGCGATGCGCTGGTACCTGCCGCGATCGGCGCCGTACTACGCCCGGGAACGCATCGTCGCCGGGGAACGGTCCCAGGCGATGGCCGGGGCCCTGCACGGGGCGGCGACGGTCCGGGCGTACCGGGTCGAGGCCGAGCACGTGGACCGGATCGCCGACCGGTCGGCGGCGGCCCGGGACCTGTCCCTCGACGTGTTCAAGCTGTACACCCGGTTCAGCACCCGGGTGAACCGGGCCGAGTACTTCGGGCTGGCCGCCGTCCTGATCGCCGGGTTCCTGCTGGTCCGCTACGACCTGGCCTCGGTCGGCGCGGCCACCGCGGCGGCCCTCTACTTCCACCGGCTGTTCAACCCGATCGGTTTCCTGCTCATGGAGGCCGACTCCATCCTGCAGATGAACGCGTCCCTGGCCCGCCTGATCGGGGTCGCCGGGCTGCCCGGCCGCCCGGTCGCCGAGTCGTCCACCGAACCGGACGGCGACCGTCTCGAGATCACCGTGCGGGAGCACCGCTACGACGGTGGCCCGGTGGTGCTGTCCGGGGTGACGCTGACGATCGCCCCCGGCGAGCGGGTCGCCCTGGTCGGGGCCAGCGGCGCGGGCAAGACGACCCTCGCCGCCATCGCTGCCGGGATCATCACCGCCGGCGACGGCGAGGTCCGGCTCGGCGGCGTTCCGCTGACCGAACTGGGCGAGGAGCGCACCCGGCAGCGGATCGCCCTGGTCAGCCAGGAGGTGCACGTCTTCGCCGGACCGCTGGCCGAGGATCTGCGGCTGGCCCGGCCTGCGGCGACCGACGCGGAGATGACCGAGGCCCTGGACCGGGCCGGGGCCGGTGGCTGGTTCCGGGCCCTGCCGGACGGTCTGGCCACCGAGGTCGGCGAGGGCGGCCACCGGCTCACCGCGGCCCAGGCCCAGCAGCTGGCGCTGGCCCGGCTGGTGCTGGCCGCACCGGCGGTGGCGGTGCTGGACGAGGCGACGGCGGAGGCCGGCAGCGCGGGTGCCCGGGATCTGGACCGGGCCGCGTCGGCGGTCACCGAGGGCCGGACCACGCTGATCGTGGCGCACCGGCTGACCCAGGCGGCGGGTGCCGACCGGATCCTGGTGCTGGAGCACGGACGGGTGGTCGAGGAGGGCAGCCACGAGACGTTACGGCAGGCCGGAGGCAGGTATGCCCGGCTCTGGACCGCATGGGAGCATTAGGTTAGGTTTACCTAACTATGGCGAACTTCAAGATCCGTAAGCCGGTCGATCCGCATGTCCTGCTCCTCGACGTCATCGGGAGCGAACGGGTGTCAGCCAACGTGATCCGGGTGACCCTGGGCGGCGACGGGCTGAGCCGGTTCACCCCGCTCGGCTTCGACCAGTGGTTCCGGCTCTTCCTGCCACGCCCCGGACAGGACTCGCTCAAACTGCCCACCCGCACGTCCGGGCTCTGGTACGCGCAGTACCTGGCGACTGCCAAGCCGAAGCGCCCGTACGTCCGCAACTACACCGTCCGGGCGTACCGGCCGGACGGGCTGGACGTCGACTTCATCGTGCACCTCGACGACGCCGGGAACTGCGGCCCGGCCACCCGGTTCGCCCTGGACGCCCGGCCCGGCGACCAGGTCGGCCTACTCGACCAGGGTGTCGGCTACAACCCGCGGGCCGACCACGACTGGACCCTGCTGGTCGCCGACGAGACCGGGCTGCCCGCGGTCGCCGGGATCTGCGCGGCCCTGCCCGCCGACGCGACAGGGGTGGCGATCGTCGAACTGCCGTCCCTCGACGACGTTCAGGACTTCCCGGTACCCACCGGCATCGACCTGCGCTGGGTGGCCCGCGACGACGACCACGGCGTACCCGGCAAGCTCGTCCTGGCGGCGCTGCAGGCCGCCGACCTGCCCACCGGGCCGGTCTGGGCCTACCTGGTCGGGGAGTCGTCGCTGGTCACCGGTGGACGCCGGCACCTGGTCCAGGACCGGCGGATCCCGAAGACGAACATCGACTTCATCGGCTACTGGCGGCACGGCCACGCCGCTATGTGATCGGTAGGTGCAGGCGGATCACGGTGCCGCCGGACGGGTTGCCGTCCACCTCGATCCGGCCGCCGTGCCGCTCCACGATCCGCATACAGGTGGACAGGCCGATCCCGTGCCCCTTGCGGGCGGCCGGATCCACCTGGGCGAACATGTCGAACACCCGGTCCCGGTGCTCCGCCGGAATGCCCAGGCCGTTGTCGGTGACCACCACCACCCAGCCGGCCGGCCCGCTCGCACAGCTCACCGACACCACCGGCGGCCGGTCCGGGTGGCGGTACTTGATCGCGTTGTCGACCAGGTTCTGCAACAGCTGGCGCAGCAGGGTCGGGTCGCCGTCGACGGTGGGCAGCCGCCCCTCGACCGTCACGGCGGCTCCCGCCGACACGACCAGGGCCCGCAGGTCGGCCCGCATCTGGGCGACCACGTCGTTCAGGTCCACCGGCACCGTCTGGATCGGGGCGTGACCGGCCCGGGCGTACTCCAGAAGGGCTTGCACCAGCTCCTGCATCCGGTTCAGGGCCCGCGCCGCCCCGGTCACCCACTTCGCGCCCCGCGTGTCCAGCTGCTCGCCGTAGACCTGACCGAACATCTCCAGGAAACCACTCGCGCTGGCCAGCGGCCGGACCAGGTCGTGACTGACCGTCGCGGCGAAACCCTCCAGCTCGTCGTTGGACCGGCGCAACTCGTCCACCGCCGCGGTCAGCTGCTCCTCCCGGGCGGCGATCTCGACAGCCTGCCGGCGGCGCTCGAACAAGCCGACGATCACCCGGGCCAGGTCCTCCAGCCGGGCGATCTGCTCCCGGTCCAGCTCCCGCACCACCGAATCGAAGACGCAGAGCGTGCCGAGGGCGTACCCGGACGGGCTGATCAGCGGAGCCGACGCGTAGAACCGGACGTCGGCGATCCGGCCGTCCACCCACGGATTGGCGGCGTACACCGGACTGCTCCGGGCATCCGGCAGATACACCACCACACCTTCCCGGAACGCGACAGCACACATCGAATCGGAACGCGCACTGTCACCACCCTCGAACCCGGTCGTGGTGAGCTGACACTGCCGGTGCTCGTCGATCAGGTTCAGCGTCGCCGTCGGTACCCCGGCGACCATCGCGGCCACCCGGACCACGGCGTTCAGCTCGTCGTCCGACGGAGTGTCCAGCAGCCGGTACTCGTGCAGCGCGGCCAGCCGGTCCGGTTCCAGATCAGGGCGCTCGATGACTAGGGTCGACACGCCCCGCAGATCGGCATCCGGCGCCCCGGCTTTAGCACCGTCACCCGACGCGCCCCTCAACCGTCGCAGCGCAGGACGTGGGCGGACCAGGCCGGAAGGTCCACACGGCCGGCCACGTCATCGCCCCCGGCTAGATCCAGTAGAGGGCCTCGGCGTGGGCCGGGCTGGCTGTCATCACCGCCCCGAAAACCACGACGCTCGCCAGCCAGAGCCTGATCAGTCCACGCATCCTCGTCCCTCCGTCACTGAGGGAAACGACTTAGATGATCAATCGTGGCGGGGGCTGTACCTGTGCTGTGTTTTAAGTATCGAACCTTTTAACCGTCTGGTCCGTATCGGAGGGCGGCAACATCACCGGAATGTTCGGGAGGCTACTGTGGCACGGACTGGTATCGATACGTCCATCCTGCACAAGGGCTCGCACAGCGCGTCGTACTTCGACGTGGCGCGGGCGGCGGGTGAGGGCGTGGAGATCGTCGACTTCTGCATCCCGTGCAACCCGTACTTCCCGACACCGGAGATGTTCGACGAACTGTCACGGGACTTGAAGAGCATCCTCAAGTACTACCCGAGCGACTCGTCGACGATCACCAAGAAGCTGGCGAGTGTGCTCGGCCTGCACCCGCAGACGGTGGCGATGGCGAACGGCTCCACCGAGCTGATCACCTGGATCGACCACCTGCTGATCAAGGAGAGCGTGGCGATCCCGATCCCGACGTTCGGGCGCTGGACCGACCAGCCGATGGAGACCGGCAAGCGGGTGGACATGTTCCCGCTGCAGGAGCGCGACGGTTTCCGCCTGGACCTGGAGGAGTACGTCGAGTTCATCCGGGAGCGCAAGTCCCGGGTCGCGGTGGTCTGCAACGTCAACAACCCGGATGGGCACTACATCCCGCGGCGCGACGTGATCCGCTTCATGGATGCGCTGAGCGACCTGGACCTGGTCGTGGTGGACGAGTCGTTCATCGACTTCTCCGACGCCGAGCGGTACCCGTCGGTCGGCCCGGACGCGGTGATCCGCCCGAACACGGTGGTGCTGAAGAGCCTGGGCAAGAACTTCGGCCTGCACGGCATCCGGTTCGGCTACATGCTGGCGAACCCGGCGATCGCCGGCAAGATCGCGAAGATGCTGCCCAAGTGGAACCTGAACTCCCTCGCGGAGAAGGTGGTCCACATGATCTCCGACCACGAGATGGAGTACGAGGAGAGCCTGCGCCTGCTCAGCCGGGACCGCCGCTCGATGGGCCGGGAACTGCAGCGCATCCAGGGCATGACGGTCTTCCCGTCGCAGGGCAACTTCTTCCTGGTGAAGCTGCCGAACGAGTGGTCGGGTGTGGCGCTGCGCGACTATCTGGTCGCCAACCACGGCATCATGACCCGCGAGTGCGGCAACAAGCTCGGCATGACCAGCCAGTTCATGCGCCTGGTGGTGCGCCCGGCTGCGGACGTGGACCGGCTGGTGGACGGCATGCTCGACTACGGGCAGCGGTTCCACAGCCGGTCGGTCTACGACAGCGACCCGATGGAGGCCGCCCGCCCGGAGCCGGGCCGCCGCTGGGCCGACACCTCCTACGACGAGCAGCCGGACAGCCTGGTCCAGTACCCGGCCCAGCGTGGCGGGACAGACTACACGGCCCGGCGCGCCGCCGTCGGCTGACCGATCGCCCCTGGGGGGTGTGACCCGAAAGAGTCACACCCCGGCTGTCTTTCCGCTCAGGTCGCGTGACCGGGGGCCGAATGACAGTCGTGGAACGCGAAACCACCGTCCGCGACGAGCAGGACCGGTTGGCGGCCCTGCACTCATACGACGTGCTGGACCGTCCCCGGCCCGCGGTTCTGGACGATCTGACCCGGCTCGCCGCATCGATGTTCGACGCACCGATCTCGGCGGTCTCGCTCGTCGACCGGGATCGGCAGTGGTTCGCCGGCAGTCACGGCCTGAGTGACGCGCAGACCCCGCTCGACGTGTCGTTCTGTAAATATCTGGTGCCGACCGGCGAACCGATGATCGTTCCGGACGCCACCCGGGACGACCGGTTCCGCGACTACCCGATCGTGACCGGTGCCCCGAACATCCGGTTCTACGCCGGCGCGCCGATCATCGACGAGGACGGGCACGTGCTCGGCGCGATGTGTGTGGTCGACGACGAGCCGCGCAAGCTGGGCAGCCGTCAGGTGGACGATCTGGTGATGTTCGCCGGGCAGGCGGCCACCCATCTGTCGGCGATCCGGACCCGGCTGCGGATGTCCGACCTCGGCGACGCGCTGTCCCGGTCGGCCCAGCGCGAGGACGACCTGGTCGCCACGATCACCCACGAACTGCGCACCCCCGTCGCCGCCATCCAGGGCTATCTGGAGATCCTCGACGAGCAGGCGGCGGAGCTGGCCCCGTACCGCAGATTGATCGAGCCCATCCACCGCAACGGCGAGCGGCTGGTGTCGATGGTCGACCACCTGCTGGCCGGAACCCGCCCGGCGGAGGCCCCCCTGGCCGGCCCGTCCGGCACCGTCGACCTGGACACCGTCGTCGACGCGGCGCTGCAGACCTGCCGGCCGCTGATCGGGCTGCGCGCCGAGCCGGTCCGGGTGCAGCGGGACGGTGCGGTGCCGGTGCGGGCCGATCTGTCCCGGCTCGTGCACGCGGTGAGCCAGGTGGTGCGCAACGCGCTGCTGTTCACCCCGGCAGACCGCCCGATCACCGTTAAAATCGGACAATTACCGCGGCCGTACGTGGAGGTAGCCGACTGTGGCATCGGCATCCCGGCAGACGAGCTGCCGTTCGTCTTCGATCGCTTCTTCCGGGGACGGCACGCGCGCGAGCAGGCCGTACCCGGAATGGGTCTGGGTCTGACCATCGCACGTGCCGTCGTCGAGGCGCATCAGGGCACCCTGTCGGTGACCGCCTCCCCGGCCGGGACGACAGCCCGCATCACCCTCTGAGGAGACGGCCCCATGACCGTCGACGCTCTCGTCTCCGCGATCGTCACCCGGCTGGCCGGGCAGGGCCGGGTGGTGCCGGAGTACGTGGTGCGCGATGCCGTCGAGGTCACGCTGCGGCAGCGGGTGCCGCATCAGGGTCAGGTCCCGGCGGCGGTCGCGGCCGAGCTGATCAGCGGCTTCTGCGACCGGGCCCGGACCGTCGACGACCGGGCGGCCATGCCGGCGGTGCTCAGCGGCGACGAGACCGGCCGGGTGGTGACCGCTCTCGGGCTGGCCGTGCACCTGGCCGCCTTCAACCTGGACCGGGACCGGCTGTACGTGGCACAGATCCTCAACGGCGCCGCCTCGGCCCTGGTGGCGCTCGGCAGCTCGACCCGGGCGGCGCACGCCGACGGCACCGCCGCGGTGCTGGTGTCGCCGTCGACGCTGCAGACCGTGCGGGACACCGTGGCCGAGGTGCTGCAGGGCCTGCGGGACCGCGGCTGGCAGGCCCGGCACCTGGACCAGAAGGCGACGGCCACCCTGTTCGGCGGCATCCTCGACCTGATCTAACGGCTGGGGGCGAGGGCCTTCGCGTACGCGGATCGGCCGGCCGGCAGGGTGAAGGAGATCCGGGTGCCCTGCCCGTACGGGTTGGGGGCCGCCTCGATCAGGCCGCCGTGCCGTTCCACGATCCGTTTGCAGATCGCCAGCTCCAGGCCGTTGGCGGTACCGCCCTTCTCCCGGTGGAAGCTGGTGAACACCTCCCGGGCCATGCCGGGCGGGATGCCGGCGCCGTTGTCCAGGATGTCGATGCGGACCATCCCGTTCGGGATCTGCTGGCAGGAGACGGCCAGATATGGCGACACCCCCGGCCCCATCGTGCGCAGCGAGTTGTCGATCAGGTTCTCGAGCAGCTGCCGCAACAGCACCGGGTCGGCCTCGACCGGGTCGAGCCGGCCCACCTCGAAGTAGGGCGGTGGCTCGCTGTTCGCCTCGGCGGCGTCCAGCCGGCTGTTCACGATGTCGCCGATGAGCAGGGCGGTGTTGACGGTGGTCGGCATCAGTTTGCCGTCCCGGGCGGCGGTGTAGGCGAGCAGGCCGTTGAGGAAGGTCCGCATCCGGGCCGAGGCCCGCTGGATCCGGGCCACCTTCTCCACCGGCGCGTACCCGGCCAGCTCCTGTTCCAGAACCTCGGCCCAGCCCTCGATGGTGGTCAGCGGGTTGAGCAGGTCGTGGGCGACCCGGCCGGCGAAGGACATCAGCTCGTCGCGGTGCCGCCGGTCCGCGGTGACGTCGTGGAAGACCACCACCACGTGGTACGGGCCGGCACCGAGCGCGAGCCGGGCCACGTTGAACCGGACGATCCGACCCTCCGGCACCGCCGCGTTGCGGACCAGCACGTCCATCGGCTCGACCTCCTCACCGGCCAGGGCGCGCACGTGCGGCAGGTCCTGGTCGGAGAGTTCGCTGCCGTCCGGGCGGAAGAAGCCGTGGTCGCTGCCGAGGGCGACCTCGCCGGTGACCGCGCTGGCCGCGCCGAGCAGGCGGGTGGCGGCCGGGTTGCGCAGCACGAACCTCCCGGTGTGGTCGAGGATGGCCAGGCCCTCGGTCATCGAGTTGACCACCGTGGTCATCATCGTGGCCTTGTCGGTGGCCTCCTGCTCGGAGTCCTTCAGGCGGTGGATCAGGGTCTCCCGCTCGTCCCGGCTGATCGCCAGGACCAGGCCGACGGTGGCCAGGATGCCGGAGTAGACCTGGATCAGCATGGCCCGCAGGTCGACGTCACCCACCACCGCGTACGGGCCGTGACCGCCGACGGTGTAGAGCAGGGCGGTGCAGTTGAAGATCGCGGCGTGCAGGATGACCATCGGGGTGGGCATCCGCACCGCGGCCCAGACGGTCAGCGGGATCAGCACGAACCCGATCGGCAGGGCGGCCTGGCTGCTGCTGAAGACCGCCCAGTAGGCGGCCGTAGAGACGGCGAAGACCCCGGCCGCCTCCAGCCGGCGGGCGGTCCCGAAGGCACCGGCCGGATGCCGCTGCCCGGCGAGCAGACCGGCGACCAGCCGGGTGATCGAGCCGAAGACCAGGACCGAGACGGTGTCCCGGACCACCAGCGCGGCGGCGCCCGGCAGTGAGAACGCCCAGTCGGCGACGACCACCAGGCCGCCGAGAGTGCGCAGGACGGTCCCGGCGAGCGCGGCGAGCGCGGCGCAGGCCATCAGCCACCACAGGCCGAGAAGTTTCGACAGCGGCGAGCCGGGCTGTTCCGGCGGTTGCAGCGTGGGCAGCCACCGGGCCACGGCGAACGCGAACACCGTCGCCCCGAGCATCGCGGCCACGCCCTCCACCACGGCGACCAGCGGATCGGTGCCGACCAGCGCGAGCATCAGCACGGTCAGCACACCGATCCCGCCGGTCTCGGCCCAGCGCCACAGCGAGTCCCGGCTCATCACCAGCCACATCGCGGCGACACCGAAGGCCGGCCAGATCATCTGGTCGCCGGGGTCGTCACCGAGTGTGGACCCGGTCGCGGCCAGGACGGCGACCGCGTAGAGCACCGCATACCCGACAGCGGGTGGCACGGCTATCGGAAGTCTCATCGGCTCGCCTCGTTATCCGGGTGTGACCCTTTAGCCCCTATTGTCAGCCCCGATGACCGATTCCCGGGACGGTTCATCGTGAAATGTCCTCCGAGACAAGGTCGCCCACCGTTTTGTGACAGCTCCGGGCGGTGAGCATCATCGCGCTTCGCGAAGGACTTCCGGCCCCCTTTCCCGGGTTCTACTGGATGCAACGAGGAGCGTGATCGAGATGATCGGCATCAGTGGACAGGCACGGCACCGGGTCGTCGTGGTCGGCGCGGGCTTCGGCGGCAAGTACGCCGCGAAGGCACTCCGGACGGCGCCCGCCGACGTCACCGTGATCAACGGGACCAACCACCACGTCTTCGAGCCGCTGATCTACCAGGTCGCCACCGGTGTCCTGTCGCCCGGCGAGGTGTCCACCCCGGTCCGCGAGCTGTTCCGCGGGCAGCCGAACACCGAGGTGCGGCTCGGCTGGGTCACCGACGTCGACGTGGCCGGCCGCACGGTCACCGCGACAGCCCCCGGCGGACAGCCCTACCAGGTGCCCTACGACACGCTGATCGTGGCGGCGGGCACCGCCCAGTCGTATTTCGGCAACGACCGGTTCGCGGCGTACGCCCCCGGCCTGAAAAGTGTCGACGACGCGGTCGAGCTGCGGTCGAGGATCCTCACCGCCTTCGAGATGGCCGAGCTCGCCACCGACCCGGCCGAGACCGCCCGCTGGATGACATTCGTCGTCGTCGGCGCCGGCCCCACCGGGGTCGAGCTGGCCGGCCAGATCGCCGAGATCGCCCACCGCACGCTGCCCGGCGAGTTCCGCCGGATCGACCCGCGGCAGGCCCGGATCGTGCTCGTCGACGCGGTCGACCGGATCCTGCCCACCTTCTCCCCGCAGTCGTCGGCGGCGGCCACCCGGCGGCTGCGCCGGATCGGCGTCGAGGTACGGACCGCGACCCGGGTCACCGACGTGGACGCGACCGGGGTGGTCGCCGGTGACGAGCGGATCGAGGCGATGACCAAGGTGTGGAGTGCCGGCGTGACAGCCGCGCCGCTGGCCCGCCGGATCGCCGACGCCACCGGGGCGCCCACCGACCGGGCCGGCCGGATCCTGGTCCAGCCGGACCTGACCGTTCCCGGGCACCCGGAGATCTTCGTGGTCGGCGACCTGATGAGCCTGGACGGGCTGCCCGGGGTGGCCCAGGTGTCGATCCAGGGCGGCGGTTACGCGGGCCGGGTCATCCGGGGCCGGCTGGCCGGGCGGCCCGCCGGGAAACCGTTCCGCTACTTAGACAAGGGCAACATCGCCACGGTGTCCCGCTTCTCCGCCGTCGCCGACCTGCGCGGGCTGCGGCTCAGCGGGCTGTTCGGCTGGCTGCTCTGGCTGGGTGTGCACTGGGCCTACCTGCCGAAGGGCCGCAACCGGGCGAGCGCCCTGATCCGCTGGACGGTCACCTTCCTCGGCCGGAGCCGCCCGGAACGCGCGGTCACGGCCCGCCAGGCGCAGATCCCAGCCGCTCCCGGCACTCCCGCCACCCCCGACATCCCCGCCGCCCTCGACGTCCCCGACGTCCCCGACGTCCCCGACGTCCAGGCATCTCCCACCATCCCAGCCGGCGGCGGCGCCCCTGCCGCCCTCGCCATCCCGATCGCTCCCGGCATCCCAGCCGCTCCCGCTATGCCGACCCCTCCTCCAGCCTCGGCCGCTCCCGCCATGCCGATCCCTGCCCAGCCTCAGCCGAGCCGGGTGTCCCGGTAGTCGGCGGAGGCGACCCGGCGGCTGGCGGCGACGTGCCGGTGGCCGACAGTGGGCCGGTGGGCGGCGGCGGGGCGGTAGTCGGCGTTGGCGACCCGGCGGCTGGCGGCAGCGGGCCGGTGGGCGGCGATGGCGGGGCGGTGGGCGGTGCGGTTCCGGCGGGGAGCTGAGGCGCAACCGTTCGGCAACCGTCGTTTACCTGGACGGCGCCTGAGCGGGGCCGATGTCTCGGGTCACAACTGGAGCGGCAGCGCCGCCCACACCTGAGGACCGGAGACTCCCATGACGGCCATGATGGACATCGCCCCTGTTCTCCCCCGTACCGGCACCGGGCAGCTCGTGCTCGTGGTCGATGACGACGAGGACGTGCGCGATCTCGTCACCTTCAAGTTGCAGATGGCCGGGTACCGGACCACGACGGCGGGAGACGGCTGTACCGCGCTGACGATCGTCAACGAGGCGCTTCCCGACCTGGTGGTGCTGGACATCGCGATGCCGGGGCTGGACGGGCTGAGCGTCTGCTACAAGATGCACGCCGAGCCGAGCACCGCCGAGATTCCGGTGATCATGTTGAGTGGCAGGGCGACCGAGACCGATATCGAGCTGGCGTTCGTCTCGGGGGCCGAGGAGTACCTGCCGAAACCGGTGAACACCGGCGAACTGGTGCGCCGGGTGCGCTGGCTGCTGCCCGACCGGCATTGACGGGCGTCTGACGGCATCGACGGATCACCACGGGACGGGGGCCGCGGGCGCGGCTCCCGTCCCGCCGTGTGAGAACGTGCACATATTCTAGTTAGCCTCCTTGATCGATAGGAGTTGTGCACATATATTTCCCGGCATGCCCGTGGTCCTGCATTGGTTCCTGCCCACGACCGGTGACAGCCGGTCCATCGTCGGCGTCGACGATCGTGGCGGCCGGAGCACACACACCGACGGTGCGGCGCTGCGCGAGCCGGACATCGACTACCTGATCGACGTCGCCCGCGCCGCCGAGCGCACCGGCTTCACCGGTGTGCTCACCCCGACCGGCACCTGGTGTGAGGACGCGTGGCTGACCACCGCGGCCATCGCCCGCGAGACCAGCACACTGAGGTTCCTGGTGGCGTTCCGCCCCGGCTCGCTCTCCCCCACGCTGGCCGCCCAGATGGCCGCCACCTTCCAGCGGATCTCCCGCGGCCGGCTGATGCTCAACATCGTCACCGGCAGCGACGCGGCCGAGCAACAGCGGTTCGGCGACTGGCTGGGCAAGGACGAGCGCTACGCCCGTACCGACGAGTTCCTGACCGTGCTGCGCGGCGCCTGGCAGGGCCCGTTCGACTTCGAGGGCGACCATTTCAAGGTGGCCGGGGCGTTCGCACCGCGCCGTTTCGACGCCCCGCCGATCTACTTCGGCGGCTCGTCGAAGGCCGCGCTCGACGTCGCCGCGAACCACGCCGAGGTCTACCTGACCTGGGGTGAGCCACCCGCCGCGGTGGCCGAGAAGGTGGCCGCGTTGCGCGCGCTCGGTTTCACCGGCCGGTTCGGGATCCGCATGCACGTGATCACCCGGGACACGTCGAAGCAGGCGTGGGCCGAGGCGGACGCGCTGCTGGACGCCCTGACCCCGGAGCAGATCGCCAAGGCTCAGGCCTCGCTGCGGCAGGCGGATTCGGTCGGCCAGCAGCGGATGCTCGCCCTGCACGGGGGCACACGCGAAGGCTTGGAAATCTATCCCAATCTATGGGCTGGGGTCGGACTCGTCCGTCCCGGCGCCGGAACAGCCCTGGTCGGCAGCCACACCGAGGTCGCCGACCGGATCGCCGAGTACCACGCCATCGGCATCGACGAGTTCATCCTCTCCGGATACCCCCACCTCGAAGAGGCCTACCACGCCGGTGAGGGCCTGCTGCCCGAGCTGCGCCGCCGCGGCCTCCTGTCAGGAGCCTGATCACAGTGACCACATATAGCCGTCGTAACCTGCTGAAACTCGCCGCCGGCGCGGGTGCCGCCTCGTTCCTGGCCGCCTGCGCCGGGCCGGGCGGAGATTCCGCAACCAAGGCGGAGACCAGCGGGGACCTCTCCTTCGCCCACTGGCGCGCCGAGGACAAGGAGGTGTTCGAGCAGATCATCACCGAGTTCCAGAAGAGCAAGGGCGTCGCGGTACGCCAGGACATCTCACCGTCCAACGACTACCAGAGCACCGCCCTGCAGAAGCTGCGCGGTGGCTCGATCGGTGACGCGTTCACCGCGTTCCGGGGCGCCCAGTTCCTGGACATCGCCAAGGCGGGCGTGTCCACCGACCTGACCGGGCAGTCGTTCCTGTCGAAGTACGAGCCGTCGCTGATCACCGCGGGCGCCACCGGCGGCAAGCAGTACGGGGTGCCGTACCAGCTGGTGTTCAACACCCCCCTGGCCAACACCGACCTGATCAGCAAGGCCGGCCTGGGTGAGGCCCCGAAGGACTGGCAGGGCTTCCTGGCCCTGGCCGACAAGCTGAAGTCGCAGGGTGTGACCCCGATCGCGTGGCCGGGCGGCGACGCCGCGAACGCCGGTCAGCTGCTGAACATCATGGTCGTCAACAACGCGCCCACCGACGACGCGCTCGGCAAGATCGAGACCGGCGAGTTCAAGGTGACCGACGACTGGTTCCTGACCGTGCTCAAGCAGTACGCCGAACTGCGCCCGTACTTCCAGGACAGCGCCACCGGCACCAGCTCCGACGCCGCGCTCGCACTGTTCGCCCAGGGAAAGGCGGCGCTGCTGGCGACCGGCTCGTTCCAGGTGTCCGGGGTCCGCAAGCTGGGGGCCACGTTCCCGGTCGACCTGCTCGCGCCGATCACCACGACCGCGGACAAGGCCAAGTACGAGGGTGTCTTCAACGCCACCTTCATCCTGGGCGTGAACAGCAAGTCCGCCAAACAGGACAACGCGCGCGCCTGGATCGAGCACCTGTCCGACCCGGCGGTCGCCGGTGTCTACGCCAACGGCACGAGCCAGCACGTGACGGTCAAGGACGTCGAGTACACCAACGCCGACCTGAAGGCGCTCGCCCCCTGGCTGACCAGGAAGACCGCCCTGGCGCCCCGTTTCCAGTTCACCAACCTGGACATCCGCGGCGCGGTCGAGAACGCCACCGTCGCCGTCGCCGGGGGCAAGAGCCCGGAGCAGGCGGCCGAGGAGGCCCAGAAGGTCATCGACCAGAAGAGATGAAGTTCAAGCTCTGGTTCTTCGCGGCACCCGCACTGGTCCTGTACGGCGGATTCTTCCTGCTTCCCGCCGTGCAGGGCCTGCGGTACGCGACCACCGACTGGGACGGGTACAGCCCCACCTTCACCGAGGTGGGGCTCGCCAACCTGACCGACGTCGTCTCCGATGACGACCTGTTCCGCAACGCGCTCACCAACAACCTGAAGTTCCTGCTGGCGGTGGTGATCGGGCAGACCGCCCTGGCACTGCTGCTGGCGGTGCTGCTGGCCGCCCGGTCGCGGGCGTCGACGTTCCTGCGGGCGCTGTTCTTCCTGCCGACCGTGCTGTCGTCGGTGTCGGTGGCGTTCATCTGGAAGTTCGTCTACGACCCGAACTTCGGGCTGGCCAACAACCTGCTCGACCTGGTCGGGCTGGACTCGTGGAAGTCGGCCTACCTGGGTGACGAGTCGACGGCGATCCTGTGGGTGGCTGTCGCGCAGGTGTGGTTCCACGCCGGGCAGATGATGGTCGTCTACATCGCCGGGATCAACCAGATCCCGGAGGAGTTGTACGACGCGGCGAAGACCGACGGGGCCGGGCGCTGGCAGCAGTTCCGGCACGTGACCTGGCCGATGGTGGCGCCGGCGACCACGCTGGTCATCGCGTACACCACGCTTCAATCCTTCAAGGCCTTCGATCTGATCCTGGGCCTGGCCGGCAATCCGCCGCGGGCCGGGCTGGACGTGCTGGCCACCCGCATCTACAGCACGTTCGCCAATTCGCAACTCGGGTACGCGGCCGCCGAATCGATCGTCTTCATGGCCGCGATCGCCCTCGTCACCTGGCTGCAGAACCGGGCCGGAAAGGCGGTGCACCGATGATCAGGCGGGCCGTTCTCGGCATCTACTCGCTGCTCATCGTGGTGCCGCTGGTCGTGATCGTGGGCGGCAGCTTCAAGACCACACCGGACCTGTTCGCCGACCCGTTCGGGCCGCCGGTCAACCCGACGCTGGGCAACTACACCACGGTCCTCACCGGACAGGGCCTGCTCGGCGTACTCGGCAATTCGCTCTTCGTGGTGTTGATCTCCGTGCCGGTGACGCTGCTGCTGGGGAGTCTCGTCGCGTTCGCGGTGGCCCGGCTGCCGAAGTGGCAGTCCCGGATCCTGTTCGGGATCTTCGCGCTGGGACTGGCGGTGCCCGCTCAGGCGATCATGATCCCGCAGTACGTGCAGTTCGAACGGCTCGGCCTGCGCAACAGCCTGACCGGGCTGATCCTGGTCAACATCGTGGTCACGCTGCCGGTGGCGGTCTTCATCCTGGCCGGGTTCATGCGCACCCTGCCCGGCGAACTGTACGAGGCCGCCGAGATCGACGGGGCCGGGCCGTGGGCGACGTTCTGGCGGATCGCGGTGCCGGTCTCCTATCCGAGCATCGCCGCCACCGCGATCTTCCTGGTCGTCATGCACTGGAACGATCTGCTGTATCCCCTGCTCTTCATCGACGATCCGGCGAAACGGACGCTGCCGCTGGCACTGCTCGACTTCCAGGGCGAGTACCTGACCGAGTATCCGCTGCTCTTCACCGGGGTGGTGGTGGCGTCGCTGCCGATGATCCTGGCCTATGCGTTCCTGCAGCGGCACTTCGTCGCCGGCATCACCGCCGGAGCGGTGAAGGGTTGATCCGATCCTGAACGGGTAACCGGCGCGTATGCCGACGGTAATGATCTTCGCGCCGGTCCCTCAACTCACCGTGACCATCGAACAGCACTCCGGGGACACCCCGGAACTGCACGTGCACCCCGGCGGGCAGGGCATCTGGCAGGCCCGGATGTGCGCCGGGCTGGGCGCCGACGTCACTCTCTGCGCGGCCGTCGGCGGGGAGATAGGTGACGTGGTCGCCGCTCTGATGCAACGAGAGCACATCACGGTACGAACGGTGCAGCGTCACAGTGGCAGCGGCTGGTATGTACACGACCGCCGCGACGGCAGCCGGGACACCGTGGCCGAATTCGCCGGCGAGCCGCTCGGCCGACACGACCTGGACGAGCTGTACAGCACCGCCCTCGCCGAAGGCCTGCGCGCCGACGTCAGCATCCTCAGTGGACCGGCCGCCCCCGGCGTGGTCCCGGCCGAGGTGTACCGGCGGCTCGCTGCCGACCTCGGTACCCACGGCTGCCGGGTGGTCGCCGACCTCTCCGGCGACCACCTGTCCTCGGTCCTGGACGGCGGCGTCACCTTCCTCAAGGTCAGCCACGAGGAGCTGATCGACGACGGCCTGGCCCCCGACGACAGCGACAGATCCCTGATCGAAGCCGCCCGTGCACTGCGGGACAGAGGCACCGGATCGGTGCTGATCAGCCGGGCCGACCAGCCCGGCATCGCCCTGCTCGACGGCGAGCCGTTCCAGGTCGAGATGCCGGCCCTGCAGGTGGTCGACCATCGCGGCGCCGGCGACTCGATGACCGCGGCCGCCGCCACCGTCCTGGCCGGCGGCGGCGACCTGCACGAGGCGGTCCGGATGGGAGCCGCCGCCGGAGCCCTCAACGTCACCCGGCACGGCCTCGGCACCGGCCGCCACGAGGCGATCACCGAACTCGCCGCCCGCGTGCGACTGACCCCCGTGTGAGACCCGCCCTCGTGTGGGCGGCGCCTCCGGCGGTCACCGCCGCACTAGGCGGGTGGGCGCTGAACCGGCCCGCCCTCTGGACCGACGAACTGGCCACCTGGGGCGCGACCCGCCTCGCCGGGGATCAGCTGTGGCGGCTGGCCGGCTCCGTCGACGCGGTGCTCACCCCGTACTACGCGGTGGTGAAGGTCCTCGCCCCGGACGGCCCACGCCGGCTGTCGCTGGTGGCGGCGGTGCTGACCAGCGTGGTGGTCGTGGCGCTCGGGCGACGGGCCGGTGGGGACACCACCGGGCTGATCGCCGGGCTGCTGTTCGCGGTGCTGCCGGTGACGTCCCGGTACGCGCAGGAGGCCCGGCCGTACGCCGCAGTCATGCTCTTCGCCGCCCTCGCCCTCCTCGCCCTGCTCCGCCTCCGGGACCGGCCGTCCCCGCCGCGGGCCGCCGCCTATGCGGCGGCCGTCGCACTGACCGGCCTGTGCCATCCGCTCAGCGCGTTGCTGATGCTCGCCGGGCACGCCGTGGCCGGATGGCGGCTGTGGCGGATGTGGGCGCCCGCCGCCCTGGCCGGCGCGCTGCCCGCGATCGGCCTGGGTGTGATGGCGGCCGGGCAGACCGGCCAGGTCGCCTGGATCGGCCGGGTCAGCCTGGCCACCCTGCGCCTGCTCCCGGAACAGTTCCTGCTCACCGGGGTCACCGGCGGCCTGCTGCTGGCACTGGCCGTCGCCGGGACACGCCGCGACCCGGTGCAGAACGCCGTCGCCGAAGTCGGCCGCCACCCGGTGCGAAACGCCGTCGCCGAAGTCGTCCGCCACCCGGTGCGGATCGCCGTCGCCGGGGCCGCTCTGGTGCCGCCGGTGCTCCTGCTGGCCGCCGGAACCGTCGCCGGGGTATGGGTGCCCCGGTATGTGCTGATCGCCCTGCCCGCCCTGGTGGTGCTCGCCGCGACCGGCGCGGCCCGGGCCGGCCGGCTGCCCGCTGTCATCGCGGTCTCCGTGATCGCCGCCCTCGGCTGGCCGTCCCAGGTGGACATCCGCGGGCCGGCCGGACACGGCCAGGACTCCCGCCGGGCCGCCGAGGTGATCGGCGGCCAGCAGCGGGACGGCGACGTCGTCGTCTTCCCGGACAGCCATCCGACCCAGCCCTGGGTGGCCCGCGACATCTACGAACGGTACGTTCCTACGCCCCGGCCCCCGGACGTCCTGGCGGTCGTCCCGCAACGTGTCGACGGGCGGTTGACGGCCCGCGAGTGTGCGGATCCGGCCGCCTGCCTGGGCACCCCACCCCGGATCTGGATCCTCCGCCCCGACAACGCCCCCGACCCGCTCCGCGACATGTCACCGGCGAAGCGGACCCTGCTCAGCACCGGTTACCAGGTGACCGGACGGTGGGACCACCGGCAGCTCACCGTGGTCCTGCTGGAGCCCCGGAAACAATGACCGGAAATGGTCAGACAGCAAAGCGAGTGACATTCGCATTGACGGATGACATTTGACGGGATCGGTAGAGTCGGCACCAGGAGGCCACCTGGCGAACGGGGCGACAATGGCGATCGATGACAATCTCGGCGTTGATCTCTACGAACTACTGAAAGCCGGAAAGGAAAACTACCCATCCGTCGCTCTGCAGTACTCCATCGCAGTGAACGCCCTGGATGCGACGGAGCGGGGCTTGGCCGCAGCCTTCCGGCGGCCGGACGTCTTCGGCGGCGGCACGTTCGGTGTCGTCCACGACTACTGGCGCGACCTGCGCGACCAGGTCGCCGATGCCCTCAACCAGACGCGGTCCAGCCTGGAGGACACCGGAGCCGTCCTGTGCATGGCCGTCGCCGTCTACGAGAAGACCGACGCGGAAGCCGCCGAGTCCCTCCGGGCGGTGGTCGCCGACCGTGGTGATCCCGGCATCACGATCTGACCGGCCGGGGGCTGTGGTGAGTTTCGAACAACTCATGGAGCACGCACAGGAGATCCAGCGGAAGGCGATCTCCGCCGCGCACGTCCAGCACGGCGTCCGGCCGGAGCTCGTGCCCGGCCAGCCACCGATCAACGAGGTTCCCGGCGAAGCCGCGGCACGAGCCGGGATCAGAGCGAGCTTCGCCGACGTCCCGGCACTATTCGAACCGTTCACGATGATGCCCGATCCGGCCTCGTTCGACTCGTTGATCAACGGTGTCAATCAAGCGATGAAGACACTATCTCTGGGGCGGGACACGGACGATCCGATCAGCGGTGACGTCTATTACGCGAACCGCCTCCTGTCGTTGATCGGCGCTTCCGAAGCGTACTTGGAATCATGGAACGGTGGCGCCGCCGATCGGTTCCGCAGCGAATTCATCAACACCTTCCCCGCACTGGTGACCAATCAGTTCATCAACTGCGCGGTGCTCTCCAACGCTCTGCGCGCCCAGCAGAAGATGTGGGTGAACGCCCGGACGGACATCGACAAGATCGCCCACGACACGCTGAACGCACTCGACAACATGGACCACTGTGGTCAGAACACCTGGACGATGACCTTCACCGTCATCGCCTCGGTAGCTGCGGTGGCGGCGGTCCCCATCTCGGCGGGAACCTCCCTGGCTGCGCTGACGGTCGCGACCACGGTGACGGCGGTCGGCGCCGCGTCCCAGGTGGTCGCCGCACACCAGCTCGACCCGGAGAAGGAGACGACCTATCACGGCGAGACCGCCGAGGTCGTCATCGAACAGACCCGCCGGGCAGTGATGGAGACGCTGTCCCAGATCCGGTCGAGTGAACAGAAGATCGCCGGAGCGCTCGCCGCTGCGAGCGCGGCGATGGATCGAAACCCGGAGCTGTTCGTGGCACCACGGCCCAGGCTGGCCGATGCCGTCGCGGGTGACGTTCTCTCACGGGAACAACTGGGCAACCGGCGATGAGCGAACTGTCCGAACTACTGGCCCGAATGCAGTTCAGCGTCTCGGTTGCCGGTGGAGCCGTGACCGGCCACCTGCACGATCACGACCAGGTCGTTCTCACGTTCCGGCCCGGCTACTACGACCGGGTCGACGAGTCCGTTCTCGAACACCATCTCGTCTCGCTGGCCCGAATGATGCGAGCCGAGTACGTCCGCCGGTACTACGCCGCCCTCAGCACCGCCTTCGGGCGCACGGTGACGAAAGACCCGCCACCGATCGGACGGCGGGAGAAGGAGTATGCCGCGTTGCGACAGGAGTTCGTCGCCGAAGGCCGGTCGGCCGACGGACGGATCACCATCGAGGTGCGCGGTATGGAGTCGTGGCGTATCCGCATCACGCCGGGGACTCTCGGCGTCCTCACCGAAGCCGACTTCGCCGAACAGTTCCGCACAGCCGCCACCCTGCTCATCCGGGACCAGTTCGCCGGTATCCGCACGCTGAAGGATCACATCTATGGCTGAGACCCCCTACCGGCCGACTCTGCGGACCGTCCTGTGTTCGGTCCTGCTGTGGGGGCTCGTCGCCGCTTGCGACAGTTCCCCGTCATCGCCTGAGCCGCCGGCCTGTGCCGTTCCGAGCGCCGCTCCGGCCGGCGCCGAGGGACCGGCCGGGCAGGCTCCGGGTGGCGGCGGTCTGGAGGTGACCGATCACGGGTTCAGCGCCACCGGCGGCGGCGACCACCTGAGCCTCGGCGGCCTGGTGCGAAACACCAGCGGCAGTATCGCGTACCGGACCACTGTCGTCTTCCGTCTGGCCGACGTTCAGGGGAACGACCCGGTACACGAGTGGAGCACCCGCCAGTTGACCATCGTGGTCCCGGTCATCCGGCCCGGCGAGGAGGTGGCCGTCGCCTCGCTGGTCGGGCTCCGTCTCGATGTGAACCCGATCGACAAACCCATCAAGATTGCCGAGTTCGACATCGTCCTCGGGCCGACCCGGTGGTTGGGGGCGGAGACGGCGTCCGCGTTCCCGCCGTTCGTCGCCGGGCCGGTGACCGTCGACCGGGACGCTCCCGGCTCCGACGAAGGCACCATCCGGTTCTCGGTGACCACTGCCTCGTGCCGCGAACTGCTGCCCCGGGGAGCCTCCGCGGTCTTCTTCAACCGGGCCGGTGCGGTGGTGGGCGGCGCCCTCGACCCGGGAAACGGCACCGGCAGCTGCGCGATACCCGGCTACGACGCGCGGATCTCCGAACGTCATCAGATTCCGGCCGGCATCGACGTAGCCCGCACCCGGGTGACGCCCTACTGCGACTTCACCCGGCGTGACGTCAGCGGACATCCCCCGTCCGGCGCGCCGATCAACTGAAGCGGTACGCGGCGGCCGGGTGGTCGTCGCGGACTCGGGTCTGGCCGGGGCCGTAGAGGTTCTCCCGCAGTGTCGGGCCGTCGTAGGACGTGCGGACCAGGCCGCGGCGCTGCAACTCGGGGACGGCCAGGTCGACGAAGTCGCGGAAGGTGACCGGCGGGACCGGGTCGGCGATGTTGAAGCCGTCCACACCGGACTCGTCGGCCCAGCGTTCCAGCTCGTCGGCGACGGTGGCGGGGCTGCCGACGATCACCGGGCCGCCGCCGCCGACACCGACGAACTCGGCGATGGCGCGGGGCGTCCACGTGCGGGACGGGTCGAGGGTGGTGAACAGTTCGACCATGCCACGGATACCGTCTGTCTCCACGTACTCCAACGGTTGATCCCAATCGAGTGCGGACAGATCGATGTGCATCAGGGCACTCCAGCGGGCCAGGGCGCCTTCCACACTGGCGTACCGCTGGTAGTCGGCGATGTTCCAGCCGATCCGGCCACCGGTCAGGTGGTCGAGGGTGGTCATCTTGCGGGCGAACGCGTACGGCAGCTCGTATGTCGAGGAGACCGTCACCGCAAAACCGAGGTGTTCGGTGGCAGCGGCCATCGCACTGATCGGCAGCAGCGGATCGTCGGTCGGGGTCTGGATGCCGTCCCGCAGCGCCGCGTCGACACTGCCCTGGTAGACGTCGAGCGGCCCGAGCGCGTCCGCCACGAACAGTGCGTCGAAGTGACCGCGTTCCAGGATCTTCGCGGTCTCCACCCAGTAGGACAGGTCCCGGTAGCGGTGGGCCTGACTGTCCGGATGCCGCCACAGGCCGATCGCGGTGTGGCCGACGGTCGACTGCCGCAGCCCGTTCAGGCGGATCCTCATCAGTTCTCCCCAGCGTTCTCGATGATCAGATCCGCGTTCTCACGGACCTGTTCGGCCGCGTAGAACGCGTCCTCGTGCCGGGCCCACCGGGCCCAATACGGGGCATAGGTCGGCCCGTCCCGATCCAGGGCGCGCCGCTTGCGGATCACCGTGGGGCTGTCCACCCAGACAAGGCCGCTGGTGTACGCCCGGACCACACGCCCGCCGGCACCCACGCCTTCGACGACCAGCCAGTCGCTGTCCGGCACCGGATGCTCCTCGGCGTATTCCCCGGCCGCCCAGTCCCAGCGCCGCCACACCGCGGGCCGTCCCCCGGCCAGCGGCACCAGCACCCAGTCCCGCAGCGCGGTGACCCCCCGATCGAGACCGTCCCACCCGGCGTACAGGTCATCCATGTGAATCAGTGGCGCCGCGAGCCGGGCCGCCACCGCCCGCGCCAGTGTCGTCTTGCCCGACCCCGACCGGCCCTCCACCGCCAGCACCCGCCGGGCACCGGCCCGGGCCGGTCGTCCCGCCGCCCACGCCACCACCCGGCCGGCGGCCTCGTCGAGAACCTCGCTCATGCCACGAACAGCACCCGTTCGGGGGTGATCCGCAGAACCACCCGGGCCGCCTCCTCCTGCTCGCCGCCCCGCTCGTGCACGGCCCCGGTATACCGCCGGGCCAGCCCGTCGACCAGGGCGTGCGCGTCCTCACCGGTGACCCGGGCGGTCCCCCGGATCTCGGCATACCGGGCCGGCCGCGCCCGGTCGTAGAGCAGCACCGTCACCCGTGGATCCCGCTCGATGTTGCGCACCTTGCGACGGCCGGCCTTCGTGGCCATCACCAGTTCGTCGCCGTCCCGCCCCACCCACATCACCGACAGCTGGGCACTGCCGTCCGGCTGCACCGTCGACAGCACCGCGAACTCCGGCCGATCGATCAACTCGGCCACCTCACCCGGCAGCCGCACCACGCCCGCCCGGGGCCGGGGCTGCACCTCGACGATCGGCGACCCGGCCCATTCCCCGGACTCCTCAGCGACGGTCATCGGCCCGG